>WRCO01000011.1 GCA_009783855.1 Alphaproteobacteria bacterium
CAACTGTGACGGCGGGCAAAAGAACCCCAGGTGCGAGGTTTTTCCACAACAAGCACCGGAGCGCTTATTTGCGGTTTCGTTTTGCGCTCGCCCCAGCTTTTGCAACAACGTTTGAATTTCAAGCCCGAATTGCACGGGCATGGGCCGTTGCGCCTTAATTTCTTTTTTTCTGTCGTTTCTGTTTCATTCGGCACCAGTGATGCCAGTTGATTCAACCATTTCTCGACCGCAGATTTTTCAATCGCAAGGCGCTTGAATTCTGCGGCGCAATCCCAATACTGTTTGCCCACTTCGGGCGATTCATCTTCCAGAACATTGGTCAATTGGGCCATACATTCGTACGATGCCGCCAATTCCGCCAAATGTTCGACGGGCATGTCCGCGACTTCCGGACTTGTCGGCAGCGGAAGCGACATTTTCGGGTCTACATATTTCATTGTTATTTTCATCGTAATCCTCTTGATTTATGACCTGTTCATGATAGCGTCTAATTTCAAATTTGTCAAATTATTTTGGGTGTTTTTGGGGTTGCGCCGACGGACTCAAGTTGCTATTGTCGGGTTAGTGGTAGTGCTGTAGCAATAGTTGCCAGCTGTCTATTATACTAGACAACTTGCCCTTTATAAAGGACTGACAACTACTGACTGCTAACCACTAACGCTAACGCTAACACTAACCGCTGACTATGAATCAATTCGTCCATCTTCGCGTGCATACAAGATATTCTATCGGAACAGGCACTCTGCATATCACAGCCAAGGCCCCGAACCGCGCGACGCTTATAAGCCTTTGCAAGAAATACGGCATGCCGGCGGCGGCGATTACCGACAGCAACCTTATGTCCGGGACCGCGGAATTTTCCGCCCTTGCGCCCGGCGCCGGGATTCAGCCGATAATCGGCATCACCGCGACGCTTAACCACCATCAAAACATAGACCCGAAGATTCTGCGCGCCGACCAGTTGTCGCAAATCGTATTGCTTGCCAAAGACAAGATTGGGTGGAAAAACCTTTGCAAGCTTAATTCGCTTATGTATATGCGGCGCGACGACCGGCATCTTGGCCCCAGTATTACTTGGGATGATTTGGCAACAATGGCGGACGGAATCATATGTTTATCAGGCGGGCACGGCGGCCCCATCGGGCATGCGATATTGAATGGTCAAGACAACCTTGCCCGCGACTTCGCCGGGCGGATGCAACAAATTTTCGGCAACAGGTTTTATATGGAAATCCAGCGGCACGGATTGGACGCCGAAATCAAAACCGAGCCCGTGTTCTTAAAACTTGCCGCCGAATTAAATATCCCGATTGTCGCGACGAACGACGTCTTTTTTGCAGAACAGGAAAACTACGAAGCCGAAGACGCCCTTTCATGCGTCCTTCAACAGACCAAAGTAATCGACCCGGACCGAGTTCGCAAAAACTGCCACCAGTATTTCAAATCACAGGATGAAATGCGCGAATTGTTTTCCGATTTGCCCGAAGCAATAGAAAACACAAACGTCATCGCAAAGCGCTGTGCGTTTCTTGTCGATACCCGGTCGGCGCCCCTGCTTCCGAAATTCGCCGATAATTTGGAAGCGGAATGTCAAATGCTGCGCGATGATTCGCGCAAAGGCCTTGCCAAACGGCTTTTTGAAAAAAACATTCCGGAAAGCGAACATAAGGCATATTACGACCAATTGGAATTCGAATGCGACGTCATCGTCGGCATGGGGTTTCCGGGATATTTCCTTATCGTGGCGGACTATATAGACTGGTGCAAAAGGAACGACGTGCTTGTGGGACCGGGCCGCGGGTCGGGCGTCGGGTCCATCGTCGCGTGGGCGCTTGGCATTACCAACGTCAATCCTTTGGAATACGGATTGCTGTTTGAAAGATTTATGAATCCGGACCGCATAAACATGCCGGATTTTGACGTCGATTTCGAACCGGCGGGAATGGAGCGCGTCATCAATTACCTTTGCGAAAAATACGGCGCGGACCATATTTGCCGCATCATCACCTTTGGCAGCATGCAGGCGCGCGGCGCAATCCGCGACATCGGCCGCGTATTCGGAATGCCGTATTCCAAAACCGACCGCTTTGCGAAACTTATCCCGTCGGACGCGAAAAAAATATCCGACGCGATAAAGAAATCCGACGATATCCAAGAACTGCTTGACGGCGACGCGGACCTTCGCAAAGTCATCGACGTTTCCATGGAAATCGAAGGCGCGTACAGAAACATGGGCCAACACGCGTCCGGTTTCGTCATCGGCGACCGACCCACCGTCGAAGTCGCGCCGGTATACCGCGACCCGTCCAACGAAATGCCTTCGTGTCAATTCGACGGGCATTATTTGGAATCCGTGGGGCTTATAAAATTTGACTTTTTGGGATTGGAAACGCTTGCCATCCTTAAATACGCCGTAAAGATGATTCGCGAAAATCACGGCGTCAATATTGATTTGGACACCATTCCGTTGGAAGATGAAAAGACTTTCGAACGCGTGTGGCGCGCCGGGCGCACAATCGGCATATTCCAATACGACGCCCCGTTTATGCAGCAGACGCTTAAAAAAATGCAGCCGACGCTGTTCGCGAATATCGCCGCGCTTACCGCATTGAACCGGCCGGGCCCGATGCAGTATATCCCGTCCTATATCGACCGCATGCACGGCGTTGAAAAAGTCGACTATGTCCATCCAAAGGCCGAAGAAGTCCTTAGAGAAACGTACGGCATTATCGTTTATCAGGAACAGGTCATGCAATTGTCGCGCACGCTTGCGGGCTTTACGCGCGGCGAATCCGATACCCTGCGCAAGGGTATGGGCAAAAAGATTAAAGAAGTCATGGACAAGATGCGCGTCCAATTCGTCGAAGGATGCGAACGGGAAAAAACCCTGCTGCGGGACCAGGCCGAAGAACTTTACGGGCAATTCATGAAATTCGCGGAATACGCGTTCAACAAATCTCATTCCGTCGCATACGCCGTCATCGCGACCCAGTGCGCGTATTTGAAAGCCAATTATCCCGCGGAATTCTTTGCGGGAAGCATGTCGTCCAACATCCGCGATTCGGAACAGCTTGCGCTTCATATCGACGACGCGAAATCCAATTTCAATCTTGAAATTCTTCCACCGGATGTCAATAATTCCGAAAGTTTGTTCAGCGTCAAAGGCGGCAAAATCGTGTTCGCGCTGTCCGCGGTCAAGGGCGTGGGCACGACCGCAACGGACCAGATTGTCGCAGAACGCGAGTGCCGCGGCAAATTCCAAAACATAACCGATTTCGCAAAAAGATGCGCGCCGTTTATCAATAAAAGAATTCTTGAATCGTTTGCGAAAGTCGGCGCATTTGATTCTCTTGTCCAAAATCGCGCGCAACTTTTTATGAACACCGATTTGATTATAAATTACGCCGCGAAATCCAAAGACGCCGGCCGGTCGCTTTCGCTGTTCGAAGATACAAGCGCGAACGACGTCATGGAAAACCAATTGCAAAAAAATATGACACGCGTCGCGCCGTGGACGTTCGGCGAACAATTGGCGATGGAGCATTCCGTGCTTGGGTACTATATATCCGCGCACCCGCTTGACCAGTACAAGAATATTATAAAGCGTGCAAAGCTTACCACTTCCGAAAGCCTGCAGCGCGCGCGCGACCGCATGCCGGTGCAAATCGCGGTGTCGGTGAATTCTTGGAACCGCCGCACGACCAAAAACGGAAACGCGATGATGACAATCAACGCGTCGGACAGCCTTGGCAATATCGACGCCGTCGCGTTCGGCGACGCCATCCCCGCGATTGCGAACGTCGTCCAGAGCGAATCACTGGTCTTGTTAATCGGCCGCACCGCCGTGCGCGACGATTCCGTATCGCTGTTCGTCGATTCCGTGCAACCGCTGTCCGGATGGATGGCGGGCGAAGCAACAAGGCTTACCATCAGCGTTGCGAAACAAGAATCGTTGCCGGATGTAAAAAAAATAATCGACGGATTAAAACCCGGAAGAACGAAAGTGGCGGTATGCTTTGGCGATACGGGAAAGCCCACTTGCCTGGCGCTTCCGGCGTCGGTTACACTGACCCCGAACATAATGACGGATTTGAGCGCAATCGACGTCCGCGCAACGATTGAATAAGGCATATGAACCACATACCCGTTCTCTTGGATGAAGTCTTGCGCACGCTTGGAAACGTGTCCGGCAAAGTTATTGCCGATTGCACTTTTGGCGCGGGGGGATATTCGCGCGCATTTTTGGAACGCGGGGCAAATGTGATTGCTTTCGACCGCGACCCGTCGGTTTTACCCACGGCGCAAAAATTGACGGCCAAGTTCCCTGGAAAATTTGAACTTATTAACAAACCGTTTTCGAATCTCAAATCTCAAATTTCAAATTTCAAATCTCAAATTGACGCCATTGTTTTCGACTTCGGCGTGTCGTCGATGCAGATTGATACGGCAGAGCGCGGATTTTCTTGGCGGTTTGACGCGCCGCTTGATATGCGGATGGATACGGGGGCCTTTGATATCCGCCCCCTGCAGACTGCGGCACAGTTAATAGAAATTTCTTCGGTCGCCAACCTGGTCCGCATATTACGCGAATATGGCGATGTGAAAAAGGCGTCCGCAATTGCGCGCGCGATGAAAGAAAAGTTACCGCAAACTACGTTTGAATTACGCGATTTGATTTATAACCCGAAAGACATTGCGCCGGTGTTCCAAGCGCTTCGCATCGCGGTCAATGATGAATTGGGTGAAATTGCGGCGGCGCTTTCCGCCGTGCCGGAATTGCTTGCGCCGGGCGGCGTATGCGTTTGCGTGACATTTCATTCTTTGGAAGACAGACTTGTCAAAAATACATTCCGCGAATGGACGACGGCAAAGGGCGACCCGAAATTACCGACCGCACCGGACGCGGGGGCTGCGCCCATGCGATTATTAAAAACCGCCACGCCGACGGATGCCGAAATCGCCGCAAATCCGCGGGCGCGCAGCGCGCACATGCGCGCCGTCATCATGGTCTAATTTATAGTTGACTGGATTTCCGAAAGTTGTTATAAAAAACTTGAAATAACCCAAAAGGAAAGAAACCATGAAAAAACTTTTGAAAACTATCCCAGTATTTGCATTGGGCTTTATGCCGGTTGCCGCACTTGCCGTGTGCCCGGTCTGCACCGCCGGCATCGCCATCGGATTGGAAGGAATGCGGTTCCTTGGCGTCGATGACATGATAACCGGTGTTTGGGCGGGCGGACTTGTCCTTTCGCTTATATTCTGGACCACAAGCAAGATGCACAAAAAAGGCGTGAAGAACGCGCTTTGGTATCTTCTTGCCGCCGCTTTGTGGCTGTCATTGCTGCCGATGACTTGGCTTCTTCCCAATGCCAATCCGTTCGGCGAATATACGTTCCTTGGGATTGATAAGTTCCTGTTCGGCATAATCGTCGGTATGGTCACGTTCTATGCCGCCGCAAGCTGGCACAACCGCATCAAGAAACGCAATGGCGGCGTCTCGTGGTTCCCGATGCAGAAAGTCGTATGGCCGATCGGCGCCCTGTTAATCGCTTCGGCTGTTCTTGCCGGCGCGCTGCGCTTGACCGATGATACGCCCTGCCCGCTTCAGAATCTTCCGCCGTGCGAAGAGTCCGCGGAATTTGAAGAAATGGAAATGATTGAACATATAGAGCCACAGGAGTAAAAAATGAAGAAAGAAAAACTTTCAATGGAACAACTTATAGAAAAAGCGGACGCCGCGAAAAAGGCGAACCCGTTGGATTTGTCATCGGACCAGGATTTGACGGTCGCGCTGATGAACCTTACATCGCTTGAAGAGCACTTTTTCTTCAGCGGCGGCAAAACGGGCAAGACCGGATTCTATGACCTTATCAACATCGTCCGCGAAATGCGCAAAGAATTGATGGACCGCGTCGTGAAAAAATCCGGCGGCGACCATGGCGAAGTCTGGTGCATATCGAAACACCTTTTGGCGGCAAGCATGCGCCTTATGGAAGTTGGGACCAAGGCCCTTGGCGCCGGCAAAAACGACGAAGCGTACAACATGTTCAACAAAGCGTACGATTTGTATTCGTTGTTCTGGGGAATCAATATGGACCTTGTCGATTTGTCGGGCACGCAAAAGAAAGACGATAAATTGCCGCACGGTTTGGACATCTGGGTGAATGATGTGAAAAAAGAGGCACAGCCCGAAACCAAAACAGCCGCCGCGCCCGCCGCATCGGCGCCGGCCGAAGCGCCCGCGGAAAAGGGGGGAGGCCTTACCGGCCGTTTGGGCTCTTGGGTAAAGAATGCCGTAAACTGTTGTCTTGAATAAAAGCCCGCCGGATGGCGGGTTTTTAATGACCGGTGCCTATGCTTTATTCTTGCTGGATTTATGGAAATAGCCCGTTATAATCATCCGAAGAAGGTAAAAAGTGAATCGCACAAGTTTAGATAAAATCTTCGGACATTCCGTTCCGGAATATAAAATCCACAATATAGACTCCGGCGGATATTCCAATTGGAAAAAAGACGGGGTTGAAGTGTGGGCGGCCGGCAGGCATCCGAACCTTGCGGATTATGAAATCCTTTTGTCGCAGACGCTGAAAGAAATATATGCCACTATCGGTGCATCGTGCGATGAATACGACCCGACCAGCGTTTGGGGGCTTGCCGAAATGTCCGCGCGCGCCATAATCAGCCGCGAGTTTGGCGACGAATGGAAGGATTATGCCGGACAAGGCGATTTATACAACCAAATGAATTCGCCATATCATGCCGTTATTGAACCGTTGTGGGCAAATCGGACAGATTTTAATGATTATCTGGTGAAAGCGCTGGCGCATTTCAAAGACAATCCGCTGTCTGTCAAAATGCCGGACATCCGATGGAATGCAAATTGCGAATTAGAAATCAAACAATAATAACCCGGAGCATGGTTATATTATGTGGCCGTTCGATTTATTCAAACAAACAAAAATTATTCCGACATTTACAACGCCGGACGCAAGATTTCTGTCCAACTTTTATCCATTCAAAAAAAATGGGCAATATCCGCATAAATTAAAAATTTACTATTATGGAGTGTTATTTTCATGCACCGAGACCGCTTATCAAGCGGCCAAAACAATGGATATGGAATTACGATATAAAATATCGCAGATGAACCCGTTCGAAGCGGTGGCTTTATCAAAAAGCGGCGGCATTCCGACAAGGAAAGACTGGGATGCCGTAAAATACAGCGTCATGGAGGATTTGGTTTGGCAGAAATTCCAACATCCGGAATTGAAAAAGATGTTATTGAAAACGAAAAATGCAATTTTGCAAGAAGGCAATACCTGGGGCGATGTCTATTGGGGAATCTGCAATGGCGTTGGTGAAAACAATCTTGGCAAGATTTTAATGGCGACCAGGGATAAATTACGCAGGTAAAAGACTTCCCTGCGCTTTTTTTACCATTTAATAAAAAATCCCGCGTTGCGGGATTTTTCTTATTCAGCCATTGCGCATGGGATAAAAGCTTCCCGTAATTTCGGTCCAACGGAATCGGGCCAATCGGACGCGCCGTCTGCTTTCAGAATCGCTTTTGCTTCTTTCCTGCTAAGCGTCCGCCTCAAGTGCGTTTCCATGCATTCCCGCATATCTTCGGGCATATTGGTCTGGGCAAATATGGCGTCGATTTTCTGTGCCGCTCTGCTTTGCGCCGAAGGACGCGCGACCATTGTGATTATAATCGCCACGACGCCGATTGCGACTATGCCCGCTGCGACTTTGATTAACATTTGTTTGTTCATTTTCTATCCTTTGTTTAATTGTTACAAGCGTGATTCTATGACCAAAAGCAAACTATAGCAAGGACAAAATGATTTTTTCCTTGCAAAATGCAAAAAAACAATATAATATTTGCGGGCTTTCCCGTCGTCAAGACCGCGGAGGGCAGAGTCGGGGTTGTAGCTCAGTTGGTTAGAGCGTCTGCCTGTCACGCAGAAGGCCGCGGGTTCGAGCCCCGTCAATCCCGCCACCAATTTTCGTTATTAAGCGCGAAGCGCGAAATTAAGAAAATTGGGTGCCTCGGTTGTTGCGCAGGCAACAGACGGACCGGGACAAACATGGCAGTCTGGCCCCATCGTCTAGAGGCCTAGGACACCGCCCTTTCAAGGCGAGAACGGGGGTTCGAATCCCCCTGGGGCTGCCAATCTTTTTTATTATAACGGCGCGTTTAATTTGCGTTTCTTGATTTTTGCGCGGGTCGTGTACCAAAGTACGCTTGACCACGACGAAAATCTGCGAATACGCACCATCCGCACCATTCTAATAAAGAATTAAAAACGCCGGCACATCAGAACTGATTAACCTTTCAATGTCTTTTGGTCTTGGAAGCGATAAGGATTCTGGAAACGCTGGCACCGCAAAACCAAAAGGATAAAACATGGCACGGCTTGGTGCAAAGCGCAGCACGCGCAAACTTAAAATCGGACGCAGACTTGGCGTCAATCTGTGGGGTCAGGCAAAGTCCCCGTTCAACAAACGCAAATACAAACCGGGACAGCATGGACCGACCGCGCGCAGCGGGACCGCTTCCGATTACGGTAAACAGCTTCGCGCGAAACAAACGCTTAAAGGCTATTACGGCAACATAGGCGAAAAGAAATTCCGCAAATATTATGACGAAGCCGCCAATATGAAAGGCGAAACGAATCAAAACATGATTGGCTTGCTTGAATCGCGGCTTGATGCAATCGTATACCGCGCCAAATTCGCGCCGACGGTTTTCAGCGCGCGCCAATTGGTAAGCCACGGCCACATCAACGTCAACGGTAAACGCGTAAAGATTTCTTCGTACCAGGTTAAGCCGGGCGACGTCATAACCGTTTCCGACAAGGCAAAGGAAATGCCGTTGGTCGTCCTTGCGCTTGAATCCGCGGAACGCGATTTCTGTGATTATGTAAAGGTCGACTCGGCCGGCTTTACCGCAACATTCGTCCGCAAACCTGCGTTTGAAGACGTGCCGTACCCGGTGCTTATGCAGCCGGAACTGGTTATCGAATTCTATTCTCGTTAAAAAATCCGCCGAAAGGCGGATTTTTGTTTAACGTCCTCTTTTCCTTGCGTAAGAGCAACACGGGAATCCCATGCATGGGCCCGGTTTTTTATCAGGGGCCAGACACGGGCGCATGATTTTCATCGCTTCTGTCCGTGGAATAATGGCTTTGGATTCGAAACCGTCCGGCCAATATTCGCGCAGCACCGTATTGATTATATTGCCGTCGGTTATTATGCTGCCGCTTTTCGGATGATATATCTGATACCCGTTAAGCGCGTATTCCGCGGCAAGTCCCGCCACTATTTCCCGTTTGGATTCGTATGTCGCTTCGTTTTCAACGCCGTCTTTGTATTTGAAGGCAATGACGGCCCCCTTCCAATTGGTGAACCAGAAACTGTACAGCCCGTGGTGCACGACAAGTTCTTGGATTCCGTATTGCTGTTTGAACTCGGCGGCATCCATGTCGATAAAATTCAATGTTTCCGAATCCATTGATACTATTTTCGCGCCACAATACTGGGCAAGGTTGACTTCGGTCGCCTTGTAGCACTTGTCTTCGCACAGGTTATGATTCACCACGGCGCCCGGGCGCAGATGCAAATCCACCATGAACGGGATATTCGCCATGACTTTATGGGCATCGGGCGGAAGTTCGCCGGCGCCATCGTCGCATATTATGGCCAGATTTCTATTGGGTTTTATGCCGCCGCCGGTGGTATCCAATCCATCTATGACGTCAAACTGGTGGTCGATAATGTCCAGCCTGCCTTTCTCGGGGGATACTATTTGCGGCAGATAAGCAAATATTCGTTCCTTGTCCCGGACCTTTTTCGGATTATCCAAAAGGTATTGGGTCACCATGCCCGCCACAGGATTTTTGGTAAGCTTGTCCCCTGTCAGCACGTTTTTGATTACTTCCGTCCATGCAGTTTTTTCACGACCGCCGATAAATATTGCCATAACAGTCTCCTTTTATTGTTGTTTGTTTCGATATAAATATAGCCTCGTAAAGACGTTTGTCAATAAATATATACCCTATTATTCCAATATAGGAACAATATGTTTGTATAATCGGATAATATTCACAAAAACAGCTTGCAAAATGCCGGTATTATTCCTATAATCTGTTCCGAATGAATAAAAATGGGGTAAAAAATGCAATTTATGACCGTAAATGATGCAGCCCGGCTGTGGGCCCTGTCCCCGCGGCGGGTTATCGCCCTGCTTTCCGCCGGGCGGGTTGCCGGCGCGGTAAAGGCGGGCAAGGTGTGGCGAATTCCGGGAGACGCCGCACGACCATACGACGGACGGGCGCGGTATGCAAAGCTTGAACGGCGGGCAAAACGCATCGTCGTTGCCGGCATTAATACGGAACTTGGCGCCGCGATTGCGAAAACATTGCGCGACAACGGGTTGGAGGTCATCGGTTTTTCATCGGTCTTTGACAGGTATTCCGACGATACCCATTTGAACCTTGGCAATCTTGATGCCATGCGCGGCGCAATTAATACGGTGGACGAATATATTGACGGCATGGTCATCGCCGAAGACTTTGCGGCATCGGGCGGCGGCATCGGTTTCGATTACGACGAATTTTCGCGCGAATTTCGCGAAGGCGTTCTACCCATGAATTTTCTTGTGCGCGAACTTGTTAAAAAAATGAACTATGAATCCGGCATAGTCATCATCAACCCGCCGGACACCAATTTCGTCCGGAATATAGCGCCGCACCTTTCGGAACTTTACGGCGTTCGCATCAATTCCATCACCGCCGCCGTATCCGCGCGCCACCTTGCGGATATTGCGGACGACGCGTTCTTGATGGTCACGCGGCACAAATATATGACCGGGATGGATATAAAACTTGACATCGACAATCTTACCCTTGACGCGCGTCAGCGCAGCGATAACATGAATTCGGCGCGGTATTACGCCACGTTGCACCGGGTTTATACGGCCGCAAAGCCCGGCGATAATATCTGGATTGTGTCGCCCATGTCCAACAAGGTCGAATGGACCGACAATGCGATGGAGCGGCAATTCAAACAAGACAACCTTGACGCGGCGCAACGCGGCGTGAAAATGACGCGCATATTCCTTTTTTCGGGGCGGGCATCGCGGAAAAATCAAAAAAATGCCAATATTCGCGACTATGTGTCGAACCCGCATATCAACGTCATGTGGGTCGATACGGACGCTTTGCGCAAAGACGCGCCCGAATTGCTTAAAGCCATCGGGGCGGGATGGGGCGGCATTAACGACGAAGTGCTTCTTGTCGATTTGCCAAGCGGCGCGGCGGGCGAAGCATACGGATACGTGACCATGAACGCAAAGGACATCGCGGACGCAAAGAAACACTTTAACGAATTGAAGAAATTCGCACAGCGGTTGTGATTTTACATTTGCTTTTCCGCTTTGCGGCGGGTATCATGCGTCGCACTAAAGGAAACCATTATGATAAAACCGTTAAAGAAAAAACCCGACAACCCGGTACGCGAATGGATAAACACATTTTTTTGGGCCGGCCTTATAGCCATCATTTTCCGCAGTCTTCTGTTAGAGCCGTTTAACATCCCATCCGGGTCTATGATTCCGACCCTTCATGTGGGCGACCATTTGTTCGTTACAAAATGGTCTTACGGATATTCAAGGAATTCATTCCCGTTCGGTTCGTGGAATCTTTGGGAAGGACGGGCTTTCGGAACCGACCCGGAAATGGGCGACGTGATAGTGTTCAGAAAACCGGGCGGCAAGATCGATTATGTCAAACGGCTTGTCGGGCTTCCGGGCGATACGGTTCAAATAATTTCCGGACGGCTGTATATCAACGGAGTCGTTGCGGTGCGCGAAAACCCACAACCGTATGTCATCGCCAATGTGCCTAAATCATTGCGCCGCGCGGGGTATCAGCGCGTAAACCCGGACGGCAAAATCATGGTAATCCGGGGCGACAGGATTTTTGTCGACAACAGGCCCGCGGAATTCAATTTCACGATTCAATACAGGTCTTCGGCGTTCTGCCGCCGCGTGCCGTGGGAATGCGGAATTATCGACGCGACGGAATACGAACAGGTTCTTCCGAACGGCGTCCGTCACCGCATCATAGAAATTTCCGACAACGAACATTTCGACAACACGCAATTGTTCACCGTGCCGGCCGGGCATTACTTCATGCTTGGCGACAATCGCGACATGTCGCGCGATTCACGCGCGGAAGACGTCGGGTTTGTCCCGCGCGACAACTTAATCGGCCGCGTGTGGTTCGTATGGTATTCGCATAATTATTACGCGCCGCTTTTATTCGTCTGGTCCTGGTTTGACAAGATGAGATGGAACCGGTTTGGATTGGTTATAAGGTAGCCGGATACCGAAACGAGAATGAAAAAATTAAATTACGACTTCAAGAATCCCGAACTGCTCAATCTTGCATTGACACAGTCCGGGGCGGACGCGGACAATAATAACGAGCGTCTGGAATTCCTTGGCGACCGTGTTTTGGGACTTTCGGTCGCGGCGCTGCTTTACGAAATATTTCCGGATGAAACCGAAGGCGAATTGGCGCGGCGCCACGGGGCGCTTGTGTCGTCCGACACGCTTGCCGATGTTGCGGCGGAATACGACATCGGAAAACGGGTTCGTCACGGGCATATGACCGCGGGACGCAAAAAACATATTTTGGCCGACGCGATGGAATCCGTATTCGGCGCGATATTTCTTGACGGAGGATTCGATGCGGCGCATGCGGTCATTTCTGAAATATGGGCCCCGCTTGCGCGCGCAAACATAACGCCGCCGAAAGACGCGAAGACCGCTTTGCAAGAATTGGCGCAGCATTCCGGCGCCGGCGCCCTTCCCGAATATGAATTTCTGGAAAGCGGCGGCCCGTCGCACAGTCCTGTATTCAATGTCCGCGTGACGGCGCTTGGGCATTCCGCAACGGGCAGCGGCGCGTCGAAAAAAATCGCGACCACAAACGCGGCCGCGGAATTGTTAAAAGCAATAGGCGATTATAATTAAAGAGTTTTGGCGGCAATGCGGACGATGTGCCTTAACAGGCCCTGTTTTCCCAACGAATAATCATGTATCGCGACGGGGATTTTTTCGTAACGCTGTCCCGTTTTTTTCGGCGAAGATTTTTTATTCCCCGCAAACGGATTCGGGTTGCGCGGATAATATATTTCTTCTTCCGCCCGCTCCCGTGCATCTTCCGGGACAAGGTTCGCAAACAGTTTCAAAATCCCCATCCCTTTCAATTTGTCTTTGCCTTTGTTGCGCGCAATCTGCAAAAGACGTTTTTTAACCCGGGCCGAAATAACCGGGTCGATTTGCCCCGTTTTCAAAAGCGCGACGCCGATTTGTTTCCAATCGTTGCCGCGCATGTGCTTTATATAATCGCCAAGAGAAATCGCAGCGCGAAGCACCGCGTTGATATAATCCAAATCTTCGGGACGGTCTTTTAATTCTTGGGATTTCTGTCCTATGGTATGTTTAAGCGACGAAAGCGGACCGTATTTGTTACGCGCGGAATTTACAAGCGCGTTCACAATGCAGTCGGCGAATACCTTTTTTTGTTCCGTCGTCGGCGCGGAAAGCATCTGGGCGCCGGTATCGAAGATTCCGATTTCAAGATTATTTCCGTTGAACGATATTCCTTCGTTGTCGCCGTGCCGGTCGTGGTCGAACGGTTTTCCGGACAGGATTATGTGAAGCTCTGTCGCGACAATCGCAACGGCGGCAAGTCTTTTCCGTTCCCTGTCGGACGGCGATACCGTCGGCAGACGGTTAAAGTGCGTGCCGTACACGCATCGCGCGATGCGGTATCCCGGGCCGGTTTCGGCCGCGCCTTGGGTATAATACGACGCGGTCATTGACCCGACGTTCACCTTTATGGGGTCGTAAAGCTGTGCGGCGATTTTCGCCTGTTTCACGGAATGTCCCAAATCGGTTTCGATGTCGATAATCTTGCGCGCCTGGATTGCAAGCTCCATCAAAGGCTGGATACACTTTTGCGCGTCCTTTGACGTTTCCGATAATTTTTCGGCGGTTTTGATTAAAAAATCAATAAAGTGAAAAGCGCTTTCCTTTGCTTTCGGGCGGCGCACGGAAAGGACAAGAGAATGCCCGCCAAACCGTCGATATTCGGGATGCTTTCGGGGATACTTGTTCGCAAAATTAATCCCCCATGTCGTAAGATAAGACCCGGTGCCCTTGTGGTCGTCGATGGTTATGCCATCAAAAAGCGCCGTCGGCAATTCTTTCATCGCCCATTCAAGCATTTTTTGTTTTGACGGCGGGTTCGCTTCGGATTTCGAATACGCAAGACCGTCCGTCCATTCCGGCGGAGTTGCGGGCAGACTGTGCGCCAATTGCGCGACTTTATTCGCGCCCGGAAAGAAAGACATAAAATACCCAAGGCGATAACCAAACCGCGTTTGCGGACACGTGACGCCGTTTTCGGATGAATGTTTTGCTTCGAAATCTATGGATTTTTGCGCCATCTCCATAATGGAATAATACAGTTCGGGCGGCGCGTCGTCATAAATTATTTCGTGAACAAGCCGGCCCATCTGATGCGCGCCCGCGTCGCCTTTGGATTCGTCACGCGGCGGAAGAAAGGTATCAAGCATTTCTTCGTCATCCGACGAAAAATAGAAGTTCAGGGTTTTGTTGATGTCCAGCACTTTCGTTTCCTGTTTTTGCGCCCTCTTCCCCTTATCTCCCTCTGAAAATAACTTGCAAATTCTTTGCTATGCGGCCGTAAAATATCACGCGCCCGACGCGCTCGCGCGCGACAAGCGGCGCGCGCTTTACCACGCGGCCTTCGAATTCGGCGATGATTTCGCCAACCTTGTCGCCGGCGCGAACAGTCGTGACCGTCGGGTCGTAATAGCGCGCCAATATGCGAAGCCCCGCCGTGCCTTTGCCGCGCGGCAATGTCACCACAAACGGATTTTCAACCGTCGCATTTATCGTCCGGCGGCGACCGTACCATGCCGGAATCTGCACAACCACGTCGCCCGGGTTGAAAAATGTCCTGTTTTCCGTAGTGTCGAACCCGTATTCAAGCAAGCGGCGCGCCTCGCGGGCCAATGCGTTGTGGTCTTTGGCCTGCATCAATCCGTTGATAACGCCGATAAGCCGCCGGTCGCCGCGCCGCGCGACCGCAACCATGCCAAAGCCTCCTTCGGAAGTGCGGCCTGTTTTCAATCCTTCGGCGCCGGGCATTTGGAACAAAAGCCTGTTGTACGTACGCGCGCGCAGACGCCCCCATTCGCGGCACCAATCGCCTTCGTATCCTTCGAATTCAAACCGGCGCTCCGCAAACCATGGGAAAAAATCCGGATGTTCGTTGATAAGATACTGCGCAAGAACGGCAAGTTCCCGACTTGTCATAAGATTGTCCGGATGAAACAGCCCGGACACGTTTCCGAATGTCGAACGCTCCATTCCGATTTCGCGGGCACGAAGCGTCATCCTTGCCGCCATGTCGATTTCCGAGCCCGCCAAATGTTCCGCCGCAACGACGCCGGCGTCGCCGCCGGACATGACGATAAGCCCCATGATGATATCGCGCACGGATACTTCTTGGCCGCGCTCAAGGCAAAGCTTGCTTGCCGGGGCCCAAACGGGCCGGCGATGGTCTGCGTTGCCGGATACGGGCAGACGTTGGTCCAATGAGAGAGCGCCGTCTTTCACCGCATCGAAAATCATAGCAAGCGTCATAAGCTTAAGCATGCTTGACGGCGGCATAAGCGCGTCGGCTTCTTTATTGACAAGAGTCATGCCGGATGCGGGGTCAATGAAGAACGCGCTTCGCGCGGGCGTTGTGAACGATGCCCGTGCGGATGCGCAAGCAAGGCCGCAGAGCATAAAGCATAGTAGGGACAGTCTTTTCATAAAGCCACTATAACAATCCGAAACAAAAAATCAATAATAAAAACTTGCATTTTCACATATTTTGCGGCATAATCGGACCCGCGCGGCACCCTTGGAGGCCGCACCCCGCTTCGCCAATGGCACTACGCCAAGGCTTCGTGCCACTTCGGGCTTCGTGGGACCAATGTAATAACAAATAAGGAAACGCCATGAGTATCAAACTTACCGCGGAAATCCGTAACGTCGCCGGCAAGGGGGCCGCTCGTTCCGTCCGCAACAATAAAAAAGTACCGGCCGTGATTTACGGCGAAAAAAAGACCCCCGTCGCAATTGAAATAGATGGACATAATTGGGTCCAACTTATCAAAAAACCGGGACTTCGGACGAAATTGTTCGAAATCGAAACCCCGAACGGGCAAGAATCCGCAATGCTTGTCGATATTCAATATCATCCTGTGTCGGATGCTCCCATCCATGTGGATTTCAAACGCATCGACGTAAAAAAACCGGTAAACGTCACCGTTCCGGTCGAAGTAATCAATATGGATACAAGCCGCGGCATAAAAATGGGCGGCATATTGAACTTTGCCGTGCGCAAAGTCGCGATTGTCGGAAAAATCGACGCCATCCCTGAAAAAATCACCATTGATTTGGCGGATATCGAAATCGGCCAAGTGATTCACGGAACCGATTTGGAATTGCCGGCCGGTATCGAATTGGGCCTTCACCAGGCGGAACTTGCATTCGCCGCGATAACCGGCAAAATGAAAGAAGAAGCCGCATCGCCCGCAGCCGCGCCCGCAAAGGACGCAAAAGCAAAGGATGCCAAGGCGGCAAAGCCTGCGGCAAAAGCACCCGCGAAAAAATAAAATCCCCGCCATCGGCGGGATTTTATTTTTTCGGTATTCGGTATCCGGATACGGATTTTTATATTGAAACCAACAAATAAATGTGCATAATTGGGCTTGCGCCGGTTTAGCTCAGTTGGTAGAGCAACTGATTTGTAATCAGTAGGTCGTTGGTTCAAGTCCGACAACCGGCACCACCAGATTTCGTTAATTTTTGCATCGCAAAAATTTAAGAAATTTGAGTGCCTCGACTTTTTGCAACGCAAAAGGACGGGCAGAGTTACGGAGCGTTGGCAGAGTGGTAATGCAGCAGATTGCTAATCTGTGAGGGAGAATATCCCTCCATAGGTTCGAGTCCTATACGCTCCGCCACCAGATTTCGTCATCGCGGCGTGACAACGGCGGACCGGTTGAAATGGAGAATGGTTTGAGAAAAATTCTAATCTTTTCTGTCTTGTTGGCATTGTCGTTCAAAACCGCGCCCGCTGATGCGAACGTGCTTTTCGGTGAAAAAACAAATCAATTCACGCTGTACGGCGGATACGCGCTTGGCAACACGGATTTGGAAAATTATAATTTTTTCACGATGGCGCAATATTCCCAACCGATGCGGCTTTTCAGACTTGACGGGCGAATGAATCTTCATCTTGGGCATGTGAACAGCTCTTCGTATCCGTGGACCGTGGCCGGCGGTTCCGCCGATGTTGTTCTGTTGTCGTATCGGAATTTCTGGGCCGGCGTCGGCATCGGCGCATTTATACGGGACAGATACACCCCGCGTCTTGACTCTTCATTCACATTTGGCGAACGCGCTTTCGTCGGGCATAACATAAACAAAAGAATCAATGTCGAACTGTTTGTACAGCATTTCTCCAACGGCGATTTGACGCAAAACAACCTTGGGTATAATTTTTGGGGATTGGCCGTCGGCGTCAATTTTTAGCCATGAATATAAAACTCTATAACACAATGACCCGCAGGGCCGAAGAATTCAAACCGTTGGTGCCGGGGCGTCTCGGGCTTTATACCTGTGGCCCGACGGTTTATTCTTACCAGCATATCGGGAACATGCGCGCCACCGTGCATTTCGACATAATCGCGCGAATGTTTCGCGCAAACGGATACGAAGTAAATCACGTCCTGAACGTCACGGACGTCGGGCATCTTGTGAATGAAGACGAAGACTCCGGCGAAGACAAGATGGAAAAAGGCGCGCGGCTTGACGGCACTACGGCGTGGGATGTGGCGCAAAAATACCTTGACGCTTTTGTTGCCGATACCGACGCGCTGAACATCGGCCGGCCGGCGCATATGCCGCGCGCGACCGGTTATATCGCCGAACAAATCGACATGATTAAACAATTGGAAGCGATTGGATATACTTACATCATCCCGGGCAAAGGCGTTTATTACGACACTTCGAAATTTGCCGGTTATGGAAAACTCTCGGGTCAGGATTTATCAAAAATCCGCGCCGGCGCGCGCATCGACGATACCGGTAAAAAGAATCCGACCGACTTTTTATTGTGGGGATTTTCGCCGACCGGCGCAAAACGCGAAATGGAATGGGACAGCCCGTGGGGCCCCGGATTTCCCGGATGGTCCATTGAATGCAGCGCCATGAGCATGAAATTATTGGGCCCGCATTTCGACGTTCATGCGGGCGGACATGAACATATAAACGTCCATCACACAAATGAAATCGCACAGAGCGAACCAATCGTCGGCGCGCCGTGGGTAAATTATTGGGTGCATCACGAATGGCTTATGGGCAAAGACGGCAAGATGAGCAAATCAAACGGGGAAATATACCGCGTCGCCGATTTGATTAATTTGGGTTACGACCCGATGGCGTTTCGTTATTTGCTTTTGCTTGGGCATTATAAAAGCCCGCTGAACTTTTCTTTGGAATCGCTTGACGCCGCGGCGACGGGGTATGAAAACATCGTTCGAAAATTTGCAAAAATAATGCGGGCCGCGGGCACGGAACAAAATGAGCCGAACCGCAAAAAACACGACGAGTGGCGTGACAAGATTCTGGCCGCCGTGAACGATAACCTGCGCACCGCCGAAGCGCTTGTCATCGTGCAAGAATTGTTGAAAGATGCGGACACGGACGATGCGACAAAATTCTTTTTGTTCGGGTTTATCGACGCGCTTTTGGGTCTTCAATTCATGGACCGCGCGCGGAAATTATGCATCGCCGAAGATGCGCCCGTGCCTGTGGAAATTCAAGCGCTTGCCGACGCGCGCGGCGCGGCGAAAGCCGCAAAAGACTTTGCCCGCGCCGACGAATTGCGCGCGCAAGTCGAAGCGGCGGGATATGCGATTACCGATGGCGCGGACGGGGTCAGGATTGTGAAAAAATAAATCCGGCGTTCGCCGGATTTATTAAAATTGATTATAACGGTGCAGGTGTCGCGTATTGCGAAGTTTTTGGCGAGGAAGTGTATTCAAGTATACATGGCCAAGCCAAAAACAGGCAAACGCAAGACAGACGCGCCATTAGAACCGATTTTACCCCATGAGTTCACAAAAGCCTTCGTTAGTATCGCAACGATTGAGCGTTCCTTCGCTTACAAAATACCCCTGTGGGTGAAGGCATGCGGGGCAGACGGTCGGCGCTTCTTTTCCGATTTCCCAATTGCCGCAATTTGTACAGCGCCACATGACCTCTCTGTCATGTTTGAACAGCGTGCCCTTTTCAATGCCGTCGATTAACGCGCGATAGCGGGCTTCGTGATACCGTTCCGCATGACCGATGGCGCGCAGTGTTTGCGCGATGCCTTCGAATCCTTCTTTGGCGGCGGTCTGGGCAAATTCCGGATACATTTCCGTATTTTCGTGATGTTCGCCGAATGCGGCCGCTTTCAAATTTTCCAAAGTCGTGCCGATTTTACCCGCCGGAAATGACGCGGTGATTTCAAGTTCCCCGCCCTGTTCCAACATTTTGAAAAGGCATTCCGCGTGTTCTTTTTCCTGTGCCGCGGTTTCCAGAAATATCGCGGCGATGGCTTCGAAGCCTTCCTTTTTCGCTTTGGCCGCAAAGAATGTATAGCGGTTGCGCGCCTGTGATTCGCCGGCGAATGCGGTCAGTATGTTTTTTTCGGTCTGTGTTCCGATGATTGATGGCATGATGCACTCCTTTTTGTTTACGACGGATTATAACATTTTTGGAAACAAGCGCAACGTATTTTCTAAAAGAATTTTTTCCATTTCAAGGATGGGAATCCCGCGGACGCCCGCCAAGACTTTCGCCGTGTCTTTGACCATCGCGGGCTCGCAAGTCTTTCCGCGATGCGGCACGGGCGCGCAATACGGCGCGTCCGTTTCGACAAGAATCCTGTCCGCGGGAAGCCGGCGGAAAACATCGCGGATTTCTTCGGCATTCTTGAAAGTAATTATTCCCGACGCCGAAAAATAAAACCCAAGGCCGCACATTTTGTCCGCCAAATCCCACGACGACGCATAGCAATGCATAACGCCCGGCATGCCCGCATATTCCGGCGCGGACAGAATCTCCGCCGTATCCGCTTCCGCGTCGCGACTGTGCACGACCACGGGCAGATTATGCGCGCGCGCGATGTCAAGCTGTGCGCGGAATAATGCGATTTGTTCGTCTTTGTTATCGTTTTTGTAATGGTAATCAAGCCCTGTTTCACCAACGGCAATCACGCGCGGATGGGAAAGCAAGTGTTCGTAATCCGGCATCGCTTTGCCCGCGCTGTGCGGATGAATGCCAAGCGCCGCGTACAGATTGTCGTACCTGTCGCACAGCGCGATAATTCTTTCCGCATCGCCGGCATCCGCGCCGACGATAATTAATTTTTCAACCCCGGCGTCTTTTGCGCGTTGCAGGATTCCGGAAATTTCATCTTCCGACACATGGCGTTCGGTAAAATGGCAATGGGTGTCTATGAACATTTTTGCTCGCTTTGCTTGCGCAAAAGCAGAAGGTGGAAAGCAGAGGGTAAATTAGAGATTGCGCTGATAATTCCAACACAGAACAAACTTGCCTTCTGCCATCTGCTTTCTACCTTCTGCTCTTTATCTTTATTATCAAGTTGAATATCGCAATCTCCGCCTCAAGATACAATCCGGTGATATTCGCGATTTCGCGCGTCACCTCCGAATATAAATCCGAAAGCCCGAAATGCGCCGCCGCATCAAGCACAAGCCCGTGCAGCGTCGGCTCTTTGGCGATTTTTACGGCGACCTCCATAACTTCGGCGGCGCCGCCCGGCGCGGACGGGTCGCATACGGCAAGCAGGTCGGCATACAATTCGTCGCCTCCGTTTTTTTTCAAATCCGCGATGCGGCCGAACGACCCGCTTGCCAGTTTTATCAGCGCGGGCGTGATTTCTTCGTCCGGCAGAAATTTATAGAACAATTCGCGAAGGTCGGAATTCGAAAGCGGTTGCAATTTTTCAATCCGCGCGCGCGACCGTATCGTCGGCAACGCGTTCGCAAGACTGTGCGACACCAACAGGAACAGCGTCTGCGCCGGAGGCTCTTCCAACAGTTTAAGCATCGCGTTCGCCGCCGATTTGGACAACTCGTCGATGCTGTCGATTATTATCACGCGCCACGCGCCCTCCATCGACGTCATGTGCATTTTTTCAATCATCGCGCGGACGGTGTGCACGCTTATCGCTTTGGCGTCCGGTTTCGGGTTGCCCCTTTCGTCGATATTGCGCGGGATGTCGATTATAAACAAATCGCCGTATCCGCCGGAAAGCATTTTTTGAAAAACAGGGTCATCGGCGGGAACGGGAAAAGAGAGTTGAGAGCTTAGAGTTGAGGGTTGAGAGTTCTGGCCTGTATCGCCAAATAAATCCAAACTCTCAACCCTAAGCTCTAGACTCTCCTTAAAAACATATCTTGCAATATGGTACGCAAGCGTGGATTTGCCGATGCCGCGCGTGCCGGACAAAATCCATACGGGGTGCACCGGGTATTCGTCCCGTTTGCCAAAAGCGTCGATAAAAGACTTTGCGGCGGCGGCGTGTCCGATTAAAGCGTCATTCGCAATCGGGTCCGGGAAATTATAAGATTTGGTTTTCTTTGTCGGCATGGAGAAGAGTATAAAGTGTACGGTGTAAAGTGTAAAGTGTAAAAATCCGGCTTTCGCCGGATTTTTATTTCTTGAAGATTCTTCCCAAGAATCCGCCCTTCTCATCGCCGTGGTCGCGGCGCGGACCGCGCGGGCGGTCGCCGTGGAATTGGGTGCGGCGTTCCTGGAACTTGCGCGCGGATTCTTCGTCGCGGGAAATCAGTTCGATTTTCGTCGCGGACAGCTTGCCGTTGCGGATTTCTTCGCCGAATTTAATAACATCGCCTTCGTTCAGGAACCTTATTCCCGCATCCCGCAATGACGACGAGTGAACAAACACATCTTCCGAATTACCGGCCTCGTTCGGTGTTTCCGGGGAAACGAAGCCATAACATTTTTTACCATTGTACCATTTTACTTTGCCTTGACGCATAACAATATCCTTTTATATGCAGTTGCGGCACGCTCTTTGAACGCACCTTTGCCGATTGTTGCGGAAACATCGGGAGATTGCAAGGGGAAAATGGTGTTGATGGCCGGCGGTTCGTAGGATGAAATTGTTGGAAGAATTTTACAAAAAACCAAACCCACCCGCCGCCACCCACCCTATACATCAAAATTATGGTCACGCAACGCGCGGGTTATCGCCGCGACAAGCCTGTCTTGATGCGCGCCGGTGTTGAGAAGCCTTTCTTCTTCGCGATGCGACAAATGCCCCAATTCGATAAGGACCGACGGCGTCGCGCTTCGCAGAACCGCGAACGGAGCGCTTCGCACGCTTCCGCGCGGCTGTTCGATAATCCCGGCGGCGCGTTTGGCGGTACGCACGCCGTGCGCGAATTCGACCGAATATTGTTGCAACTCGGATTGCTGCAACGCGGACAGGATGCGGCGGATATTCATTTCGAACCCGGTGAATCCGTCTACGTCGATTCTGTCGGCGGCGTTTTCAGCCTCTGCCACCCGTGCGGCTTCTTGGTCGGATGCGCGTTGCGACAAAGTAAAGATAGAAAACCCGCGCATATCGCGCGACGGATTCGCGTTCGCATGCAATGATATGAACATGTCCGCCTTGTGCTGTTCCGCAAGCCCTGCGCGCGTGTTAAGGTTAAGGAAGACGTCGGAATTCCTTGTCATGTGGACTTCGAATCCCGCATTGTTAAGACTTGCCCGCAATTTGCGCCCGACGACAAGCACTATATCTTTTTCCCGCACGCCGCCGCGGCCGATTGCGCCCGGGTCCCGGCCGCCGTGCCCCGGGTCGATTACGATAACGGGCCGGCGAGTGGTCGCCGTGGGCGTCGTCCGACGCGCCGCGCCTGTATTGCCGCCGCCGGCCGCGGGTGCCGCCGGCACGGCGCCGCCGGTTGCGGCAAAATCAAGGACAAGACGGTGCCCGGTATCGCCCGTGGGTTGAAGAGTCATTATGCCGCTTGCCGGGATGCTTGCCACCCGGTGCGTCAATTCGGCCGTGATAAGAAGCCGGTCGCCCGATTGAGTCTGGGTAATCGAGCGTACAAGGGTATTATTCGCAAGAGTCGGTCGGACGCTGTTATTCGCATTGGTATTGGCAAGGTTTACGACAATACGCGGCGGCGAATCCGGAAAAGACAACGTGTACGAAGCCCGCGCGGATGTTTCGACGACAAGACGGGTGCGGTTGCCCGGCTGAACCCCTGTGCGAAGCGCGCGCAAAGTGTTTCGCGCGGCAAGCGCGACGCGCGGAAACACAGCGCATGCCAGAGCAAAGCCGCCCGCCATTTTGAACAAATTGCGTCTTGAAATTTCCATCAGGGGATTATATCAGAAAAAATGGAAGATGACAAGTGGCTGGTGGCTTGAAGTATGAGTTTGTGGACAGTATTGTTCCAAAATACAAACTACGAGCCACCAGCCACTATTTCCTCTTGATTTAATTCATATCAATGGGCTAACATTCCGGCATAGAGAAAGGATTTGGTATGAATCTGTACAGATTTCTTGCAATGGTAATGCTTGTGCTGTTCACAGGCGCGGCGATGGCACAGGTTGCGCCAATCGCAAACGTCCAATACGTACACGACGCAATACGCGGCATCCACGGGATTGACGTGCCCATCAATCCGGCCGCAACCCCCAGCGCAGCGGCAAATATGAAATACCTGCTTTGCACCGTTGATGCCGCAAACAGGATTCTTAACGGCCGCGATGTCACGGATTATTGCAACCATGCGACCGCGACCATCGCCGCCGCCAACACAGCCGTCGTAAACCAGGCGGTGAGCACGCATATAAGAATCGTCAGATAGCATGCTGACCCTTCGCAGCCTTATTTTCAACGGAATCGACGCAGTCCCGATAGACGTCCAGGTACAGGCGACCGGGATGCCAAAGCCTTTGTTCAATATCGTCGGGCTTGCCGACCGCGCCGTCAACGAATCCAAAGAACGCGTGCGCAACGCGCTTGCATCAATGAACATGGCGATGCCGTCCAAACTTGTGACGGTGAACCTTGCGCCGGCGGACCTGGAAAAATCCGGCGCGCATTTCGATTTGCCCATACTGTGCGGAATACTTTGCGTCATGGGCATATTGCCCGCCGATTTGCTTTCCCAATATGTAATCCTTGGCGAAATCGGGCTTGACGGGACTTTGCAGAAGACCGGCGGAATCCTTCCGGCGTCCGTTTGGGCGGCGCAGAGCAACCTTGGCATAATCTGCCCCGGACCGCAAGGCGCCGAGGCGCGCTGGGCCGGGCATACGAACATACTTGCGCCGACGCATATTCTGGATTTGATTAATCATTTCAAAGGGACCCAGGTTTTGCCGCTTCCGGAACTTGTCGCGCCCGCGCAATCTGCGTCAATGGTCGGAGATATGTCCGAAGTCCGCGGCCAGGAATCCGCAAAACGCGCGCTTGAAATCGCGGCGGCGGGCGGGCATGCCATGCTTATGTGCGGACCGCCCGGGTCGGGCAAGACTATGATTGCATCGCGGTTGCCGGGAATTCTGCCGGAACTTTCTCCGCATGAAATTCTGGAATCAAGCATGATTTATTCCGTCGCGGGACAATTGGACGGGCGAAACCTTGTGTCAAGCCGCCCTTTTCGCGCAGTGCATCATACAGCGTCCGCGATTGCGCTTTCCGGCGGCGGCGCGGATGCAAAACCGGGCGAAATTTCATTGGCGCATAACGGCGTTCTGTTCCTTGACGAATTGCCGGAATTCCAGCGCCAGACGTTGGAAATACTTCGACAGCCGATGGAACAGGCCAAAATCATGATAAGCCGCGCGAAACGCAACGCAACGTATCCCGCGCGCTTCCAGCTTGTCGCGGCGATGAATCCGTGCCCGTGCGGACATTTGGGCAACGCCGCGCGGTCATGTTCGCGCGCGCCGCGTTGCGCAGAGGCTTATCAGAACAAGATTTCGGGCCCCCTTTTGGACCGCATTGATATTCATGTCGACGTCGACGGAGTGAATCCCTGGGAAATGTCTCCCGTCCCCGCAAGCGGGGCCGAGACTTCGGCGACAGTGCGCAAACGCGTAATCGCCGCGCGGGAAATCCAATTGCGGCGCAGCCGTGAATTATTCGGACGCGAAATCCTTAACGCTCATCTTGACGGCAAAGAACTTGACGCGGCGGTCGCATTGTCCGACGACGATACCGCGTTCCTTAATATCGCGGCCGAAAAGATGGGATTGTCCGCCCGCGGGTACCAGCGTATCAAACGCATCGCGCGGACCATCGCGGATTTATACGGCGGCGCGGCGGTGACGCAACCCGATATTGCCGAAGCGCTTTCATACAGGCCCATAAGCCGGGGAAAATTTTGATAAATCAATTATAACGGGCCATCTACTTTGCGTTTGCTTGTTTTTGGCTTGGCCATGTATACTTGAATACACTCCCTCGCCACAAACTTCGCAATACGCAGTATCTGACCCATTCTAATCGATTTCTCCCTGTTTACTTTCCACTTTTTAATATACGTTTTTTGTGATATAATTGTTTCAAATATGAGAGAAGTCATGAAAAAATCTTTGCTTTTTGCTTTATGCGGCATGCTTTATGTCGGCGCGGCGGACGCCCAATGGGAACGCCGTCCAGTCTGGCACGACGACGGGATGCGCGTCACGCTGTCCGTGCGCGGCGGGTTCGCCATGGGGGCCGGCAGAATCAGGAATGAATACGGATTCATGCCCGAAAACTATTACGACATTTATAACGAATGGGACATCTTTGTCGCCAATGCGACGGAAACATACGTGTATCGCGTTCTTTTCGGCAATCCGGAATTTTCGGGATTCACATGGGATTATATCGGAACCGTCGACATCGGCGCCTTAAGCGCCGGCGGAAGATATAAAACAACCGGATTCTCGGGCAACGTTGCCGTCGGATTCACATTGCCCAACAGCCCGCAATGGCGATTGGAAGCGGATTGGCTTCACTTTTCCGAAACGGCTTTCAAATCATCGCCCATGTTCAACGGGGTGGGACCGTACAGTCCGGGACTTGGCGACGTCGTGACCATATCGTCAAGCGACGTGCGGGCAAGGACGACCGGCGACATCGTATCCATGATGATGTATTACGATTTCTTCGAAGGCCGGGCAAAACGCCCAAATGAATTCATACCATATATCGGTTTCGGTTTCGGATATGCGTCTATGCGCACCGTGCTTGAATTATTGGACTTGTTCGGCGAATTGTCGGACCAGCCTTCGCTTGAACACATGGGCGACCCGGGATTGTATGTGCGCGATTTCTATACTTCTGAAAATAATTTCGGAACTATTGCCGGAACGGTGGCCGCGGGATTTTCTTTTGGCATTATGGACGGATTGTTCTTGGACGGGTCTGTGCGGTTGACATATATTCCAAAGGTCATGTTTTCGCTTAACAACGATTTTGTCGCAGACTTCCCGGGCAGTCGCACCGCCGACGTCTTCAGTGTGACCGGCCTTACCTATACAACCATTCTGTTTGGCTTGAGAGCCGAGTTTTAATCAGTCTGTTTGACTGTGATTACGTAGGGGCGAATATCATTCGCCCTTTTATTCGGGGCAAATAATATTTGCCCCTACATTTTTCTTGATTTCCGGGAAAGTTTGATATATATTGGGCCGCACGGCTTGGTAGCTCAGTTGGTAGAGCAAATGACTGAAAATCATTGTGTCGGTGGTTCGATTCCGCCCCAAGCCACCATTAAATAATCAAATCGGCCTTGCGCCGATTTTATTATTTAACGGATGATTTCGGGTGTATCAAGCTGTTAGCCGTTTTGATTCTTTTTCATCAAATGCAAAGCAAGCTCGTCCTGTTTTTTCTTGCTCCAATCCGCCATCATGCGTTGCACCGCGCCAGGCAAGTCGTTTTCGATTGCCTCACGCGTGATGTATTGAAGCGCGTGCGCTCTGCAAGGCGTGGCCCCGAATTGTTTGTCTTGCATAGGGATGCCAAAATATTCAACCCCGATAATATCTATAATCTGTTCTTTCAAATCCTGTGGGACGCTGTATTTGTCGATAATGGATTGTTCTATCAAGAGATGTATAAATTCGTGTTGAAGCACCTCGGTCGTCCAAAGTATTTTTGAATCCTGTGGGGTTCCGTCCTTCCAATTTGTTACGCGATAAATAATACGTGAGGGCGTATCATTATAAGAGCCACCACCACCATAAGTCGTAAGAATTTCCACGGTGTGCGGGAATTTTACGCCCCATTTGGTCGCGAACGGCCTCAGGACTTTTACTATTTCTTGCAAAGCGGGAACGGCTTTTTCCGCCAGCACGGAATCCATTTGGCGCAAGTCTTCTTTGTTATAGATTTGGTCGATGAAAATTTTGCGATATTCAGTAAATTGTTCAGGGGTTAACTTTTCTTGGTCGCACATCTCAGACATGGCTGGATGCTTTGGGATAAATGATTGGTACCCATAGCCGTAATGCTTCAACCGCGAATGAAAGCGCCTGTGCATGCCTTTAATAAAGTTCCAAGCCTCTTCGGATGTCATCGGTCGAAAAGTTATGTTCACGGGTTTGCCTTTATTTATTCTTTTTCCCGCAATGGGTTGCCATGCGTGGCTTGCGCCGTGTCGCAATCTTTCTTTTGCACAAGGATATGCCGTTTTTAATTGCGGCTGTTTTGGATTTATTCTTTTCAATTTCTTTCATGGCGACTTCGAAAGCATTCTGGCCGTCTTCGCATCTTATGTCCGGCGTGAATCCCTTTAATTCTTCGAAACCATACTCCATCACCCGGTATTCCAATCCGACGCGCAATTCTATCCCGCTGTGGGGCAGAAATGTCGGTCGCACCTGGCCGTAAACTCTGCACCCGCTGGTGTTATCGCCGACCAATTTCATATAAGGATGTGGTTTAAGTCGTGATATAAAATTTTCGGCGGCAGAGCACACGTTATTATCGACCAGGATATAAATCGGTTTTTTATATCCCGGTTGGTCCGCTTCGAACGCCGGTTGTTCCTTTTCAGGTTCTATCACAGCGGGGTCTTTGCTTGTATCAATGTCTTTCCAATCGCGCTCGTACTGCTTTTTCCCAAGCAATCTTTTCGCTTCGTCAGTAGTGCGGGTATAGTTTTTGATGCAATTTCTGGTTTGTGCGCCGTAAAGATAATAAAGCAATTTGTCTGTCCCCATCATATCCCCGCCGCGGTTGCCGCGCAAGTCGATAATCAAAGCGGACGAGCCGTCAAGGACTTCTGTGAATTGTTTCAAAAGGCCTTCGCAAAACTGGTCCCATTCCGCATCATTGGATGAAAATTTTTCCCACCATTTTGAAAAAGTAGATATCGCAAGAAGTGCGACATCCGGGGCATCATTGCATCTTTGGATTTTTACAACTTCTTTCTCTGTCGCAAGATTGCTCCCAATTTTCCGTCGTTGTTTGCGATTTCTCTTTAGTTTGCAATCGATAGTGTTTTCACCCTGCATATTCAGCGATATATGCCCATCCGGAATATGCCGCAACACTGCGCCGACGCGCCTGTATAATTCCCGTGGCGCCATATCGCGCGCATGATTGGAAATATGCACCAGGCCTTTTAAGACTTTGCTTTTTATATCTTGGTCAAGAAAATGTTGGCCGCCTTCGACGCCCCATCCACCGTATCCGTTAATCAAAGTTCGTGCGATTATCGACACTTCTTTCCGCACTTGTTCGGCGGTCAGTGTTATCGGTTTGCACAAATCATCGGCAGTTGAGCCGGCCAACAATTTGTTCTCAATTTCTGATAGAGAATTCATTTTACACCTTTTATTACTTTCAACTCTTTCGCATTCCGGGTCGGCCATTTCATCAATGCGCTCGTTCCCCACTTTGGCCAGCCACAGTTTGAACGGCTCTGCCTTTGGACTTGGGATTGATTGAATCAGGCGCAAAATTTGTTCTGTATCGGCGACATCTGTCTCGCGCATCTTGCCGTCAGCAGACATCATTTTCAACTGGCTACAATCTGTAGCCGTTTGATTACCTTCTGCGTTTAGGCGGGTTTTAAGGACGCTCCAGTACTTGCGCGGATTTTCGCTGCCAGCCAATATCCCGACAACATCAATGACGGAAAAATACCATTTTTCGGCAACCTCGTCCCAAAGAGTGCGAATGTTTTTATCTTCAAAAAGTTTTATGCTGTCCATAGGCACATTATACAAAGTCGTCCATATAAATGCCAGTCCATTTTTGCCTTTGCAAATAGTCCGAATAAGTGCGTTTTGGACGGCATAAGACCGTTGCAGCATCTTACATATTCTATACATAGAGCGCTTGACTTTCGTTGTGAATCGCCTACAATCCCACAGAAGACTAGGGGAACTTGGAATTTAGCCCGAAACACTGAAAATCATTGTATCAGCGGTTCAATTCCGCCCCAAGCCACCACCCTTCGCGCTTTGCGCTTCGGGTGGCGCGGTGCCACAAATTGAGACACCTTTGCGGTGTCTTTGTTATAAAAAGGACAATGTCATGATTGAATCAAGATGCGGAATTGTATGCGGCGAATGCAAATACCGGGAACAGATGAACTGTGCCGGATGTGTGAATATAACCAAGCCGTTCTGGGGCGACGCATGCCCTGTAAAGACGTGCTGTGAGGGCCGCGGGCTTGAAAACTGTGGGAATTGCGGCGAGTTTCCGTGCGATTTATTGAATCAGTTCGCATACGACAAAGAACAAGGCGACGACGGCAAACGCATTGAACAGTGCAAAGCATGGTGTAAAAAATAAAATTCCGCATCCGCGGGATTTTATGTTGAATTTATCTATATTTATGCAATAATGCCGCCACCGGTGGGAGGAGAGAAGACAAGAAAAGGAACAAGTCATGGGTAACATAAAAAAATCTCCCAATTTCAATTTTACAGAACAAAAAATTATTGAAGGCGCTCACAGCAATCACTGCGCGCATCTTGATTTTAATGGGCCGCTTGAATTCGATGCCGCGAATGCTCCGGAATTTATTCGCAAGGCGTTCCACATATATGCCTCTCAGCGCGAATTCGTGCACGGCGAAAATGTCGAAAACAAACCCGTCACATTGATGGACATCGCGACCATAGGCGTCCGGGAACAAAAAAAATTGGGCAATGTGCCGAACCTTGTCGACAATACGGTCGATTCCAACGCGGCGACTTTCATGGTAGAGCACGACGGCAAAAAATACGTTATTTTTATGAAGAACGAAACGCATAATTCCCCGACGGAAATCGTGCCTTATGACGGGGCCGCGACCTGTATCGGCGGCGCGATACGCGATTTGATTACGTCCGGCGGATTGCCGTTTACGGTTATGCGCATAACGGGCGCGGGCGACCCCACCGACAAAAATACGCGACCGGGCAAGCATCCACAGGAATATATCACAACCCGGGCGGCGGCGGGATTTGCGGACTATCTTGACGGGGTCGGCATGACGATGAATTACGGCAAAGAATATTACCATCCCGGATTTGTCGCAAAAAGACTCGAATGCGGTTTCGGCGCAAGCGTCGCAGGACAAGGAAAAATGAATATCAAGGAACCCGTCCCGGGCAATATAGTACTCCTTATCGGCGAAGCGACCGGACGCGACGGACTTGGCGGCGCCGCAGGCGCATCAAAACCGCAAAACAAAGATTCCTTGTCCAATAACACGGGCGAAGTTCCCGTCGGAAATCCGGATACAAAGCGTCGAATCCTTGCACTATGGAACGACCCCGAATTCAATTTTTATTACAAATGCAACGACGGAGGCGCCGCCGGGATAAGCAGCATGGTCCTTGAAATCGCGAAAAGCCTTGACATATATCTTGACCGGGTGCCGCTTAAAAAAGGCTGTGAAGACATGAAGGCATGGGAAATCGCCACTTCGGAATCACAGGAACGGATGGCAATCGTGGTGAATTACTTTGATTATATGCGCGTTCTGCGGCTTGCCGCGAAATACGGCCTTACCGCCGCTCATATCGCCGATGTCACCGACACCGGATTTGTGAATATGTATCACAAGGGCGAACTTGTCGCAAGCCTGTCGCGCGAATACTTGAACAATCCGCCCATTCCTTCGAAAAGACAGGTCGTCGTCAAAGAGCCGAACATGACCGTAAATCCGTTTCGCGGCAACAGAACCACTTACCTTGGCGATATTCTTTGCGGAACCATGGAGAGCCTTGAAAATTGCAGCCAGCAAGGTCTTGCGCAAAGATACAAACAAGTCGACCAATACACAGCAATCGAACCGTACCAGGGGAAAACGGGAAAAACACCCGCACAGGGCGCGGTGCGATTCATTCCGATTCCGGGTAACGACGCGCTTGTGCTTATCACGACGCACGGATACGACCCGCATGTCGCACAGTGGTCGCCGTATCATGGCGCGGTGGCGGCAAGGCTTCAAAGCATGGCGAACATCATCGCGCTTGGCGGTGATTGGAAAGACATATTCTTCACAGACCAGGAATACTTCGCAACTCCGAACACACCGGAAAAACTGGGCGCGCCTTTTGCCATGCTTCTTGGCGGAAATCAGGTAAGCCACGCGTTCGGACGCCCGTCCATCGGCGGCAAAGACAGCGGGTCCGGCAATTGGGAAGATATCGAAGTACCGCCGACATTTGTAAGTTTCGCAAGCGCGCCGGGATATATAAAAAACATAAGGCCGCAAGCTTTCCAACAGCCCGGCTCCGCAGTCGGTCTGATTCTTGTGAATCAGGCGATTGGCCTGTCGTCGGCCGGGCAGACGAATCAGATAAAGCGGAAGTGGGATTATTTCATCAAACAACGGAACGCGGGGAATATCCTTTCTGCGCGCGCGTTGGGCCCGGGCGGCGTTATCGGAGAAGTCATCAACGCAAGCCTTGGGAATGAAATCGGCCTTAAGCTTTGCCACGGCTGTAATGATTGCAGCCACCTTTTTACAAGCGACAAATTTTACGGCAGTTTGATTTGCGAAATAAAAAAAGGCGTGGAACTTGACCGCAGGTTTATAACGCCCATCGGCTGGACAACCGACAAGCCGGTAATCCGTTATGACAGGGAATGCGTAAGTCTTGACAACCTTGTCCACTTGTCGGAAAGAAGACTTTCGTCCGTATTTCCGGTCAAGACAAAATAAGGGAACTGTTAAGATAATAGACCAATGCATAAAATAATTGTTTATAAAAACTGTCTAATATATTAGACAACTTGATTTTCTGCCGTTTTTATGGTTGTCTGCCATAGTAGACAGTCAAAACCG
>WRCO01000012.1 GCA_009783855.1 Alphaproteobacteria bacterium
CTGTCTACTATGGCAGACAACCATAAAAACGGCAGAAAATCAAGTTGTCTAATATATTAGACAGTTTTTATAAACAATTATTTTATGCATTGGTCTATTATCTTAACAGTTCCCTAAAAAAACCGTGCGGTCCGCACGATTTTTTATTTCGATTTCTGTCCCGTGTCATAGCACGCAAGATGTATCGGATACGATGTCTCGCGGCAACTGATGCGCGCACTCCGCCAACGCGGACATGAATATATGTGCGCAACCGGTTTCTGGCGGGTAATGGTTTCGGATTTGGTAAGCACGCAAAAATGCTCCCCCTTTCTGACGGGCAGGCCGCACACGGCGCAAACGACCTCGCTTTTTGATTTTTTGACAAGTTTTTCAAACCGTTGCTGCGGCGTGGCGGGAGCGCCTTTGCCTTTCATGCGCACGCCGCGGTGGTTGTACTGCACGGTTATCGTTATGCCCGATTGAGTGTATTTCATTTCCATACTTTTATCTTTATATAAATCTATGCCTTAAGCTTGTGTTTAAGACAGGTCCGATGCACTGCGTCCCATTTCGCGTGAAGCGTTCTTTTCTTTAATTCCATCACTGCCAAAAGCCCAAGACTCTTCACCTCCGCAACGCGGTTTTCGCACAACGGACATGTGTGAAAGATTTTTTCTTTCATCCTGCCGACGTAATAGTCGCGCACAACCGTCGCGTTAAAGTTCTGATACCACTTGTGCCACTTCATAGGACCGCTTCTGGTATAATCCTGTGCTCTTTCCTTTTTCACAACAATATGCGGAACAGGCGGGATTTCATCCACGATATATTCGACGTTTACCGAAAATCCGCGGAAATACGGCGCTTCTTTGCTTTTTGGCGCACTTGATTCTTCTTCGTCTTCGTCATCGGATTCTTCGACCCGCACCAAGACTCCCCTTAAAGCCGTCGGATATACAAACGGATGCGAAAGAGTTGCGGCGTTTTCGTCTTGAACTTCTGATTTTTTATCGGTTACCATTTTCTGCCTTCCTTTTTTATAACTAGTTCGTCCTTGCGCCGCCCGGAATCCGCAAGCGCTGTTTCGGGAAAATCACATTCGGGTTGGCGATGTTGTTCGCATCGGCAATCATCGTAAACATAGTTCCGCGACCCAGGAAGTTGCGCGAAATTATCCAAAGCGCGTCGCCGCGGCGCACGGTGTAATACGTATCGTCGTTGCCGGTCATTTTCGGCATCGTGAATTCGTGCATTACTTCGGCGACGCTTGTGCCTTCGCCGTCATGAAGCCGGACGATAAGGGTGTATCTTTTGCCGGCCTCCAACATTTCCGTATTCGCGCCAAGCATAAAGTGGCGATGGTCGGACGTGCGCGCAAAGCCAAGATATTTGCCATTCAGCGTAAGCGATACGCGAAGGCGCGGAATCGCGGTGCCGGTCACGACAATGCGGCCGTTTTCAAGATAGTCGATTTTGGACACGACAAGGTCGCCGTCGGCAAGCGCGGGCGCCTGTAAAATCTTGCTTCCGCCCTGTGTCATAAGAAGCGACAGCGCGCGCGCGTAATTCCGGTCGCGCGGGATGTATACGAACACGTCGTTTTCACTTACGATATTCTGGTCGACCGCGGAAAGCCGGATGGTATAGTTGCCGGGCGCAAGCGGTTTCGTCGGCGTGAACACGAATTCGCCGTCGGCGTTGGTTTTTTCCGTCGCGACTATGCGTCTGTTCATCATGATGGATACCGGCTGTCTTGGCAAATAACGTCCGGCGACGATGATGTTTCCGTTTCGTTCGATGCGCACTATGTCGAACGACGGCAATACGACGCCTTCGACAATGCTTACCGTCGGCGGGACTGCGCCGGCTCCCCTGGCATCGGCCACGGGAATATTGTCCGGTCCGATTGTCATCGTCGGCACGCCGGAATCATCGCGGCCCGGGATAAGCGCCCAGACAAGAAGCACAAGGACAAGCGACGCGCAAAGTATCGGGAACCAATAATCTTTTATTCTGCGTCCGCCGCCCATGACGATGACGCGTTCTTTTCTTTCCGGGACTTCGCGTGAAGTCGGGGGCGTGATGGAAAGCGGTTTGCTTTCCGGTTTTTTTGTTTCTCTCATCGGAATCTCCGGCTTTGTTTTGTTGGGGTTGGATATTGCGGGCGTGCTGGGCCGGTTACGATTCCAAAGCGCGGCGATGCGGCTTTGCTTCGCGATTGCATCGTCCATTATTTCTTCGGTGGTTCTTTTAACTTTGCCCAGATGTGCGAATCTTTTGTCGATAGACATGCGCGTACCTTTTGGTTAATCAAAAAGCTCTCTCTTCGCACCCTCCCAGTAAAGGAATCCTAACACCAAAAGACCTTGTTTGTCAAGGGGAAAAGGTGATTGGCGGCTCGTGCTGGTGTCTGGTGTTTCGTATTCTGGAACGATAAGCGCCGCACGCCCATACTACGAACCACCAACCACTGGCCACCAGCCGCCTTTTATGTTATAATATCTTAAAAGAAAAGGACTCCATAATGAGAATAGCAATAATGACCACCGGGGGGGATTGTTCGGGGCTTAATTCGGTAATACGGAACCTTGCCGTGATGGGGCTGATTCGCGGGCACAAGATGTTCGGAATACTTGACGGCACGGACGGATTGACGCGCGCAGGCGCGCCGCATTTCGTGGAATTCGATTATAACACTCTGCCGGTTGAAAACGCGCGGCTTGCGGGGTCGTGGCTTCAAAACGGGCATTCGCACGCTTTGAATTTCCAAACCGCGGCAAAAAACGGCGACACGAAGCCATTTAACGCAAAGATGAAAAAATCGCTTGAAGCGATGAAGCTTGACGCGCTTGTCATCGTCGGCGGCAACGGCACTTTGTCCATCGCGGGCAACAGTCATGCCATATACGGAAACATACAGGTTGTCGGAATTCCGAAAACAATCGACATGGATTTGCCGCTTACCGACACCACCATTGGTTTCGTCACCGCGGTACAGCAATTGGCGTCATATTGCGACCAGCTTTTGCTTACCGCAAGAAGCCATCACAGATGGTTCGTTGTGCAAAGCATGGGGCGCGATGTCGGCGCGCTTGCGCTTAATGCCGGGGTTGCGTGCTTTGCCGACGCCATATTGATTCCGGAAATAAAATTCAAACCGGAAAACCTGATTAAACATATAAAAAAGATTGAAAAGGAACAGGGAAGGGATTACGGAATAATTATGGTAAGCGAGGCGATAAAAATGCGCGGGCATTCGGGCCGCGCGGCGGATATGATTTCGCGCGAACTTGCAAAGGCGGACATCCCGCACCGCACCGCGTTCCCGGAACACACGCAAAGGGCGGGGGACACGGCGGCGTGCGACCGGCTTTTTGCCGCGCGCTTTGCAGAACGCGCTTTGGACGCGCTTGAAAACGGCGAAACTTATACCATGGTGCGGCTTGATTCCGGCATCGTGAACACGGTCGCGATTTCGGAAATGTTCCACGCGGGCGAAATCGCGCCGGACCCGTATATAAAGGATGTGTTCGTGTCGAACGCATTCGTGTCGGGCGACGACCCGCTTCTTTCCGCCGCCATCGCCCGCGGCACGTATATCGGCGAATTGAAATAAAAATCCCCCGACCGGGGGATTTTTATTTCATCGTGCGGACTTTGCATTCCGCGCGCCGGACGTATTCCGTAAGCTTTTCCAATTCGTAAAGCATCGCTTGCTGTTTGCCTTCGTTCAACGCCGCATCGGCCCGTATTTTTTCTTCCAGCGCCGCCAAATGCCGCGCCGCGCTTACCGATTCATTAATCGCGCCGATATATTCCGCGGTTTTGCAAAGCCGAACCTGGGCCGCCAAAAGCCCGTAAATCTTTTCCGGAATGAAATCTATGCCCATCTGCACGGTGCGGATTACTTCTTCTTGACGGGTTTTCATGTTGCGCGCGGCCGTGTCGAATTTTATGACTTCTTGGATTTTTCGCGCTTGTTCGCCCGCGTTTCTGAAATACGCGACTTTGTACAACCCGTCGTCCGATTGTGTGATGCAATTGGGAAGAATGGTGTACGAAATTTTTTCGCGCGACGCATCTTTGCGAACGGCCGGCATATCGGCATCGTCGATGATGGCCTCCGGCATGCGCCGGCTTTTGGCGTCGAATCCGCCGACAACATCTCCGCCGACAGAATTGAATACAAATCCCGCCCCGTTTGACACCTTGCCTATATAGACTTCGCCGAAACCCTTGTGTTCTGATTCGAAAAGCATTTCCCCGGACATCATGCATACGACGCCAAGCCGCCATTTGTTTTTCGTCTTTTCCCAAATCGAAAACAGGGGCAGGTTGCCGATAACCTGAATCTCGTCCGCTTCCATACGGATTTGCGCGGCCGCCTTGAAACCGCGGCAGAAGTATATTTCCTGTTTTCTGGCATGCCCGTGCCGAATTATGTACCAGCCAAGGTTCGGATTGACCAATATGCTTTTGCCCGCGCCGGTGGTGATTTTATCGCAAAAATAAGGCCGCGCGGCAAGATGACCGATGCCGTCTTTGTTTATTCTGATAAGGTCTTCCAGTGAAATCATTTCTGGTGGCCCGCGCTGGTGGTTAGTGATTGGGATAATAATACCGTCGTCAATAATTGTCAACTTTTATAATGAAAAGATTCCCCCTTGAAATCGTGTTATTGATACCTATATTCAACAGGTATAAACCATTAAAAGGAGCAACAAAAATGGCAAAAGTACTTGGTATTGATTTGGGCACCACAAACAGCGCGATGTCGTTTATGGACGGCGCGGACCCGAAAATCATCGAAAATGCAGAGGGCGGACGCACCACTCCGTCTGTTGTCGCATTTGCGTCTAATGATGAACAACTTGTTGGAATCACCGCGAAAAACCAAGCGGTAACGAACCCCGAAAACACAATTTATGAAATCAAACGCCTTATGGGGCTTCGTTTTGACAGCCCGGAAGTGCGCGAAATCCAAAAACACGTGCCGTATAAAATCGTCGCGGGCGACAACGGCGACGCATGGGTGGAAATCAAGGGCAAAAAATACGCGCCTTCGCAATTGTCCGCAATCATACTTGGCAAAATGAAAAAGGACGCGGAATCATACCTTGGCGAACGCATCACCGACGCGGTCATCACCGTTCCGGCGTACTTTAATGATTCACAGCGCCAAGCGACCAAAGACGCCGGCCGCATCGCGGGACTTAACGTCCTTCGCATAGTCAACGAGCCGACGGCGGCGGCGCTTGCGTACGGACTTGATAAATCCAAAAACGGCACGGTTGCGGTGTACGACCTTGGCGGCGGAACTTTTGATATTTCGATTTTGGAAATTATCGACGGAGTGTTCGAAGTAAAAGCAACCAACGGCGACACGACTCTTGGCGGCGCGGATTTCGACGCGCGGATTTTGAAATACCTTTCGGACGAATTCAAAAAACAATCGGGCATTGATTTGTCGAACGACAAACTTGCCCTGCAGCGTCTGAAAGAAGCCGCGGAAAAGGCAAAAATCGAATTATCGTCGCGCGAATCCACCGACGTCAATTTGCCGTTTATCACGGCGGACGCGTCGGGACCAAAGCATCTGAACATCCCGCTTTCGCGCGCACGTCTTGAATCTCTGGTCGAAGATTTGATTGAAAAATCCATCGAGCCGTGCCGCAAAGCCTTGCTTGACGCGGGACTCGACAAATCGCAAATTTCCGAAGTGATTCTTGTCGGCGGACAGACAAGAATGCCGAAAGTGCAAAACGCCGTCAAAGAATTCTTTGGCAAAGAACCGCACAAAGGCGTCAATCCGGACGAAGTCGTCGCGATGGGTGCGGCAATCCAAGGCGGTGTGTTAAAGGGCGACGTGAAAGACGTGCTTCTTCTTGACGTGACTCCGCTGTCGCTTGGCATTGAAACTTTGGGCGGAGTGTTCACGCGCCTTATCGACCGTAACACGACTATACCCACAAAAAAATCGCAAGTATTTTCGACCGCCGAAGACAACCAGAACGCCGTGACGATACGGGTGTTCCAAGGCGAACGCGACATGGCGGCGGACAACAAACTGCTTGGGCAATTTAATTTGGAAGGCATCGCGCCCGCGCCGCGCGGCATGCCGCAAATCGAAGTGTCGTTCGACATTGACGCGAACGGCATCGTGCACGTGTCCGCAAAAGACAAAGGCACGGGCAAGGAACAACAAATTTCGATTAAGTCCGACGGCGGCCTGTCCGAAGAAGACATTAAAAAAATGGTCGCCGAAGCGGCCGCGAACGCCGAATCCGACAAAAAGAAACGCGAATTGGCGGAAGCCCGCAACATCGCGGAAACCGCGATTCACAGCATAGACAAATCTTTGAAAGACCATGGCGACAAACTTGACGGCGCGACGCGCACGGACATCGACAACGCGCGCGGCGAACTTGACGCGGAACTTAAGTCCGAAAATGCGACGGCCGAAGATTTGAAAAAGAAAACCGAAACGCTTTCCGAAAAGGCGATGAAGCTTGGCGAAATTGTTTACAAAGCGAAACAAGCGGAAGAGGGGGGCGCAGCCGCGCCGGAACAAAGTGAAGGCGGACAGGTCGAACCGGAACAAGGCGACGACACCAAAGCGACCGACGCAGACTTTGAAGAAAAAAAGTAAAACTTGAACGGCTCTGAAAAGAGCCGTTATTTTACGTCCATGGAAACATTTCCGACAGAAAGCGGCGCATCTTGCACTTGTCGTCGATATTATGAAGACAGAATACTTTCGGCCTGTATATCTTCAACAATTTCATGATTAAAAAATTCTTGTCATACGCGTCGTATTTTACAAACCAGAATATCGTGGCGAACGCCCAAAGCAGAAAGCGCGCCGCGCGCCGCAAAACGGAATCCCGGCGGACATCGTAAACAATCCGCGCACGGCCAACGCGCCAGTTAAGCGCCAAAGTGTTCCGCCCCTTTGCATTATCCAGTAACGAAAATGCCAAACGCTGTATATTTTTTTCCGCCCTGAACGGCGTTGTCGTCGTTTCAAGGAATAATTTTTCGAACTGCTTGAAATTATCCGCCTGGTATGATTTGCGGCACGGTTCAATCGCATGCTTGAACTGCACGTTGTAAAACAATCCGAAATTATCGTACACAAGGCGCACCGCGCGGCGGACACGCCTGAAATACATTCCGCTGTGCTTGCTTGGCGTGTTCAGATATTTGTCGTTCAACGCCCTGTATTGTCTTTTTTCACGGATTATCACAATCGGATTTCCGCGCGGGTCGAAAAAGAAATCCGGCGACACGGAGGCCCCGAAAAACATGTCGTCGTTCGCGTAAAGGTAATGCTCGGACAATCCCGGAATCTTGTGCAAAAATATTTCGATTGTCGCCGAATTGAACGTCGGGCGATAGGCGTCCGGGATAAAATCCTTGTGGTCAACGATTGTGACGCGGGGATGCTCGCGAAGCCATTTCGGCGCCGTGCCGTTGTCGACGACTATGAAGATACGGTTTATCCACGGGGCGAATTTATCGGCCGACCGCAACGAATAAAACAATTCGTCGTCGGCATCCCATCTTGACGCGCGCGTTCCGAAATCTTCGTTGATTTTTTTACCGGCGGCGGCAAGCGCCTTTTCCTTTGTCGCAAGCCATTTTTCGTCATCGGGATTGACCCAAGTGTAAACCAAATCTATTTTCATATCATCCGTGTGATAATTTTAAGCAAACGCACATGCCCGTTCATGAACAGGCGAAGATACGCGCGGGATTTGATGTTAAGGTATTCCGGGCGGAACACGGGCGTGTCGATGATTTGACCAAGCACTTCGCGGCTGCGCTCTATATGCTGGTTTTTGCGGACGACGTTGCGCACCAATGTTTTGTACATGCGTCTTGTCTCTTTGCGATATATGTATTCGCACCATTCGGACCGGCGGCATTTTCTTGAAAACGCTGCAAGAATCGGCATTCCGTAAATAAACCGTTCGACAAGCGAAATCGGCATGACTTTTTTGTTAAGCGTGGTGCTTATCGCGCTTCGCCTGTGCAAATATTTGATTGCGTTCGATTGGACATAGTTTCTTACGCGGTCGATGGCTTCCAACATGAACACATTGTCTTCGCCGCCGGCGCGAAGGTCTTTGGGAAAACGGATTCCCTTTATGGCGGTCGCGCGGAACATGCAAAGCCAGACCCAGCACCATGTATCGTTGCGCCGTTGTTTCCTGTCATTCTTTATGAACGCGATATGCGGGTTTTCCGCATAGAATTCAACCCGCGGCCTTGGGTTGAAGAATTTTCCGGCGCTGGCAAGTTGGAATTTTTCCGGAATCTTTGTACAGCGGACGCGCACCATGTCGGCGTTATACGCATCGGCAAGACGCATGAAATGCTCAAGCGCGCCGGGGGTAAGCAAATCGTCGTGGTCCAAAAACGCGATGAATTCGCCGCGCGCCGCGTCAAGTCCGGCATTCCGCGCCGACGACACGCCGCCGTTCGATTGGTTTACAAGCACGAATCTTTTGTCGTGCTTTACGAATTCCGCGATAACGGATTCCGACCCGTCCGTCGAACCGTCGTTCACGCATACGCATTCCCAATCGGTGTAGGTCTGGTTTTTCACGGATTCCAACGCGTCGGCAAGATATTTGCCCGCATTGTAAACGGGAAGTATGATAGAGATTTTAGGAGTCATTTTTATACCTTTGAGTTTATTCTCTCTCCTCAAATAGGTAGAATCACGCGCACGCGAAGCCCGCCAAGCGGTGAATCTTCAAGCAGTATCTGTCCGCCGTGGTTTTCGATGGCAGTCTGGGCGATGGAAAGGCCCAATCCCGTGCCGCCGGTGCTTTCGCTTCGCGATTCATCAAGGCGCACGAACGGCCGCATCGCATCCGCGCGGCGGTCAACCGGGATGCCGCGGCCGTCGTCGTCTATTGTAATTTCGATTTGTTCCGGCAAATCGGTTTCCGTAATTTCGATTTTTGATTTCGCATGCCGCGCGGCGTTTTCGATTATATTCTGGAACGCTCTTGCAAGCGCCGTCGGCCGGGCGTAAAAGTCCGACGGCACATCCGGGAAATTCGTGATGATTTCCTTGTCCGGCGCCGCATCCCGCGCAAGACGCAAAAGAATCGGCGGCATGGATATTTCTTCTTCGACTTCGGAAATTTCGCCGCGCGCGAACGCAAGGTATCCGTTCACCATGTCGGCAAGGCGGTCAATATCGTGCAAAAGATTTTCGCGCGATGCGGAATTCGTCTCAACGGCAAGCCGCATGCGGGTAAGCGGCGTTTTCAAATCATGCGACACGGCGTTAAGCATATCCGTGCGCGTGCGATTGTATCTGTTAAGGCGCTCTTTCATTGTAATAAGCGCGTGCGCCGCTTCGCGGATTTCTTTGGACCCGGACGGCTTGAATCCCGGCGCGTCAAGCCCGCGGCCAAACATATGCGCCGCCGCCGCGATTTTCTTTATGGACCGGACGTGAAGTACGACAAGCGGCGCAATAAGAATGCAGACAATAAGCACCGCCGCAAAAAGCCAGATGATAAATACTTCCGTCGATGTTGAATACACGCGGCGCAAAGATGTCGCGAATGTCACGATTTCGCCGCTGCGCGGCACGTCTATGAATACAAGGCGGTTGGCACGGTCCATGAAAACGGACACCGGCGCGCTTATCCGCGCATTAAGGTTTGTCGCAAGCTTTTCGACTTCGCGCGAATTATTGTCGTTGCGCGCCGGGCGGTTCAGCCTTTCATGAATTGAAAGGTTAATCCTTACGTCGCGCGCCATCGCCGTCGCCATTTCCGGGTCGTCGTCCAAAAGTCTTAACATCGTCACGACTTCGCCGGTAAGCGCCCCGGCCATAGTTTCATGCACGCGCCGCCAATGATTGCCGAAGAACGCCTGGGCTATAATCAGTTGTGAAATCACAAGCGGCACCAATATCATAAGGATGGTGCGCCAAAGAAAAGAACGTGGGAAGATTGTCATTAAAAACTCCGTGTTTCGTGCTGGCTGCCCGTGCCGGTGCTTCGTGATTTGCTTATTGCGGGAATTATTTCCGCAAATTCACACCACCAATCACCCGCACGAGCCACCGGTCACCAATTTATATCCCTTGCCCCTCACGGTGATTATATCAAGCCCGGGCAGGGGTGCAAGTAATTTTTCGCGCAATCTTTTGGCGACCATGGGCGGGGCCGCGGCATGATTTCCAACAGGCGAGACAAGCTGTAAAAGGAATTCTTTTTCCGCCGCCGACAATTCCAACAACTGATTCTTTATAAAAAATTCTCCATTTTCAATGCTTAATCCCTTGGGCATTGCGGGCGCGGCCACGCCTTTGCGCCGCGTAACGGCGGAAAGGCGCAATGATAATTCCTTTAAGCTGAACGGTTTTGCAAGATAATCGTCCGCCCCGCCGGAAAGTCCCGCAACAGTATTTTCCGTCCCGCCAAGCGCGGTAAGCATGATGACCGGCGTATCCATCCCGCGCGCGCGCATGTGGCCAAGGGCGGTAAGCCCGTCCGTGCCCGGCATCATCCGGTCAAGAACTATGGCGTCGAAAGTCATTTTATCCAGAATCTGAAAAGCGTGTTCGGCGTTTTCCGCGCCCACGACGGCAAAGCCTTCGCCGCGAAGCCCCTTGGCAAGCGTTTCACGCAGGGCGGTATCGTCGTCGATGATAAGGATTGTCTTTTGCATTTCGTGGTTCGTGCTGGTGGTTCGAATTTTGAATTTTATGACCGCAATGCCCACAGATTCATACTATGAACCACCGGCACGAACCACGATTTACCTTGGCGCCGGCTCCACCGCATATTCGCCCGGGCGTATTGTCGTCGCCCCGCCTCTGCCTTCCATGGGATTATTCATGTTGTGGTTCATGCGGACCCCGCGATTAACGTGTTCAAGCCGGAAAAGAGCATACCCCGTCCCACCGCCCATCGCCGGCCCCTGAAGCCCAAGCGAATAATACCCGCCAAGAATCCCGTAATCCAAATCTATATAGTCGATATTATATATTATCGAAACATTGGTAAATCCGTCGGTCGTCATCCCGCACGCGAATTCGCGCGATACAAGCGTCGATTGGGAATTCACCGGCACGACGACATCGGTCACGGTCGGCGCGCACCGGACGGGCACTCCGTTGATAAGAAGCGAATAATGCATGCCGATGGTCGCCTTGGAAAGTCCGGTGGACAGCGTAACCTGGTCTATGCTTGCGTTCGGTATTTTGACCATCGCGTTCGCGACACCGGCGCGCACGGGGAACGATATGCCGGATTGTATGCACGCGCGCGTGAACGGGTCTGCTTCGCATATATGCATGCGGGTGTGCGCGTTCATCATGAACATATTCGCGACGGAATTGAAAAGGAACGTGCGCGTGATGCGGTCGTTAAGCTTTGTGCATCCGAAATCGCGGCACACGACGGTCGGGCGTTCCGCGAATCCTATGCGCGCGCCGGGGTTGCTGTTTGCCTCGGCCTGTCTTGCGTTTTGTATATTCATGTCGTAATTAAGCGAATCCGTGCGTTGCATAAACACGTGTTCCGGAACGAAATTCACATCGTTCGGATGCGCGAAAAAAGATTTCACCGGCGTTTCGGTGTATACGACATGCTGGAACGTTTCCTGTTGCCGGCGCGCGCTTGCGACCATCGGCAAAAGCAGGGCGCACAGCACGGCTATCAGAAATGATTTGCGGTTCATAAGACCCCTCTCTTTCTTTATATATGCGGAATCATAGAATAATTTCGCCCTCCAGGGCAAGAAGAAAATCCAACCGACAACTGACAACCAACAGCTGACAACTTTTATGTTGAAATTTGACCATCGAGTGTTGTATAAGATACTATCAGTTGTTAGCTGTCAGTTGTCAGTTGCGACGATAAGGAGCATACATGGTTGACGTAATGATTCCCGGCGAAGCCGGCAAACTGCATGCGGTATATCACAAAGCGCCGGGGGACGCCGCGCCGCTTGCCGTCATATTATCGGGCAATCCGCGCGCCGGATTCCACATGAACGACCGGATTTCGTACGCGCTGTTCCGCGCTTATATGGACATCGGGTTTTCGGTTCTGCGCTTTAATTACCGCGGCGTCGGCGATTCCATGGGGACGCTTGGCACCACTGCGGACAATATGATAGACATCGCGGCGGTTATCGACTGGATACAAAACCAAAACGAAGACAGCGATAAAATATGGCTTGCCGGAAATCATGTCGGCGCGTGGTACGTGCTGCAGGCGATGATGAGAAGGCCCGAAGTTTCCGGATTCACGCTTGTCTCGCCGGATTATGCGGTGACGGATTTTTCATTCCTTTCGCCGCGCCCGAACCGCGGGCTGCTTTTACAGGGCGCGCTGGAAGACGACAATGCGGCGGCATTCCGGCATCATGTCACGCACCTGTTGAAAAAACAGGCCCAGATAATTTTGGAAACCATCTTCATCAAAAACGCGGACGCGAAATACGGCAGCGCGGCGGAATTAAAACAATTGTATAACGACGTAAAGGCGTACGTCGGCCGCGAAAACGCGGAAACAAAGTTGTTATGACGAAACAAAACGAACGCTTTATCGACCCGAATATACCAGACGATTTTGGCAACACAATCAGGCCGAAACGTTTGGGCGACTTTGTCGGCCAGGAAGGCCTGAAACAAAACTTGTCTGTATTTATAAGCGGCGCGAAAAACAGGGGCGAGGCAATGGACCACGTGTTGCTGTACGGTCCGCCGGGACTTGGCAAGACGACATTGGCGCATATTGTTGCGAACGAACTTGGCACGAATTTTCGCGCGACGGCGGCGCCGATGCTTACCAAACAGGGGGATTTGGCGGCGATTCTGACGGCGCTTGAGCCGCACGATGTCCTGTTCATCGACGAAATCCACAGGCTTCCGACGGCAATCGAAGAAGTCCTTTACAGCGCGATGGAAGACTTCAAACTGGACATCATGCTTGGCGAAGGGCCGTCGGCAAAAAGCGTGCGCATTGATTTGCCGCCGTTCACGCTTGTCGGCGCGACGACCCGCACCGGGCTTTTGTCGAATCCTTTGCGCGACCGGTTTGGGATTGATTTGCGCCTTAATTTCTATTCGGCCGCGGACCTTGCGCAAATTATTTCACGAAGCGCGAACATATTGGGCATTCCGATAGAGCAATCGGCGGCGTTGACATTGGCGGGCAGCAGCCGCGGCACGCCGCGTATTGCCAACCGCCTGTTAAAACGCGCGCGGGATTTCGCTGCGGCGCCCCACGCCTCACGCCTTACGCCTCACGAAACGCCAATCACCGAACCCATCATCAAAACTACATTGCAACAGCTTGGCATCGACCAAATCGGCCTTGACGCAATCGACCGCGAATATTTGGGCGCGATTGTAAAGCATTACGCGGGCGGCCCGGTTGGCATTGAAAACCTGTCCGCGGTCTTGTCGGAACCGGCCGATACAATCGAAGACGTCATCGAACCATACCTGATGCAGCAGGGTTTTATACAACGCACGCCGCGCGGCCGCATGATTACCGACGCGGGATACAGTCATCTGGGGTTGGAAAAATGATAAAAACCGCATCCGTATGGCTTATGAACGCGCGCGGCGAATTTTTGTTGCAGCTTCGCGCGCCCAATGTGAAAAATCCGAACAAATGGGGGATGTCCGCAGGGGGCTGGATTGATGCGGGTGAATCGCCGGCGGATACCGTGAAACGGGAAACCATGGAAGAATTGGGTATTGATATTCCTGTGGGGCAATTTGTATTTCTTGGGGATTTTTTTAACACGGAAAACCCCGAACATCAAACGCATCCGCATATATATTTTGCCAAAGGCGATTGGGAAATTTCGGACATCAGGTTTCAGGAATCTGAAATCGCGGCGGTCAAATACGTATCATTGGCGGAAATCAAAAAAATAATCGGCACATTTGTTTGCGCGATTCAGCCGCAGAAAATCACACTGCTTGAAGAATATTTATACAAGGAGCAATTAAATTGAAATCCCACAAATTCCCATTTACAATCGCATTCGCAGATACCGATGCCGCGGGCATAGTCTATCACGCACGATTCATAGAAATCGCGGAGCGGGCGCGAATGGACTGGTTCAAAAAAGAGATGCTTATCCATAGCGACGGCGGATTTATTATCAAAAAGCTGTCGGCGAAATACGATATCCCGCTGACCCTTATGGATGAAATCGTTGTCGAATCCTGTGCGACGCACGTCGGCGCGGCGTCCGCCGACATAGAACAGAAATTCTTGCGTAACGGCACTGTCTGTGCGATAGTCAACATTCGCGTCGCATATGTGGGAATAAAAGACCTGAAGCCAAAGCGCATTCCGGCCGAATGGCTGAAACATTTTTAATCAATAAAGGAAAAAACTATGACAACAAACCACTTTTCATTTACGAATCTTTTTACGACCGATGCCGTGATTACGGCGACAAGCATCCTTCTTGTAATCGGAAGCATAATATCATGGGTGATTATAATCGAAAAAATCCGGTTGTGGTGGGCGGAAAAACGCACCCCCGCACAGATAAGCCGCACCGACAATATGGATTTGATTGTCGACCGCATCATAAGGCCGTTCGACCGCAACCTTTGGTTTCTTTCGATGGCGTCTGTCGTCGCGCCGTTCATCGGCCTGTTCGGAACGATTTGGGGCGTAATGATGGCATTCGGCGCAATCGGCGCAAAGCAATCCGCGAATATCGCCGTAATCGCGCCGGGTCTTGCGGCGGCGCTTGGCACGACGGCGCTTGGGCTTATTGTCGCGATTCCTGCGGCGATTGCGTACCAATATTTTTCCAAAAAAGCGGACGCGCTGTATGACGAGCTTGACGACGCGCGAAAAGAAATAATATGCGGCTGTGAAAGGAAGAAATAATGTCACGAAGAAACACAAGAAATTCGGATGCAAGTTTATCTCTGACACCGATGATTGACGTCATGACGGTTCTGCTTGCCGTGTTTATGGTGTCGATGCCGATGCTGACCAGCGGGATAGATTTGGATTTGCCGCAAGCGGGGGCAAGCGCGCTTACCGGCGACGACCGCGCGCTTCAGATAAGCGTCGACAGGGAAGGCAATTATTTCCTTGGCACGGACCGGCTTTCGCGCGAAGACGTCGTGCGGCGCGCGGTCGCGATGCGCGGAGAAAACCCACAGCTGTCGATAATGATTAACGGCGACCACAGCACGTCGTACGGCGCGGTGATGCAGATGATGGGAGCGCTTAAAGACGCGGGCTTTGCGCGCGTGGGATTGCGAACGCGGTTGGAAAATTAAAAATTTATCCGCATGGCTTTCGCCGCAGGCGATAAATCAAAAATGAATTCACGAAACGCATCTTCATTGGAAAACTTTTTCATTTCGCTTGCCGGGCACCTTGCGATTATTGCGATGCTTTTGACTTCGGTTGCGATTTTCGGCGACCCGCTTATACGGATTGTCGCACCCGATGCGATTCAGATTACGGAAATTGATTTATCACGAGTGGAAATCACGCGCGATGAAACGCATCTTCGCAACGTGGCCGCGCCGCCTCCGCCACCGGAACCAAGGCCGACGCCGCGCCCGCCCGCGCCCGACCCGGGCGAAACAGAGTCGGTCGCCGCGCATGTCGCGCCTCCGCCTCCGCCCGCAGAACGGCCGCGTCCCGCGCCGCCGCAAAGAACGACCATTACTGTCAACCGCGAAACGACATCTTTGAACCGTACTATGACGGTGTCGGTCGTGGACGCATTGCGCGTGGCGATGACAAGATGCTGGCAATTCGATGCTTCCAGGCCCGGCGTCGCGGAAATCCGCGCGGTCGCGCATTTGGAAATGAATCCGAACGGCATGGTGCGGACATTGCGCTTTGAAACGGAATCGCGTGCGGACGACGACCCGGCGTTCGCGTACATAATTGAAACAATACGGACGGCGATTGGCGTGTGCCAGCCGTTCCGCATGCTGCCCGCGTCGGAATTTGAATCATGGCGGCGGATACGTTTGACGTTTTACCCGGCTACCGGCGCAGTGCAATAGGGCATAAGTCATAAGACATATGGCATAAAAACTCTTGATTTCACGAACACAAATTTTATATAATCGGGGTATGAAAAAACTATTGCGCGCTTTTTCCCTATGCCTTGTGACTTGTGCCTTGTGCCTTGACAGCGCAAGCGCATACCAATTGGTATCAAGCCGGGAACTTGGCACGGGCGAGGCAAGGAACCAAAACGTCACCGTGCGCTGTACGACGCCCACGGGCGGCACGACGAATGAAACGTGCCAATTGCGCCGCTATGTGCGGTGCCGGCGCGGCGGCGACGGCCGCACAACGTGCAGCGGGTGGCAGCCATGGCGCGACATCCGCAACCCGTCGCGTGAATTCGGCGATTGGCGTTCCGCCGCCGACGCGTGCTGTCGTGCGAAAGGACTTCGATAAAAAATCCGGCAATGCCGGATTTTTTATTCCATCATCGAGTTTGTCCCACAAGGACCATTGAGCGCACATTTTAGCGAATTTTGCCATATTCCAACATTGTATTATTTGTATTCTGAAAACCATTGAGAGGCAATAAAAGCACGGGAAAATTGCCATATAGACGCCATACGGAATCGCCATATTAGCGCCATGCAAATTAAAAAGTGTTAAAATTATGACTTGTCTAATATATTAGACAACTTTATAATAACACTTATAGTTTAAGGAGAATGAAATGCGATTCAAATTTTTATCCAAACCTGTCATAGAAAGACAACACTTTATTGTTAATAAAAAAATCGACCAAAAATTGATTGCTGAATTATCGGTTGCATTGGATAATCTGGATATCGAAAAAATCAAATCCGTTTTAATGGAAATTGCAAAAACTCACCCACGGCGGTCTGACATTCCGGCGATACTGGGGATTTCCAGACCTGGGTTTTATAATATACTTTCGCCATCCGGCAATCCTGGATTTATAACAATATTGCGCTTATTGAATTTATTTGATATAAAATTACAAGTTGAAGCAAGAAAATAATGCTGTCTAATATATTAGACAAGCAATAATAGGGGTATAAAATGGGATCGCAAGAAGTTATACAAGAGGCGGCAAATAAAATCACCACTATGTTATTAAATGAAATAACTGATGCTTTCAATAAAACATTAGAAACTTCCATAGAATTAGCAGATGCAAAAGCTGTCTGGGATATTTTCAACAGTCCGAATAAGGGTTCTTTAACTGTTCGTCAATTTAATCTACTAGAAACCACCTTAAATTCTTTCTTCACTTGTTATGATTTTATAAGAAATGAAATCGAAGAGAATCCCGAACAATATATACAATCTATGATGAAGCTTGGATTGACACCACCGCAATTTATAAATTTACTTATAGAAAAACTGTCGGGTTATTTAATAATGGGTGAGAAACGAATGGTTGAACTAAGACCTTGTTATATATCTGCATTAAAAACCGCAATCGAATTAGGTGCATATCCAGAATTGGAGGCATTAAATATGTCCCCAGAAAAATTTATAGAATCTTCTTTGGAGATGATTGATAGGCTTGATGGAAATCCATTGTCTGCCAGAGATTCAATGCAGATATACGAGGCACTTTCACAGGGAAAAACATATCCCGAATACTTAGCAGAAAAGAATGATAAATAAATCAAAGTAATGCTGTCTAATATATTAGACAGCTTATAGGCTTTCAAGGGAATCGCCATATTGCCGCCATACGGATTTTCCCGACAATCAAAAAACCTTGCAATACCATACGATGCAAGGGTTCCGGTTTTTTAAGGATTTAATTTTTATTGCGACCGCACCCGCCACGGTTCGTCGTTCATGATAAGGTAATACAGTTCTTGATTTTCCGTGCCCGGGTTGCGGATAATCGGCCGCACTACATAAATATCGACATCACAGAATCCCGCAGGTGCGCCCGCCCGCCCGACGGCATTCGACACCACGACTCCGGCGGTAAGCGCCGGTCCGGCAATCCCAAGTATCGCCGCCGCCTGTGCAATTCGACCGGCATTGTTGCCCATATAATCGTCTTGGGTTTCTTCCAAATCTTGGTGGAATTTTGCGGCGAAATCCATCGCTTGCAAAAACGCCGCGTCATCGTCCGCCGGGTTCGTCGAATCTCCCGCCCACATAAGCCACATTCCATGATTGACTATGTTTTCCTGCCCCTTTATATCGTCCGCGGACAAAAGCAGCAAAGGCTTGAACATCAAAGTGCTTGTAAATCCGGAAACTTCGGTGACCGACCAATCGTAAACATTGCCAAGGAATCGCAAAGCGCCGTAAAGGAACGCAAGGTTGGTCGCGCCGTGCCCGGCCATATGGCCGGCTAACGCGGTCGCTTGGAAAAGATAGTTGCGGGTTGTCCCTGCGACGCCGGATTGGCTTCCGGCGCGGCGCGCGGCGCGGCCAAGCCGGTTAAGGTTCCGTCCGCCGCCCCGTGCGGCGCGATATGTTGTCCAGTACGCCTTTGACGCGCGATATCCGCGCGCGATGACGTTGCCGGTCTGGGGCCGCATTACCCGGTATGCGCGCATGCCTCGTTGCAGTCTTGCCACTTCGGCAAGAGCGTTGCTTGCCTCGGCAAACTGCGCCACTTCGGTATTTCTTAACAATTCGGTTTTGACCCTGTTTGCTTCTGTAAGCTGTCCTTGTAAATTTCTTATCGCGGTTGCGGAATCCGTCGTCGTGTCGGCGACATTTACCGCACTTCGCGCCCGGTTTAATGCGACATGAGCCTGGTCCTGTTGTTGCATAAGCCGGCCGATATATTCCGGATTTCTTCCGGCGCGGCGCGCGGCGGCGACCGCTTCGTCCGCGCGGTTTGCCACGCGCAGCGCATCGTCGTAATTATTTATGGCGGTAATTCTTCGGTTGAGCCGCGTTATCTCTATATTGGTCCGACGGAACTGATGTATAGGGTTTGCGGCGCTTGCCGTGTGCGCGGCGGCGCGCGCAGTATTCGCAGTGGCATTCGCGACATTCGCGGCGTTCCTTGCCTCGGTCGCGGCGCGGACGGCGTTTTCATAATTGGCGGCGGCGCTTGTAATGGCGTCTACATCGCCGCCGCGCGCGGCGTTCATATAAGCGGTCCGCGCGCTTGTCACGGCGTTGTCTGCGGCGCGTGCGGCGTCTGTTGCGGCGCTTGCCGCGCGCGCGGCGGCGTTCGCATCGGTTACCGCGTCTATGGTCTTCATCGTCTTGACGGCTTTATGCAGATGCCGGCCGCTGTTTCCCGCGCGGATGCCTTTGAACCAAAGGCTTATCTTGGTGCCGATGCCGGCGGTAAAGACGGTAAGCGCGACATCGCCCGCAACCTGTGCCCATGTAATCCATTGAAGGTTGACATCGCCCGCGACATAATAATCATTGCCGCGGAACGCAAGTCCCAATATATTTACATCCCTTGCGCCGTCGGCGGTTTCACCCGTGGTGCGGCGCGCGGCCATGTTGACAAGGTCCATGTCGTTGGCAAGCGCGGACTTGCTTGTGCACATTGGCACGGCAAGAAGTCCGCCAAGATTTCCCCACGCCGCATCGTTATGATTCGTGGGATAAAACCGGGCAAGGTTGTCCGCAATATACCGAAGCGATATGGTATTATACCGCGCGCGGCCGTCTTCATCGACGCCGGCGAATGGAAGCATGCTGTCCGCCTGTACCACCATGATTGCGTACCATGCGGGGTCGGTGTTCGCCCATTCGACATTCGGGTCGCCGCCCACAAGTTCGGACGGCGCGCCGACCGGCAATTCGCGGCGTTCGGCAAGCTGGGTCCTTTGACGTATCATTCGTTTTTGTACGGAATAATTGACGATGATTTCGCGCGCGTCCGTATCGCCTTCGAAAAACGGAGGGAACCTGTACCCGACGGGCGGAAAGTGAACGACTTCGTCGTCGGATAAATTAAGCGGCGCGATGCACGCAAGTACTTGTCTGTTTACTTCAAGATTTTGAAAGGTCTGGAAAACCCATTGCTGGATGATGTGTTCGGGGTCATCTTCTTCGACTTCGTCCGCGCTGTTATAAAGCGCGTCACGGAATACCCGCGCGGCGCATTGCAGTGGCGCCGCATCCGCGCGCGCCACACCGGCACACAAAAACACCATCCCAAAAATAAGGAATTTCTTTAACATCTCTCTTGATTGGATTATATCAGAAAAGCGCTGAAGGGGCAAATATCATTTGCCCCAGATAATTCCAACAAATTCATAATTTATTGTGTGTTGTGATACAATGCAGGGCGAATGATATTCGCCCCTACGAATACGAACACGATATCAAAACCGGGCGGGGAGGCAAGGTGAACAAACTTTTCGCTTGAACCCTATACCAATATATATTACTATATAATACCAGAGCCAAAGGAGGCAAATATGGCAAGAAACACAAGCGTAACTTTGGGTGAACGCTATGATAACTTTACAGACGAACAAGTCCGCACCGGACGCTATAATTCGGTGAGCGAGGTTGTCCGCGCCGGCCTTCGTCTTTTGGAAGACCGGGAAGCAAAACTTGGCGCGCTTCGCGAAGCGCTTATCGTCGGCGAACAAAGCGGCCGTTCCGAACGTTCGTACAAAGAAATATTCAGAAGCCTGAAACAAGGATAGATCATGTTGTTTACAAGCGCACAAGCAGAATCCGATTTGGATAATATATCCGTTTATACTGCGGAAACTTGGGGATTGATTATATGCAAATCCTGGAAACAGCGTTTGATATGCTTGCCGAATCACCGAAGACAGGACAGAATATAGATTATATAAGACATGGATATTTCAGATATACCGTTGGCAAACATGTAATCTTTTATCACTTTGTATCGGACACAGACATTGAAGTCGTCCGAATTCTACATCAAAGCATGGATGTTGAGTCACACCTGTCCTGATAAAAAGACAGGATTTTTTTATCATCTCTCTCGACCAGAATTATATCAGAAAACCGGGCGGGGGTGCAAGGGGATGCAAACGGCTTGCCAAAGTCGTCATTCCCACGAAGGCATGACTGGGTTGTTTGGAAAAGCTATTGAACGAGTTTTTTGTCATTTCGGCGACGGATTGCAATATTAATCAGACACCGCAAAGGGGCCGCCGACAACCATGACCTGTGTAAGATCTGTAGCAATCTTATCAGGCGACATCAAGCGCCAGGTCGCGATTGTACCAGCAGTCACCAACATAGCCCCACCCACGATCCAACCCGCAACCGGAACTTTAAGAGCGATGGCACCGGTTGTTGCGAGACCCGCCAAGCCACCCTTGAACGTTGCCACAGCGGCATACCCAACCACCCCCCCTTTTATTGCCACAGCGGTGCCGGTAAAAGCATGTCCATAAGCGACCGCACTGGTCGCGGGTATGGCCCAAAGCCCGAATGTCCCAAGACCGACCGCAGCGCCTGTACCATAAATTGCACCGGCATTACTCCCACCTTGTACTCTGGTAATCCTCTCGCTTAAACTTCCAAATCCAACAACTTTGCCCGTCGCGAAATCGATAGGCACATTTGTGCGGTCCAGCGACACAAGATAAACGTAAAGTTTTTGGGTTCCTTCGGTGCACTTTGTGCCTTTAAGATTCTTTGCGAAATCTTCTGCCATTTGAAGCCCGACTTTCAGATTTTGAAACACCACTACTTCCTGTTTATTGGAGCCTCGGGTTTGTGCAAGCAACAGGCCGGGAAATGCGCGCATATTATCTCCGGGTGGGAAATCAATGATAAATCTTGCGTTTTCATTCCTATGAAACTGATTCTGGAAATCGGTGTCTTTGATTGTTTGTCTCATCGCAACCGAAACACCGTTGCTCGCACTTATGCCAAAGCCCCAAGCAATGTTCCAATCGGCGCACTGGCGTGACCACCATCTGTGATTTGCATTACGTCCAACTGCCCATCCGATATCAGGTTTAATGTCTCTGCCAGTGACAGGATCTCTGGCCATATCTCCTCTGGAATTTCCTTGTTCCCCAAAAACACGAACGCTATCGTTCTTATCGACAGCGCGGGTTATCGCACTTCCGGGGTTTTTGTTTCTATTCCAAACCATTATACTGTACGTACCCGGAAAATAATCAAATAGCTTTTTAATATCAAATATAAAGATAAACGCTTCACCTTCGTTACTGAACTGGAACCCGACCGCTGCCTCGTCGTCAAATTTTGCGATAGCGATTATCATCTCACCTCCGCCTTCACCGCAAACACGAGACATTGCTTGGGCATAGGCATTATATATCTGTCTTACGGTACCCGAACTCTGAAGCATGTTTCCAATCTGATCGCCATCATACTCGTCTGTCCGCGGGTTCAGCGCCGCACGAAAAATTGTTTGCATCTCTGCAAGGAATCTACCCTCTATTTCTATGAAATCTCGACAAAGTTGCCATGCCCCCGATCCAGCCGGAAGATCGACAATTTCGGCCAAAACTGGTCTTACACCAAGACAGACTGTCACAAAAATGGCAAAGAAAAATTTCTTTATCAAGCTCATCTTCTTGCTCCTGGTCGAAGGTCGAATATACGTATGTTGGGCTGCCCGTCGCCGCGGATAATTGTGCCACCCGTTCCTGTTCCCGCCGCTGCTGGTCTTCCGCCCGCGACACAGTCACTCCATGTTCCGTCATATCTGCACTGCATGTGTCCCTGTCTTTCGGGCTGGGCGGGCACTTCGGGTGTATCATCGGTCGCTGGCACGGCCACAACGGCCGGTATTGTGCACGGAACCCAATCATTAAGGGGCCAATCGCGTCCGTGGCTATCACGGCATCTCTGCGCCACAACCGGCACTTCCACTATTGGCGGTGGTGGCGGTTCCGGCACAGGTACACACGCGGTCCATTCCCGATTCTCGTTACAGAATTGTGTTCCCGGTCTTCCGCCGGCAAGGAGGCAATTCCTTGTTTCCCATATAGTGCATCTGCAAATGTCCCAGTCTGCAAAGCGCGGGAACACACAGCATCTTTCGTCTGTCATTTCCGAATGACATTCGTCGCACCATTGTTCCAGATTCTGCTCTTGTATTGTCGCGCATCTGAAAACCCATTCGTCTCTCTCTCTTACCCTTCTGTCCGCATCTGTTTCAATCCGCAACGCTTGATAAGTACAATTTTCAACGCAGACGCCGTACCGATAAACCGGCGCCCACGGTTCGATTCCCTCGCGGATTACCGCCTGTCTTTCAACGAACGAAAGCTGGTCAAACGTGGTTGGAAATGCGGTTGCCGCAGGCGCGGCCGGAAACGCCGTCGGTGCGGGTGCGGGCGCCGTCGGGAATGCCGTCGGGAACGCGGCGGCGGTGCGGTGCGCCGCCGCAACATTCCGCATATATTCATCAAACATGCCGTCTATGAACCCAGCGCACGCGTTTACAAAATTCGCGCCCGGAATCGCCGACAATTGGGTTATCACAACCGGCCGTATGGCATGCACGGCAAGCCCGGCGCAATTATTCCGCCGACCGCATTCGTTCGCGATTATTCCGCGCAATACCGATTGGCAATCGGCGGTTCCGACGTTCGGGCCCTGTGCATAAATAGGCACGGGAATCTGCCACCGCGTGTCGCGCTGTACATTGCCAATAAGAGGGTTCGCATGCAAAGCAGCAAACGCAAAGGCGCAAAACAGCGGCGTGCAAGCAAAGATTTTTCTGAAATTAACCATTCTCTTTCGGGATTATATCATAATTTGGGGCAGGCGGGCAAGGCCTTCCTTGCCACCACTTCATAGCATCCATTATTAACAAGTTTACAGGATACGATACGTGGGGCGATGATGCTCTCCGTCGCCCACTGTTGAAGCTTTTGCTTTAATACACCAGATGCGCCGGTAATAACCCGAATCCGGCGAAGGTTTATTTTATTCCCGTTCGCCGCGGCGTATCGTTCTGTGGCGCCCAACATCCCGACAATTGCATTCCATGCCTGTTCTTCGGTAAGGCCGTGCAAATCCAACCCGTCATTCCCGCGAAGGCGGGAATCCCCTGTGCAATGGGTGTCGCGGCTTTGCCGCGGCGGCATTTTATACAATGGATTCCCGCCTTCGCGGGAATGACGGGAGAGAATCGGAATGGCATCAACCATCCCGTCCAAATCCTTGTCCGAAAGCTGTCTTTTATGCGGCTTCATAACGACATAATCGCCATCGCGACCGCCATACCGGCGAAAAAGAACGGCGCGAACGGCACGAATTTCTGCTTATGCGCGCGGCCCCATATATAGCCAAGAATGCACGCCGCAATCAATGCGACGGAAAGCCCGCTTATGCCCAACCAGATGCCGCCCGCCGCCAATAATTTTATGTCTCCCATGCCGATTGGGTCGTGCGCGTTTTTGGCGCGTTTTTTCAAACGCTTGAACGCCGCGTTTATAACGAACGCCAACCCGTATCCGACCGCGGCCGCGACCGCGCTTTCCTCAATCCCGGTCCAGGGAAGGGCGCCTCCGACCGAAAGCAGCAATCCGATGATTAAAAACGGAAATAAAAACACATCCGGAATGATTCGGCTTTGAAAGTCGGAAAGTGACATTTTTACCGCGAAATACGCGGCAAACAGAAATAATATAGAGTGTATAATTGCCATAATTTTTCCTTGTTTTACGATTCGAAACTATGCTAGACTTTTTCCGTATATGAATCAAAGGATAAATTATGGCGAAAGAGACCTGGTCCCCAGTCGTCCTGAACAAAATGAAGTCGTTTTTGGCGCGCGGGCTTTCGACCTCTGAAATCGGCAAGAAAATCGGCATGTCGAAAAACGCCGTCGTGGGCAAATTAAACCGGCTTGGCTGGAATGCAAAGAATGCCGCCGCGCCTGCGAAGAAAGCCGCGGCGCCCGCAAAAAAAACGGCCGCGAAAGTCGCGCCGAAAAAGCCGGCGGCCAAAACGCCCGTAACAAAGCCCGTCGCAAAGCCTGTAAAGATTACCGCTTCTGCAAAGACGGGAACCGCGCCGAAGAAAAGCCCGGCCACAGGGGCGCCTGAAAACGCACCCAAAAAGCCCATCGCGAAACCCGGGCCCAAAAAACCGGAATTAAAAAAACCGATACCCGGGCCAAAGATAACCGTTACCAAGACCAATTCCAAAACGCTTGCCATGCACCAGCGGATTATCCAGCACTCGCTTGAAATGGCGAACCTTCGCCCGGACCAATGCCGTTGGCCCATTGGCGACCCGGATTCGGAAAAGTTTCACTTTTGCGGCAAACCGGCGTTTGTCGGCAAACCTTATTGCTATGACCATTGCCTTTTGGCATACCAGATGCAGCCGCCAAAGAAAAAATAATGTAGGGGGGCGTACCGCATACGCCTAAAAAACACAGGGGCAAATATCATTTGCCCAACAACAAAGAGAAAAGAGTTGGAGAGAGACGACAACTTTTCACCGGACATAAAACTATCGGGCGAAGTGCCGACGATTTCGTTCGGCGAATCCGATGGCGGCCCGCTTTCCGCGGAGCGGTTCAATATCGGCGGAAATGTTTTCACCGCATACTATGACATCGCGCATCGGTTGATTTTCGTGCTTGATTACACGCGCGATGCGCGCACTCCGAACGTGCTTCTTGTCACCCGGCGCGACGCCGATAATCCCGCCCGCAAATGGGACGACATATTGTCGAACGATTACGGCGTCGATTTGGAAACAGTGCGTCCAAAGAAAAACAACAAATATCAAAAACTGGACATCGAATACGACGGCCTGTCGGCATATAACGACGTTATAAATGAAAAGGCGGGCGCCCTTGACGCGCTGTCCGAATTCCGCGATGCGGCCGCGCGCCGGTTGGCGAACGCACGGCTTGCCATGGCGATGGAACAGATGCGCATGGCGAACGATACCATTTCGGAAACCGAAATTTCAATCAACAACGCGCACGACAATGTAAAAGCGTTGAGAGAAAAATTGGCGAAGATTAAAACAAAACTTGGGAAGGAACCGACAAAGGAATCCGCCGCGAAGATATTGCGCACTCAATCGAAAATAGAAACGACAAAAGAAAAACAAAAACGCGCCGAGCTGCGCCTGCGCCGCGCGCGCCGCCGCCTTAAAGACGCCGAAGACGACGCGGGCGCCGCACGCGCCCAGATTGCCGCGCTTAAAGCCGCGCCGGCGCCGATACCGATAAAACCAAAGGTTGATATTATGGCCGAAGAAGTAAAACCATTGTTCACAAAAGACCCGGAAATCATGGACGAAAGAATCGCGTTCAAACCGGTGGAATTCGCCGGCGCGCCGCCGCCGGAACCGCGCCGCAACATCGGCGGAAGCGGGGCGATGCCGCAATTTGTTCCGCCGACGCTTGTCGCGCCGAATATCGGAACGAACCTTCGGCCGGCGCAAGACGCCGAATCCTTTGCCGGACAGACGGAATATGCGCCCGCGCCGGCGGAATCGCACTTTGCCGATACACCGCCGACCGACAGACCCGTCGCGCCGATGCCCGCACATAACCCGCCGCCGCAACCGCCTTTGCCGCCCGCGGCGGAACCGCGCCAAAGCATAAGCGAAGGCGGACCTGTGCCTATGCCGTTTACGGGCGACGGACCGATAAAAATAATATCCGCAAACGGGCGGTCCGGGCCGTCCGCGATGTATTACATTATGCTGTTGCTTCTTATCGCGCTTTCGATTTTGACATTATGGCTGTACCAGAATCGGATGACGAACAATGTGCCGAATATCTTGCGGCCCCTTGCGTCGGCACAGGAGTCTGTGGCGCAACCCGTGCCTGAAATGGCACGGGAACAACGCGCCGCACGCCAAGCAGGCATGGACAGGCTTGGCGAGCCTGGACCAATGCCGTCGCCGGAATTGGCGGATGTTGACCCGGTGTTCCTTGACGACGATGGCTTTATGCGGCCGGTAACGCTGCCCGCGCGCATCCCTGACGATATGCCTCTTGATTTCGAAATGCCCGCGCCGCCGGCCGAAGACTTTTATCATTATGAAGAAGAGCGCGATTACGACGTCGCGCCGTTTGACGAAGTTCCGGTTCCCCAAGATGACGCGGTACCGTTCGCCCATATACCGTCGCCAGAATTTCGACCGGTGGGCGTCGCACAGGAAACAGCGGAATGGGTAGAAGACAGCTGGACCGACGAAGAATCAGAGGCGGGATGGAACGACCCGCAACCGCTTTCGCCATGGGATGACGAAGCCCCGGCGCAAACATTGTGCGAAGACGGAACTGCGCCCGACGGGGACGGGTGCTGTGGAATCGAGCTTCTTACATATATTCCGGATTACGGCGCGGCATGCTGTCCGGGCGGCGGCGCGGCGGATATGGACGCCTGTTTCCCGCCATTGCAATAAAAATCCGCCATTCGGCGGATTTTTCAACTAGCAACGGTTGCTAGTTGTTATGTCTTTCGCAATCAATTTTGCGGCGGGGATGCGGCGCTGCCACATTTTGTCCGCGCGGGCAAGTCCCGAAACCATCTTTTTGCGTTCTGCGGGTTTTTCAAGTTTTCGCACCCAGCCCGTGATATTTTCCGGCGTGCATGCGCGGCCCAAAATTTCGGGATAGACTTCACGGCCCGACAAAATATTGACCAGCGAAAGCCATTTTAATTTCAAGACTCTTCGCGCCATAAATTCCGTTATCCGGTTTACTCTGAAAACAGCGATTGTCGGCACGTGCATCATCGCCAATTCCGCGGATACAGTACCGACCGCGGCAATCGCGATATCCGTTTTCGCAAACTGGTCGTATCTTTTTGCCGCCGGGATAACGGTCGGTTTGACCGTCCATTTTTTTACATGTTCGCGCACGTATTCGGCCGTTGTTTCAACAACCGGCAATACGAATTTGTATTCGGGCAACTGTTCGGTGACTTTTTTGAATATGGGCAAAAGCGTTCTTACTTCGCCCATGCGGCTTCCCGGAAGCAGGGTGATTACTTTCGCCCCTTTGCCTTCCACCTTGTGCTTCTTGCCTATGAGCCCGTCCGCAATCGGATGTCCGACCGGAATCGTGGGAAGTCCGTGTTTTGCAAAATACGGCACTTCGAAATCGAAGAACGCATAAAGCCGGTCGAAAACCCGCGCGTATTTTTTCGCGCGGCCCGCGGCCCACGCCCAAACCTGTGGCGCGACGACATGGTAAAACAGCGGTCGGCGGTCGGCGGCGGGGGATTGACGTTTGACTTTTTCTATGACTCTTCTTACAAATCCGGGGGAATCGATGGTTAAAACTATGTCGGGGCTTTCTTTTATTATCGTATTCGCGGTCTGGTTAATCCGGCGGGTGATGGTGCGTCCCCGGGCAATGACATCGATAAAGCCCATCACGGCAATGTCGGGCATGGGAAAAATGGAATCCAATCCCCGGGCCTTCATATTTTCGCCGCCTACGCCGATAAATTCAACGTCCGGCATCTCCGCCATAATTTTCCCGCCAAGAACGTCGCCGGAAACTTCTCCCGCGATTATAAAGATTTTAAGTTTACGCTTCATCTTCTCTCTCAAGAAGCCCTTTGTGCGCGCCGCGTTTCGACCTGTTTTCTATAAAGTCCAGCGCATCAAGCGCATACTTGTTCCCATGCACTTCTTTGCGCACTTTTTTAAGATTGCTTGCAAAATTGCCGGCCTGGTCCTTTGCAAAGACGGCCGCATATACTTTGTGCACGGCGTGAAGGTCTTCGTTTGTAAATCCGTGGCGCAACAGTCCGACTTTGTTAATGGTACGGTATGTCGCGGGCTTGCCTTCGAATATCGTGTACGGCGGAACGTCAAAGCCGACGCCGCTCATCGGGGCGACAAAGGCGTTGCGCCCGATGCGGCAGAATTGATGCACCGCGGAAAATCCGGATATTATGACGTTGTCTTCGACTTCAACATGGCCCGCCAATTGCGCAAGGTTGGACAGTACGATGCTGTTGCCAAGCTTACAGTCGTGACCAATGTGCGAGCTTACCATTATCTGGCAATCGTTGCCGACTTCCGTGCCGGTGGACGCGGGCGTGCCGGAATGGATGGTCGCGAATTCGCGTATGCGGCATCTTTTCCCGATTTTAAGGCCGGTCATGCTGTCAGGGTCCTTGTGCTTAAGATCTTGGGCCATAACGCCAAGAACCGCGAACGGGTATATGATGCTGTCGTCGCCGATTTTGGTTTTGCCGTCAATAACGACGTTGGATACAAGTTCGACCCGGTCGCCAAGTACGACATCCGCGCCGACGGTGCAGAACGGTCCGATTTTGACATCCGCGCCAAGCTTTGCATCCGGATGGATGATTGATGAATGATGTATGCTCATGATAGTGACCCGTGCTGGTGGTTAGTGGCTTTTATTCTACTTCATTGCCAACCGAGAATGTATTCAAAAAACATAACTGATTATAACAGTGTGCGAACTTTGCCGACAAAGTCGTTGCGAGGCGAAAGCCGCCACATAACCGCCGCGACAAAGACAAGCGCGGGCAGGGCCGCAAGCACTCCGAACAGCCCAAGCGCGACAAGCCACATTTCACCCTTAATCTTTTTTAACGCTTCGGCATTTTTTTCGGACGCATGCAGCGCCGACAATGCCGTGATAACAAACACCATTGCAAAGAGCGCTCCGAATATGGGCGCTGATTCGGTGATAAATAAAAGCGCAAGCACAAGCACGGTCAATGCCCGCAAAAACATCTTTGTATAAAAGATTTTTACAAACCATCCGCGCGGCCGCACAAAATGAAGCGCAAAGAAAACCGCCGACGCCGCCATCGCAAGACACAAGAATATCATGTGCATAAGGGTAAGGTTGGCAAGCTGTCCGAACCGAAAGAATTCCGGCTGCATCACAAGGCCGAATATGCCAAGGGTAAGCATCACCGCCACGGGCAAACGCGGGTCCGCATCGCGCACATTGCGCCGGTTAAGCATGTATCCCGTAAAGATTCCAATCATCACCGCGCCGGCTTGAAGGATGGATTCATCGCGGCCCGCGCCGATTGTGAACGCAAACGCAATGGCAACGACAATCGTCGGCGCGAAATAATCAAGCTTTCGCCCCCATTTCTTGTTGGGCAAAAGCGCGGACAAGCGGCGTCCGGATTCGTAATAACGCCGCGCCATCCAAGTCGACGCAATCCACAATATAAAGGCGACAAGTATTCCGACAAGACTTGTCCCGTCGCGCAGAACGGCAAAATTTTCATGGAACAGCGCCCATCCGGCAATCACCAACACGGCGACGAATGCGGCGACTTTGTCGCGGTTTTTTGCGTTCGGCGCAAAGCGCTGTGCGATTTCCGGCGCCATAATCCAGCCAAGCGCGACAAGCGGAAGCGCAAGAATCGCGGACCAGAAGAATCCGGGCGACACAAGCGCGGCATTGTTGAACGTGCTTACCGCGGACGATACGATTAAAGAATGGTCTAACATTATTGCTGCCTTTTGCTTGCCTTTTTGTCTTGGTATTCTATCATATATGGCGATGTCACAAAAGCAAGACTTTTTTACGGGCCTTGGCGGGCGGGTGAAATTCACCCGGGGCGATTATAATATAACAGGCGACCCGGTGTGGCTTGCCGCGTTCATAGGACAGGCATACGGCACAGGGCATAATATCCTTGATGCGGGAATCGGCACGGGCGGCGCGGCGCTGTGCTTGCTTGCGCATGCGCCGGGATTAAAAATCACCGGCATGGATATTTCGGAAACAATGCTTTCCGAATGCGCGGTGAACGCCGAATTAAACGGCCGCGAATTGGAATTAATCCACGGCGATATAACGGCATGGCGCACGGACAGAACATTTGATGCCGTTATGACCAATCCGCCTTATTTCAAAGGCACGCCTCGCACCGGCGGTGCGCATCACAACGTTGATTTGACCGATTGGACGCGGGCGTGCCTGAGACGCGTGCGGCCGCAAGGATATTTTTATTGCATCGTCGATGCCGCGGCAACCGCCGAGGTAATTGCGGCGCTGCACGCCGGCAAAGCAGGGGACATTAACATAGTTCCGCTGTTCGGCGGCGCTGCACACGCAGAGCGCGCGATGATTTCCGCATGCCTTAACAGCCGCGGCGGCACAAAAATCCACGCCGGATTTTCTATGAACGACGACACGGTGTTGCGCGACGGAAAAGTATTGTAAACTGGGTTTTCTTCTCGTTAGAGGGGGATTTTATCTCCAATTCACAGGGATGCTGTTGAAATTATTCAAACCCGTTGCGCCGCGGAACGCGCTGCCGACTTGGGCGGTCGTGGCAGACGGCCATCTTTGGTGCAAAAGCTGTCCGTTGGAAAACTGCGCCGCCGGCCCGCGAAGGCCGGTGGCATTTAGGAACGTTCCCCAGAACATATCCGTTTGCGCCGCGCCGGATATTCCATCAAACAAGCCTGTGCCTATACCTGTCAGGCCGGGAGTAGTATTAAATGTATTCTGGAACATGCCAATTGCCGGCACGCCTTGGATACCGGCAAACAAACCGCCAGGAATTTCTCCGGTCAGCCCAGTGCAACCATTAAATGTGCCGCGAAACATTTCGCTTGCAGGCGGCCCTTGTATTCCCGCGAATAAATTTCCGGGGACAGGACCGGTCAGACCGCTGCAATCCAAAAATGTGGTATTGAACATACTGACTGTCGGCCGGCCTTGGATTCCGGCAAACAGATTTCCCGGTATTGAACCTGTCAAACCGCTAGCGCCACTGAATGTTCCTTGGAACATAGTGGCTGCTGGCGGACCTTGGATTCCGGCGAATAGATTTTCTGGTATCGAACCGGTCAATCCACTGCAGCCGTTAAATGTTGCCTGAAATACCCCGGCTGCCGGACGGCCTTGAATCCCGGCGAACAAGTTGCTTGGAATTTCGCCGGTTATGGCTGCGCTGCCATTAAAAGTACTTCGGAACATATGGCTTATTGGTGGGCCTTGGACCCCAGCAAACAAGTTCGAGGGTATTGGACCGGTCAAACCAATGAGATTCATAAATGTTTCGAAAAACCGCGGACTGCCGGTATTGCTTGCATTCAGTATGGGGAATATGCTGCCCAGGTCCCCGGCAATGTCAACAATTCTTGACTGGTTTAAAGAGTTCCTGAAAGATATTGCCGCTATTGTGCCTGAATTATAACTCGTCGCTCTGCCTCTTATTGTCACAGTATATGGGCCGCCGCTGTATCTTGGCGATGCGGGCGATGTGTACGTAGTAAGCGTCGTATTGGTTTTATTAATAACCTGTGGCGCGGTGCCAAGACCCCAGTCTATTTCAAAATTCCCCGCAGCAGAAATTTGTAAACTGAATTGAGAATTCGCGGGCATATTATTAAGTGTCACTTGGAATTTGCCGTGCACCAACGGCTCGATTAGACTATAAACCTGGTTGTCCGGCATGCGCACGGTAAGCCGCCCGGGCGCGGTTCCGGGCGTTAAAAATCCGTACCATATACCTTCGGGCAGTTGTACCGCAAGCGCGGGCGTCGAACGTTTATCCGGTGTTAATGCAATCGATTGTCCGCCAATATACAGCGTCCGC
>WRCO01000013.1 GCA_009783855.1 Alphaproteobacteria bacterium
GTCTAATATATTAGACAACTTGATTTTCTGCCGTTTTTATGGTTGTCTGCCATAGTAGACAGTCAAAACCGGAAACTGAAAATTGGGAGTTTCTGAAGCTATTCTATTATCTTAACGGTTCCCGAACAAATTCTTGACCGGCGGCCGGTGTTGTGTTATTCTCGCGGGAATCCGTAATAATCAAAAGGGAACAGCCGCAATGAAAAACTCTCTGCTTACGTTTTTGAACGGCTCTGATATGCCGTACCGGTTGAAACGGCTTATCGTGCGGATTTTCGCGCTGTTGACTTTTCGGAAATTCAAATCGTTGAACCGGCATTTGCTTACCGATAATTCAAGAAAGACCGGCGAATGGTTTTACCCCGAATTCAATAACGAGATAAGGAGGAATAAAAACTGTTCCTCATATATTCCGGTTATAAATTCCGATTGGGAGACAAGATTGTCGCATATCAAGGACAAAGAAAGCAAAACCTTTATGGATGCGGGATGCGGCGCGGGATATATCCTGTATCGGGCATGCGAATATTTCAAGCATGTCATCGGTTTTGATTTCTTTGAACCGCTTGTGAAGGTTGCGCATAAAGAGCTTTCCACGCGCGGCATCGACAAATCCAAATGGACCGCTATCGAAGCCGATGCGCGCAACGTTCCAAAAGACATCATGGACCGGGTCGACGTGTTTTTTATGGCGAACCCGTTCTTGGGCGAAATTATGGAGGCCTTTATAGAGCAAATCATTGCGTCCATAAAACGCAAAGACAGAGACGTCCATATAATCTATGTTAAAAACATGGGCCGCAAAACAATATTAAAGCATGGCGTATTCCAGTCGGTCGAAGTGTTCCGGGATAAAAATCTGTCGACGTTCGACACCGAGATATTCGAATACAAAAAGGCGGCGAAATGAAAACCGTCCTTACGTTCGGAGTGTTTGATTTCTTTCATCTTGGGCACCTGCGCCTGTTCAAGAATATCCGGAAAATGGTCGGCGAGCCGTGCCGCCTTGTCGTCGCGGTCCAGGCCGAAGAATGCATCCACAAATACAAACCGGGTGCCGAAATTTTATATTCCGACGCCGAACGGCGCGAAATACTTGAATCCGTAAAAGAAGTCGACGAAATCGCCGCGTATACTTTTTCCGACGAAACGATTGATAAAATGGATTTTGACGTTTTCGCCATAAGCGTTGACCAACATGCCAACCCTTCGTTCCAAAGATGCCTTGTGTGGTGCGAGCAGAACGGCAAACAAGTCATAACGATTCCATATACCGACGGAATATGCAGCAGCAAGATAAAGAAGGGATTGTGATTGGTTGGTGGCCGGTGGCTCGTGCTGATGGTTCGTAGTATGAATTTGAGGAAATAATTCCCAAAGAAACCAAGCCCACCCGCGCCACCCACCCTTTAACGGGACATAACACGCTTTGCGTCAATCACGATTGGCACGTTTTTCCAACAATTGCCAAGCACGGGATAATGGTCGTTAAGCGAACAGTCGCCGAAACTGTTCTTTTTCCTTATCGCGTGGCATTTTACCGTGCCGGTCAAAAAATTTTTGAACATTTGGATTTCTTCGGCGGTCATTTTATCCTGGTGGGCTTCGAAAAACTCAAGCGGGCATTGGTCGGGAGAAACATAGGGCGTATTTGTTGTCATTTTAATACCTCTTTTTGTTTTGCTTTTTTAACGTTGATTCGACAGCGGCGGCAACGCCGGGACAAACGTGCCCTCTTTCGACGCCTTTACCTTAATTCCGATGCTTTGCAGATTGCGGATAAGATTCGGATATCCGCGCAGCGCGTATCCGGGCTTTGTTATACGGCTTTGTCCGCTCGCCACCGAAGCGGCCACCATAAGCGCGAACGTCCCGCGCAAATCCATGCCCGTGACATCCGCCGAACGTATCTTTGACGGCTTTATGCTTATATGCAAAGTTTTATTCGCGACGGTCCTTTCGGTTTCCGTGTTATAAAGAGTGTGCGATGTTTTAATGCCGAATTTCGCAAGCTCCGGCAAATGGGCATGCCGCCCGGTCCATACGGGGTCGTATATTTCCGAACCCGTCGTCGCCTCCGCAAGCACGGGCGTCCAAATCTGGTGCAAATCCGTTTCTTTGCCGGGGAACGGCGACATTACAAACCTTCGCCCCGGGAAATCCTGCAGCCCCAGGAAATCAAAATAAGCAAGGTCGTCAGAAGGCGATTTGTAAAAACTGTTCGGCTTTGATTTCATATTCGACCGCATGATAATTTCATGCATGGAATTGTACCACGGGCGGCATGACGACGAATCCATGCCGCTTATGCGAATGCTGTCGCGCAAAGCCATCGCAAGCAAAACATACGACCCCGTTTCCATCCGGTCCGGCATTATGGCAAAACTTCCGCCGCGAAGCAGGCCATCGCGCCCAAGGTTCGTTATGGCGGTGGTGGCGGTGCCGCGAAGGTTCGCGCCCATTTTGTTCAAAATGCCCAACAGATGCGGCACTTCGGGTTCAAGCGATGCGTTATAACATACTTTGAATTCCGACCGCGTCGCATTCGCAAGAAGCCAGTGCATAGTCGCGCCGTGCGACATCAAATCGGTTGCGAATACAGGCTCGGTCATGCAATTCCGTTCGGCGGGCGGAAAGGCGACCTCTATATAATTATTGCCAAGCGTTTCTTCGACCCGGAAAGTATTTCTTAATAATTCAAGATGGTAATCGGACTTGCGGCTGCCGCTGAACCCGCATCCGCCGGGCATTTTTATCCGCAAGGAATTAAATTCGCCCGTATTCTGGAACCGTGCAAGCAAAGCGCCCCAAAGGTAATAACTTGCCCGGAATTCGTCCGCCGTGTCCGATAATTGATTGCTTGTAATATTTTGCGCGTGGATGTGCAGTATCTTGTTTTCCGGGTCGTGCCGAACGTCCGCGCCAAGCTCTATAAGCATGTGGCCCATGTTCAAGACATCCGAAATATACGGCACGTTGTGGAATTCGACCGGCTGGTCGGTAAGCACGGCCGCCGCCATCGCGCCAAGCACTTCGTTTTTGGCGCCGCTTATTTCGACAGTCGCATCCGGGTGAAGGTATCCGCCGCCATTTATTTCGACATAATCGGGGATGAAGAGGCCGCTCATCTGCCCTTGACCTGGTTGGCGCATTTGTTCGCGCACTCTTTGCATACACGCATCATGGTTTTCCAACAGGTGCCGCCCTTTTCCGCATACGCGGCTTTTGGGCAAATATCATAAGTGGCGGTGATGGTCACACTGACCGTTATGTTCGCGGTCTGTTTGTTCTTTTTATTTTTGTTCGGCATACTTTGGCCTTGTATGTTGCCATTCGCTCTCTGCATTGGGCAGTATAGTACGCCGCCGCATAAAGTCAAGGAAAACCGCCGTACGGGCACGGCGGTTTATTCTTATTACTTCTGTTTTTGTATCGCGGCCGTGTTGCGATACAGCGCAAGTTCTTTTTGCAGTTTCATAATTTCGCTGTTCAATTGAGTGATTTCCAATTCGCGCAGCGCAATCCTTTCGCTCAACACAGTAATCTGCGCGATATTGTCGTTCCATTGCTTAATCGCGAATTCGCGGTATTGTTCGGTGGTAAGGGTGCCTTCCGGAAGTTCCATTTTCGGCGGCGGCGCCTGTTTGACACAGCTTTCGGCCGGGCACAAATCGCACGCGGCCACGTTTCTGACAGCATAAGCCGTACTCATACAAGCATAAGGGGTTTTATTGGTCATAATTTGTCCTGTTTCTGTCATTCTCTTGTCCCGAAGTCGGCATGATAGCACAATTAAATGTATAAATTCAAGTTGCTTTTCAATTAATCTGCGATACCCTGTATTTTATGAAGTTTCAAGACAGAGCAAAGATTAACATCAAAGCCGGCGACGGCGGCAACGGAAGCAAAAGCTTTCGCCGGGAAAAGTATATCGAATACGGCGGCCCGGACGGCGGCGACGGCGGACGCGGCGCGGATGTGGTATTCCGCGCGGTGCCCAACGTCAACACCCTTATCGATTATCGCTTTCGGCGGGATTTCCGCGCGGACAACGGCGCAAACGGAAGCGGTCGCCAGCGTACCGGAAAATCCGGCGAAACAATGTACCTTGACGTGCCGACCGGCACCGTAATCCTTTCCGAAAACGGCGAAATCGAATATGCCGACCTTAACCAAGACGGCATGGAATACCGCGCGCTTCGCGGCGGCAACGGCGGATGGGGCAACGTGCGGTTCAAATCGCCGACAAACCGCGCGCCTATGCACGCCAACGACGGATTGCCGGGGGAAGAACGCACGGTTCTGTTACAGCTTAAACTTATTGCCGACATCGGGCTTGTCGGGTTTCCGAATGCGGGGAAATCGACCCTTCTTGCCGCGGTGACCGCCGCGCGGCCAAAGATTGCGAATTATCCGTTTACCACGCTTCATCCGCAATTGGGCGTGATGTATGCGCATGACCGCGAATTCGTGCTTGTCGACCTTCCCGGCCTTATCGAAGGCGCGCATGCGGGTGTCGGGCTTGGCGATTTGTTTTTAGGGCATGCGGAACGGACCAAGATGATTCTTCATATAATCGACGGGACTGAAGAAGACTGGGCCGCGCGGTACAAGACCATCCGGAATGAAATCGAAGAATACGACGCGGATTTGGGGGCGATTTCATTGTCTTCAAAACCGGAAATTATTGTTATCAATAAACAAGACGCGGTGGAGCCGGATGCTTGGAAAGAGAGAACGAAAAAGTTCTCCGCATTTCTGAAACGCAGCAAATCGCGAACCACCAACCACCAGCCACCAGCCACCATTCCCATCTCTGCCGCGGGCCGCACCGGCATCGAAGAACTTATCGCAGTGGTGGAAAAAGAGTTTTTGGGGTTGTAAACGCGTCATCCCGGGCTCCGGCTTGTGCCCCGGCTCCGGGATGGACATTAAAACAACCCTTTTTAATCCCTGTCTTTTATGATATAATCCAATTGAATGTAGGCTTTTGTCATATTTATGGCGGCTGTTTGCATTCGTCGGAAAACCATGAGATTCTTAACAGCGGCATTTTTTATACTTCTTGCCCTGCCCGCGCTGGGGCGGATAGACAATCGTCGATATGTAGGGGCTGACGAATGGAGGGATTCGCCCGAACTTTCCAGGATAGTGCGACTTGAAAGTTGTTTGTCCCAGTTATGTACCTCATGCACCGCGCAATATGTTGCGCCGAATTTAATAGCAACGAACGCCCATTGTTTGGAGCCGAATGGGCATCATCGGATTGTACGGGCAGATAGGCAAACCGGCCGTCTTGAACTGATAGACCGGGGTCGTTATGATAGGGCTCGCAGAAACTGGGGTGAAGATTGGGCCATCCTGCGCATAATAGACGAAGATTCACACGCGTTTAGCAATAATTTTTTCCAAATTACCGAAGGAATACAAAGAGGCGCAGCTGTACGGAATGCCGGTTTTGGATGGATGAGGATTGTCACAGACGCAGAAATTAGAAATTATAGAGAACGGATGCAAAGGACCAGGCGGCACTCCGATGTCAATGAAGCGTCGCGACAATTTTATATCGAAGTAGTTTCTGAATTAACAGATAGGACCAACCGGTTGAAAGTCAGTGATTGTACCGTTATAAGAGTTCATGATGGAGTCTCTACAACCGATTGCGTCGCCACCCAGGGTAATTCCGGCGGACCATTCTTTGTGGGCAATCGGCTTTTTGGTCTTCTTGCATACACATCGGGGCGTTTTACGAGAGGAATTATAGGGGATTACCAAGACAACGAGACCACCGGTGGTCCAATTTCAAGCCAGTTTGCAAACACCGTGCGAAACATAAGGCCGGACGCAACAGTCGAAGTGACAACCGTGGTTGAAAGCCCCGAAACAGACATCGAAAGAGAATTGGAAGAAAAGAAAGAGGATATTATCAACACAATAAATAATGTTGATCAGCTGACGGATAGAGAGGTGTTTAATGTGTTGATAGATATTGTGGACCACAGCGTCTTGAGTGAAAAAATGCAACGATACCGCGAGGCGCGGGCAAGAGAAACCTCGCTTGCCAACCGGCTTCTTACCGCCGCCTCGATTTACACCATCGGAACCGGAATGACCGATATGATGGCCGGACGCGCCCAGCAAGAAGTCGACGAGCGCTATGCAAGACAGGTTGGCGTGATTGAACAATCTTTGAATTGCGGCATCGACGGACATCAACGTATACGCCACGAACAATCCGGCAATGCCCCCATGATGCCGCGCGATATGGTCGAAATGGCGCAGGAATACGCATCAATCGCCGCAAACGTTCGGTTTATCCGCGAACAGCTTGGGATACCGGTCGGCATCGCGGGCGAAATTCCGGTTGATATGCGCACGGCATACGCGGCAACAGCGGCACAGGAATTTGTATTCACCGGCGGATTCCGGACGGCGCAAGAACGCGCGGAATCCGGCGACGCGGCATCCCGCGCACAGCGCGGACGCAATATGGCACTTTTCGGCACGGTCGGAGCGGTCGGCGGAGATTTGTTAATCAACCAGATTATGCCAGGCATTGGTGCCGGCAATCCGGATGCCGTAAACGACAGGACAACGCGAAGGGGCGAAGAAACGCTGCGCGGATTGGCGGAGAGAACGCAATAACAGGTTCATAGTATGGGGGGCAAAATATGCCCCCTATAAATATCGGTGCAGGCTCTGCCCGTTTTTGGAAAGCCAGCCTTTGGTGCGCTCCATGCCCGGCCCGAACAACTTTGCGACAAGATTCCAAAACTGCGGCGAATGGTCCATGTGTTTCCGGTGCGCCAATTCGTGCATTATCACATACCGCATCACCGCGGGCGGCGCGAACGACAGACGCCACGACAATGATATTGCACCGCTTGAAGAACAGCTTCCCCATCTGCTTGTCGTATCGCGCACGCATATTTTCGCGGGACGAAGTTCGCGCGGAACTTCGCGCAGTATCTTTTTAACTTCGTCCAGAAACATCGCCTTTATCTTATCCCGCACGCGGCGTTCGAAGAATTCGGGTTGACCGGTGATAATGATTTGTGATTCGAAATTTGAAATCTGAGATTTGTTGTTTGCATGCAGCAACCGCGTATCGTTTCCAAAAATATTTATCGTATCGCCCGGGTTGATTTTGATTTTCATCGGCGCGCGCGCGAATATTTTTTCAAGCCATGCGCGCTTTTCCCGTATAAAGGCATGCGCGCGCGAATGCGCCGTCCACCGCGGAAGCGATACGTGCAATTCACGCACGGGCGCAACTTTCGGCCGCAATGTGATATTGCGCGCGCCGGGTTTGGGGGTAAATATAATCGGAATCTCTTCGCCGGTTGATAAAGCAAAACTATCGTTCGTCATTTCAGGTATTCTATTATCTCCATCGCGATTTTATACGCATCGAACCCAAAGCTTTCATACACTTTTTGACCGGGGCCGTTCCGGCCGAACGTGTCGATGCTTTTAATCGCGTCGGCGAATTCGTACCACGGAGTCGCGATGCCCGCTTCGATTGCGACAACCTTTCCGGTAAGTATTTTGCGACGATATTCGGACGATTGCAAGCGGAATTTCTCCAAAGACGGGGCGGACACGACCGCCGCGGGGACCTTTTTCGCTTCAAGCGTTTTCGCAACGTCAAGCGCAAGCGAAACCTCGCTTCCCGTGGCGATAATGGTCACCTTTGCGTTCTTTTCGTCCCGTACCCTGTATGCGCCGAATTTCGCGTCTTCGATGGAAGTGGTATCAAGCGCCGACAATTTCTGTCGCGAAAGGACTATGCACGATGGGCGCGAAGTTTCCGCAATCGCCATATCCCACACGGCCGCCGTTTCAATCGCATCCGCCGGACGGAAGACGTTCATATTCGGAATCGCGCGAAGCGCCGCCAAATGTTCGACCGGCTGGTGCGTCGGACCGTCTTCTCCGACCGCGACGGAATCGTGCGACAGAACGTAAATCACCGGCAATTTCATAAGCGCGGAAAGCCGCATCGCGGCGCGCATATAATCGCTGAACACCAAAAAGGTGCCGCCGTACGGACGAAAGCCCGACAATGCAAGCCCGTTCATAATCGCCGCCATCGCGTGTTCGCGCACGCCGTAATGGACATAGTTTCCGTTATAATCGGCGGACGTGATATCACGCATGTTTTCGGGCCGTGTAAGCACGCTTGACGTCAAATCCGCGCTTCCGCCAATCAGCAACGAATTCTGCGCGACAAGGCGGGCAAGTATCTTTCCGCTTGCCTCACGCGTGGACATGGACAGCCGAAGATTATTCTGGGCCGCGGGAGACAATTGCCTTGCGGGCTTTGGCGCCACAGGCGGAAGCGGACAATACAGTTTCGTGTTCGTTTCGATGACAATCTTCCACAATTGTTCGCCGGCTTCGGATGATAATTTTTCTTCTAATTCCAATAATTCGTCCGCCGAAAGCGCCAACCCGTGCGCCGCCGCCGTGCCCGCATTCGATGCGCCGAAACCAATGGTCGTGCGGCATTTTATAAACGCCGGACGCGGGGATTTCTTCGCGCGGGCAATCGTCCCGGCGATTTGTTTCGGGTTGTGCCCGTCGGTCGCAAAAGTATCGAAACCCGCCGCCGCCATGCGTCCCGACATATCAATATCGGTAAGCGCGACGCCGTCAATCGAAATGTTATTGCTGTCCCACAGCAGGGTAAGGTTGTCAAGTTTATATTGGCCCGCGAACGCGACGGCCTCCTGTGCCACGCCTTCCATCAAATCGCCGTCGCTGCACAGGCAATATATATGCGCGTCGGAATCCTTTATCTTGGCGGCAAGCGCCATGCCGACGGCGTTCGCCACACCCTGTCCAAGCGGCCCCGTTGATGTTTCCACTCCCGGTACTTCGCCGTATTCGGGGTGCCCGGCAAGAAGCGAACCGAATTTTCGAAACGCCGACAGCCCGACAACATCGTATCCCGCAAGTTGCAACGTCGAATACAAAAGCGCGCTGCCGTGCCCGGCGCTCAACACAAACCGGTCGCGGTCGGCCCAATCCGGGCATGTCGGATTAAACCGCAGGTGCTCTGCAAAAAGCGTAGTGATTATATCCGCCGTGCCAAGCGCGATGCCAACGTGTCCGCTGTTCGCGCTTCGTATTCCGTGCAACGCGCGCGCGCGCGCGGAGTTCGCCATTTGACGTAATTCTGATTGATTGAACTTCATAATGATTAGTGATTGGTGCAAGTGATCAGCGGCCATTGCACCATCCTCTCCTTTATGATATAATAGAACAAATACAGCGCGGGATGCAACCGTAAAAACTAACCACTAACAACCAATCATTAACCGCTATGATAACAATCTGGACAGACGGAAGTTGTTTGGGCAATCCCGGACCGGGCGGATGGGCGTTCGTCGCAACCGATGGCGCAAAAACCGTGGAACGGGCGGGCGCCGAAGCCGACACCACAAACAACCGTATGGAATTAATGGCGGTAATCCGCGCTCTTTCTGCGATTAAAGCTCAAAAAGTCGAAATCCATATAGACAGCCAGTATGTAAAAAACGGCATGCAGGTTTGGATTAAAAACTGGAAGAAAAATAATTGGCGCACCGCGGATAAAAAGCCCGTGAAGAACCAGGATTTGTGGATGGCGCTTGATACCGCCGCTGCCGAAAAGGACATCAAATGGGTCTGGGTGCGCGGACATTGCGGAAACAAGATGAACGAACGCGCCGATACCCTTGCCCGCACCGCGGCGGAAAGTTTGAAATGATTTTATACAAAATCAGGCGCCTTTGAACCCAAGCGCAACGATGAACATTTCGACGCTGTCTTTGCGGCTTGATTCGGGTTTGATATGATGCACTTTTTCAAAATGCTTTTTAATATCCAAAAGTATTTCGGTCGTCGTGCCGCCAGTGAATGATTTCGCGACGAAAGCGCCGCCGGGTTTAAGGGCCGTCTTTGCAAAATCCCACGCGTATTCCAGCAAAGTCATTTGGCGCAGATGGTCGGTCTTCTGATGCCCGCAGGTGTTGGGCGCCATATCCGAAAGCACGACATCGACGGAATTTGTCGCCGATGTCGTGCAGAGTTTAGAGTTTAGAGTTGAGAGTTGAGATTCATTACTGTCCAAACTCTCAACTCTAAACCCTAAACTCTTTTTGCGCAGCCAATCAAGCGCTTCGTCGGTTGTGAAATCGCCTTCGTAAAACTCTACGCCGTCGATTGGTTTTATGGGAAGCAAGTCCATCGCGACAACGCGCGACTTTGGAAATTCTTTTGCAATATACTGTGACCAACTGCCCGGCGCCGCGCCAAGGTCCACAACGGCTTGCCCATTTTTCAAAAATTTGTATTTATCGTTTATTTCGATAATTTTATATGCGGCGCGCGCGCGATAACCGTCCTTTTGCGCGCGCGCGACGTACGGGTCCGCCGCCTGACGCTGAATCCAGGCGGTCGATGATTTTGATTTGGCAATTTTTTTATTTAGAATGCGCAACAGATTTCCTTAACATTTTGTTACGGGCGGCGTTCGCGGCGCGTTCGGAATAAAATTCATGTCGAACCGGGCTGTCCGAACCGTTAATCGTATGAAAAATCCATTTGCCGGGCGACACCTGTGTCGGGAATTCATCGCACTGGACATCGGCGACCGCTTTGATTATTTTGGCGCGCCTGTCCCAACAGAATGTTTTGGCGGCGCACATATCGCCGAAATACGTCGACCATTCGCCGTGATGCCTGTACACGGTTTTGACCACGTAATATGCAAGCATCACATTTTTGTATTTGAACGGCGCTATTTCTATCGGGTCTTTTACTTCGGCGATGGTCCAATCAAATAAGCGTGCGGGGTTTATTTTCATTTTTTTTCTCTTTTTGTTATTCTCTCTTGCTTTAATTGTCCGCACCGGGTGCACTTTTCATCATTTCCATAAGCTTATCGGGGCTTCCGAACGATGACAATTGTTTCATCCCGGCACGCATTTTTTCATAATTTTTCAACAGCTGTTCGACGTCTTTGACCGTTGTTCCAGAGCCGGCGGCAATACGGGATTTCCGCGCGGCAAATATTATTTCCGGACGGCGGCGCTCGCCATCCGTCATCGACGAAAGTATCGCAAGCTGTCTGTTTATCGCGCCGTCGGTTGCCTTGTCTTTCAATGCGTCCGCCATTTGTCCCATACCGGGCAACAGTTTCATCAAGCCGCCGATAGAGCCCATTTTTTTAATCTGACGAATTTGATGCATCATGTCGTTCAGGGTGAATTCCCCGCTGAACATTTTCTTCATCGTATCTTCGGCGTCGCGTTCGCTTATGTGTTCCTGTGCCTTTTCGACAAGCGACACGACATCGCCCATGCCAAGGATTTGCGACGCAACGCGGTCCGGGTGAAATTGTTCAAGATCGCCGATTTTTTCCCCCACTCCGACAAACAGCACCGGCGCCCCGGTTTCCATCTTCATGGACAAAACCGCCCCGCTCCGCGCGTCGCCATCGCTGCGCGTCATGACAAGTCCCGTGACGCCCAAAACATTATTGAATTCGCGCGCGACGTTTAACGATTCCTGGCCCGCCATCGCATCGACGGTAAGCAGGATTTCCGTCGGCGTCAAAAGCTTTTTCAAATCGCGCAGTTCCGTCATAAGCGGTTCGTCTATTTGCAGACGGCCGGCGGTGTCGATGATGATAACGTCATGGCTGGCGGTTCGCGGCCGGTGGCCCGTAATTATTCGTTTGGCGGTGTCGGTTGGTTTCTCGTCGGCGATTATGGGCAAGGAATCAACGCCGGCTTGCTGTGCCAGCATTTCAAGCTGTTCGCGGGCGGACGGGCGGTATATGTCGGTCGACGCAAGCATAACCGTGCGGCCCTGTTTTTTATAATACGCGGCAAGCTTGCCCGCAGTCGTTGTTTTACCGGTGCCTTGAAGTCCGACAAGCATGATAACGCGATGGTGGTCGGGGGTCGGGGGCCGGTTGTCGGATGATAATAAATTCACCAATTCGTCATAAACGATTTTTGCCACGGTTTCGGCGGGCTTGGTGCCGTCGATTATCTTTTGCCCTATGGCTTTTTCTTTAATGTCGGCGATGATTTTTTTGACCACCGAAAGCGCGACATCCGCTTCGAGAAGCGCAATCCGGATTTCCGAAAGAGCGTCGTCAAGCATGTCCGCCGTCAAATGCGTGCGCCCCGCCAATTTGGCGAATGTCGTTGAAAGCCTTCTTGTCAAATTGTCAAACATAGGGGGTATTTTACAGAGAATTATCGGGATTGCAAATGTTAAAAGGTTGAATTAAATCGCAACATCGCGCCGCCTTCGGTCGGGACGGCCGCAATTTGCGTACCTTTTGGCACATACCGGGTCGTGAACAAGTAATTGAATCCCGTGCCTATTGCCGCGCCGGCGACAACATCCGCCCAATTGTGATTCCGGGAAAAAACACGCGAATATCCGACCGCGGACGCCGCCGCATACATCGGCACACCAACCCACCAACCGTACCGCCGCTGCCAATATCCGGCGCCGGCGAACGCAAACGCCGTGTGGCCGGACGGGAAGCTGTGTCCCTTTGCGCCTTTGTCCTGGTACGGGCGTTCTGCGCGCACAGTATATTTCAGCGCATAAGTCACCGCCAATGTCGATGTTGTGGAGAATCCGAACTGTTTGGCGCCCTGCCAATCCCCAATCACAGCGGTATATAGCAATGCGGAAAATGGGATTGCAAACTGTCCTATGTCGCCCGCGCGGGCAAAGTCGTTGTTCCGCGCGGTGCCGCGGTTGCCGAACGCGCCGCCGGTTGCGAATAATGAAATCGCAATTGCGATAAACAGGAATCTTTTCATAGCCCGGATTATTGGCCGGGGGCGGATTTATTGCAAGCATTTTATTTGCAATTTGACAAAATACGATCTAGCCTACAAACCATGCGCCGGCAAAAAGCAAAAGATTATACACAGCTTACCATATTTTCGATGGATGGTGGCACCGCCCTTCCCGCGGCGCCCGTTCCGGTTAAAGATGCGCCGCCGCTGCATATCGACGACGACGATGGCGCGTTTGTGCCGGACAGCGAAATGGCCGCAATATTCCCCGATTATTATGAAGGCGGCGATGACGACGCCGCACCGGACGAAAACCCGCGCCAATACACGGACGACCGCGAATATATAACCATTTCGGCGGCAGAATTGAATCAGATGCTTCCCGGCGATGATGCGGCAAAGCCTGTGCCGACCGCGCCGCTCATGACGCTTGACAATGACGGCATACCGTTCGCCTTTGACGCGACCGACGAAGAATTGCAACGCAAAAAGGCCGAAGCACAGGAAATGTCATTTATGGGCGGTGATACAAAACCCCTTGCCGGGCGGAACATTGCCCCGCTTGTCGGCGATTGCTTTTACTTTATCGGCCGCGCATCTGTAACCGACGACCATGCTGTGGGGCGTCCGACGCTTAGTCCCAAAAACGACGACGACATTCCGCATTTTGTGCACATCATATTATTCCGTGACGCGCGCGATAATAAAAAATACTTTCTTGACGAGCGGGATGATTTTCAAGACCCGTACCCGTTCGACACCATGACATTCTGGCGCGCGTTTGATTCCGACGACCGTCGGCGATTGGGCCCGTTTCTTGAGAGATTTACGTACAAAGGCCGCGACATTTTCGAAGGCATCAAACTTGACCCCTGGTATATCGACAAAGGCGAGATAAAATCGTTTTTCAAAGTAAGCTTTGGCGAAATTCATTATAAAAGCGGCGGACGGAAATTCTATCTTCGCCAATCCGAAGAATACGAAATTCCGCATGAATACGAATACTATATCGAACAGAAATACGGCACGAAAATCAAAGAAGCCGGCGGCCCGTGGTACTATAACATTCACAGCCCGGCGGATACGATATTCCTTGGGAACATTACTTCGTACAATCCGGCGTTCCTTGACATCATATCGTACGAAGCCGTGTACAGCAAGGCACCCCTGCCTTTCCATTTTTTGAAAAAGACCGTGCTTCGGATGATGATGGATGTGATTTCCAAAAACTGCGGCGTCGACAAGAATAAAATATGGATACCGCATAAAGCAATCGCATGCGTTTTCAAACATGATTATGACTATATATCGCACGCCTTGGACGGGCCCAGAAAAACCGTTTACACAAAGAAAGGCAAAGTAAGCAAGGCGAAACAGGAACAATTGTCGCCGGGCAAGGATGTCTTTCCGAAAATCGAACTGTTCGCGCGATACATAAACCGCGGCGATGCGCCGGGTGCGGATTTTTATGACTGTAATATCTGCGCGGCCGAAAAGGTTTGCGTTTACAAAACCGTCGCGACGCGGATGCGGGGCGGATGAATTTTTCTTGTTGCCAAACATGACGGAAATAGTCTAGTATCCCTGTAACCAAAGGAGAGAGGTCATGAAAAAGTTTCTTATAATCGCACCGGTTCTTGCCATTGCGGGCTTTGCGCTTGGCGCGTACTATTTCTCAACCGTGCCCGGACAGCAATCGCACAGCAACCCGACGGAATTGCAAATGAATTGCAGATTCTGGGACGTTCATGCGACAGTCGACCGGAACAAGGCGGTCCTTCGCATAACACAGAATGAAAACTTTGATTTGGAAAACGAATTCCTGGCGCGAAAAGCGCGGGTTCTTGGCCGGTTTATGAATGTAAAAGACGCTCGTGTCGTCCTTTACAGAGAGCCGGAATTGGAATTCGATTCGACCCGCGAGCCGCGTACTACACGCCTTGCGTTCATCGGACGTGAACGGCGTTCCGGACAGGAAGTTCTTTTCCAAGGATGGTTTGACCCGGCGACAAACACAATGGATTTGTTCACCATCGAATTTTTGGAACGTATCGGGATAAGATGCGAACAGCCGCAGTTGGTGCCGTTCAGACTCTAAGAGAGGCGTATATGAAAAAATTGCTGTTTATCATGCCGCTTGCCGTATTGGCGGCGTGCGGCACGCCAGAGCATAAAAGGTCCGTGGATTGGCCGCAAGAGGTTCAGGTGGCGTGCGGCTTTTGGGGTATTCATGCGGTAATTTATAACGACCATGCGGTTCTTGATATAAAACGGAACAAGGTTTACACCGACATCACAGATTATTTCGACGGCGAAGTCCGGCGGATTGCGGACGCCGCGCCGGAATGGATTGCAATGACTGAAAGCCGCCGCGTTGTCGCAACACGGGACGCCGATTCTGATTCGGTCGACTTTGTGTGGAGCGACGGCGTCTTTTTCGGACTGCACAATTCGGAAAAGCAAGGATTGTGGTATCTTGGAATAAGCTTTGACGGCGGCGAAGCGTATCCGTGCTATATAGTGACAACGGACGGCCCGCGGGAAATGCTTGTCCCTTTTGAGAAATAAAATGAAAAGGTTCTTGTCCGCCATACCGCTTATTCTGTTGGCCGCATGCGGCGACAATTCCGCCGATATAGACTTTCAATCGTCCGTGATAAACGTAACGGGAACAATCCGGCAAGACCGGGCGACAATATATCTGTCGCGGAATTCGGACACCCCCTTTTTTACAGGATATGACGGCGAGCCGCAAGACCCGGCCGAAGCGGCGGTGAACGACATCGGTGCCGAACCCGTCCGCATCGAAATGAAACGCGACACGGAATGCCGGTGCTGGGTTGCGCCGGACAGAATAATATGGTCGGGAATCATTCCGGATACCGATGCAAAAGTTTACTTTATCGCGGATTATTCGCCGTGCCGACGCGGTCTTGACGCTTTTTACATAGCAGCCGGATACGAATCGATACAGATTCAGAACACAAGCTTCGTGCCTTTCAGATTGCCTAAATCGGACGATTGAAATTATTTCAAATGTTTTTTAAGATATTTTCCCGTCGGCGATGCGGGGTGCGTCGCGACCTGTTCCGGGGTGCCGAATGCGACGACATTTCCGCCGCCGTCGCCGCCGCCGGGCCCCAAATCTATGACCCAATCCGCGGTCTTGATAACTTCCAAATTATGTTCGATTACAATCACCGTATTGCCCGCGTCGGCAAGTTCATGAAGAACCGACAACAGCATTTTTATGTCTTCGAAATGCAGGCCCGTTGTCGGTTCGTCCAAAATATAAAGAGTGTTGCCCGTACTGCGCGCGGCAAGTTCTTTGGACAGCTTTATCCGCTGTGCCTCGCCGCCCGAAAGTTCAAGCGACGACTGGCCCAATTTTATATAATCAAGTCCCACGCGGCGCAGCAATTCCAATTTGTTTTTAATAAGCGGAACATTGATGAAGAACCGGTACGCTTCGTCCACCGTCATGTCCAAAACCTCTGCGATGGATTTGTCTTTGTATTTTACTTTCAATGTTTCGTCGTTGTATCTTGCGCCGCGGCATTGGTCGCATTCGACATATATGTCGGGAAGGAAGTTCATTTCTATCTTTATGCTTCCGTCGCCCTGGCATGCTTCGCACCGGCCGCCTTTGACGTTGAACGAAAACCTTCCGGGCGCGTACCCGCGCGCCTTTGATTCCGGAAGATTCGCAAAGAAATCGCGGATATGGGTAAACAGGCCGGTATAAGTCGCGGGATTCGAACGCGGCGTTCTTCCAATCGGCGATTGGTCTATGTCGACGACTTTGTCGATATGTTCAAGCCCGGTGATTTTGTCGTGCGCGCCAACTTCCAATTTCGACCCGTGCAGCGCGCGCATCGTCGCGGGATACAAAGTATGCAAGAGCAGCGAAGATTTGCCCGACCCGGAAACGCCGGCAAGCGTAATAAATTTCCCAAGCGGGATTTCGACGTCTATGTTTTTAAGGTTATTCGCGCGCGCGTTTTTGATTTTGATGCTTTCGCCCGAACCCGCGCGACGCGTCTTTGGCGTGTCGATTTTTTTCGCACCCGACAGATATTGCGCGGTAAGAGAATCTTTGTTCTTGATAACGTCCGACGGCGTTCCGGCGACGACTATATTTCCGCCGTGCACGCCGGCATTGCGCCCAATGTCGATAAGGTAATCCGCATGACGCATGGCGTCTTCGTCGTGTTCGACAACAATCACCGTATTGTCCTTGTCCCGCAACGTTTTCAAAGTGTCCAGCAATTTGTCGTTGTCGGATTGGTGAAGGCCGATGCTTGGTTCGTCCAAAACATAAAGGACCCCCGTAAGGCCGGAACCGATTTGCGACGCAAGCCTTATCCGCTGTGCCTCGCCGCCGGAAAGCGTTCCCGCGTTGCGCGACAGCGTCAAATATCCCAATCCAACGTTCGCCAAGAATTCCAAACGCGATACGATTTCGCGAAGTATCACGCGCCCGATGTCGTTCTGTTTCGGCGTTAATTTTTTCGGCAATTCGCGAAACCATTCAAGCGATTTCGCAACGGACATCGCGCCCGCATCCATTATGTCGACGCCGTTTATTTTCACGCACAACGCCTGGACATTCAATCGTTTGCCGTGGCATACGGGGCATGGCGTTTGCGCTTGGAATTTTTGGATAAAATCTTTAATCATGTTGGATTCGGATTCGCGAAAACGACGTTCAAGGTTTGGTATCACGCCTTCGAACGGTTTGTCGTATTCGAATCCGTTCCAATTGATATGCACGGGCACGTCGCCGCTTCCGTACAATACAAGCTCTTGCTGTTCATGCGACAGAGCTTTCCAAGGCTTTGCCATAGGGATTTTGAAATGCTTTGCAAGCCCTTCCAAAACATGTTCGTATTGGGTAAGCATTCCGCCGCGCGACCATGGCGCGATTGCGCCTTCGCGCAACGACAGCGTCGGGTCGGGCACGACAAGGTCCGGCGATATGCTTATCTGAACCCCCAATCCGTCGCACGACGAACATGCGCCAAGCGGCGCGTTGAAAGAAAACAGCCGCGGTTCGATTTTCGGAACGGTAAACCCAGATACGGGACATGCGAATTCCGTCGAATATAAAATGTCTTCATTGGTGTCAAGACGGCGGACAAGAACACTGCCGGGAACCAATCTTAATGAAGATTCAAGCGATGCGGAAAGGCGGGTGACAAAGTCTTCGGCTTTGTCAGAGTGTGCGGTTGCGGTGTCTGTTTTGTTGATAGATTTATTTTTTTTCTTATTATTAACTTCACACTTCACACTGCACACTGCGCACTCTGGCGGCAACGCAAGCCTGTCCACAATCACAAATATATTATGCTTTTTGTTTTTATCCAAAGCGGGCGGGTTTTCAAGGTTCGCAAGCTCGCCGTCTATTATCGCACGCTGGTACCCCTGTTTTACAAGGAACGCCATTTCTTTTCTATACTCGCCCTTGCGCATTCTTACCAGCGGCGCCATGACATATATTTTCGTGCCGGCCGGAAGGCGCCGCGTCCATTCCACCATTTCGGGAATCGTCTGTGACGCAATGGGCAATCCGGTCACGGGCGAATGCGGCACGCCGACGCGCGCCCAAAGAAGACGGAAATAATCGTAAATTTCCGTAACGGTCCCGACGGTCGAACGCGGATTTTTCGACGTGGTTTTTTGTTCGATGGAAATCGCTGGCGAAAGGCCTTCGATTAAATCCACATCCGGCTTTCTTTGCATATCCAAAAACTGGCGCGCGTATGCGGACAGGGATTCGACGTATCTCCGCTGACCCTCGGCATAAATTGTATTGAACGCAAGGCTTGATTTGCCCGACCCGGAAACGCCGGTAATGACCACCAATTGATTTTTCGGTATGTCAAGGTCGATATTCTTCAAATTATTTTCCCGCGCCCCGCGGATTTTGATGTGGGTCATAGCCGGGATAGTATACTGTAAAAAACAAAAAGTGCAAGTGGCTTGTGGTCCGTGCCGGTGGCTTATAGTTTGGATTCTAGAACAATAATATCCACAAATTCATACCACCAGCCACCAGCACGGACCACAAGCCACTATTCCGGCATCAATGCCGCGGGTGTAAGCAGGATTCCAGACCGGCGCACGCGGTCGCCGCCAAGGCGCGGCGCAAGCCGCCCGTTGACCCATACGTCTATGCCGCCCGCGTTTCCGACGGTCGCCCTTGTGGTCGCGGTTGGCACATAATACACGTCGCCTTCGGACAGGACGCGCGAAAACAATGTTTCGCCGCGGGCGTCTTCGACTTTAAGCCACGTTTCGGCGGTCGCTTGCAAAATCACCGTGGCGTCCGCCCTGTTGGCAAGGCCGAACGCTTCGCGCACCGGGACGGTGAATTCGGGCGTCGCCCGGACCGCGGGCGTTGCGGGCGCCTGTTGTTCCGCGACGGGTATTGCAACCACCAATTGTTCGGCAGTTTCGGGCGCCCGACCGCGCAAAGCGAAGAATACCGCAAGAACAAGGATTACCGCCGCGCCGCCAGCGAAATATTTCCATGTCCGGGCAAAAAATCCGCCCGCATCGCCGCCCGCGCCCGCCGCAACGGCGGCGGTGGGTATTTTATTGCACTGCGCCACGCAGTCCGCCTGTGTATTTTGTGCGTCGTCGTCCTGTTTTTCCTCGTCTTCTTCGTCTATTTTAAGCACGCCAAGTTCGTATTTGATTTTCTGGACGACAATATTCGGGTCCAATTCCAATTCAAGCGCGTAATTCCGCGCAAACCCAAGGATATAGACCAGTTCCGGAATCTTGTTGTATTCGCATGCCTCAAGCGCTTCCAAAAATTCTTCGCGGATGCAAAGTTGGCGCGCGATTGTTTGCAATTCGCGTTTCCTGCGGCCCGTTGTGCGCGCCGCGCGAAGCAGTTCTCCGGCCGTTTTGCCGTCGTGCACCTGTGCTTGAATATCGTTGATTTCTTTCGTCATATTTGGATTCCTTTATTTGTCGGGAGGTATGCTATAACGGATTATGGCGCCGGTCAACTAAAAAACTCTGTTATAAGCGCTTCCATCTCTTTCGGGTCGGAGATTTTGTTAACGCGAACGCGGAATTCCGCGCCGCCGGCGCGACCCGTCGAATACCATGCGGCATGCTTTCGGAACAACGGAACGCCCGCTTTTATGCCGTAATAGTCAAGTGTCAAGCCGAAGTGCTCAAGGATTAAATCGGTATCCGGTATCCGGCATCCGGTATTCGGGTTTGTTAATTCGCCCAAAAGCCGGGGCGCGCCAAGTAATGCGCGGCCTATCATAACGCCGTCAAACCCCATTTTTTCGATTTCCGCGACGTCTGCGGTCGTCTTTATATCGCCGTTATAAATTACCGGAATCGGCGCTGCGCGCTTTATATCAAGCGATTTTTCCCGGCATGCAAGACCGGCGTAACCTTGCGCCCGCGTGCGGCCGTGAACCGTCGCAAGCACCGCGCCGTTTTCCGCACCTATACGCACAAGTTCGGCGGAATTTATGCTTTGAGCGTCCCAGCCAAGCCTGGTTTTCATAGTCACCGGAATTTTCACCGCACGCGCGACCGCGTTTACTATCCGTCCCGCCAATTGGTGATCGCGCGTCAAAAATGCGCCCGCGCCCGCTTTGGTCGCGACTTTCGGCACCGGGCATCCCATATTGATGTCAATCCATGCCGCGCCGTTTTGTTCCAAAATCTTGGCGGCGTCCGCCATAACCGCGGGGTCGGCCCCAAAAATCTGGGCACCTATCAGTCCCTCTTCCCGATAATCGTCAAAATTGCGCTTGTTGTTGGTTTTAAGGTCGCGCTTGTTGCATTGAATCAAAGCGTGGCACGAAATCATTTCGGTAAGAAGCGCCGCGTCCGGCGCGCATTTGCGCAAGATTTCCCGATACGGCCGGTCGGTTATCCCGGCAAGCGGCGCCGCAAAAATCGGCACGGGAATGGTAAGATTTTTAAGATTAATTTCTTTGAACATTTGTGATATACTAGTACGCATGAAAGAAAAAATCAAAGATTTATTATCCTTTTGCGGCGAAGCGTGGCGCGGGCGGATGCGCGGAAAAATCGGGCTGCTTATGGTTCTTTTCGCGCTGTTTATGATGGTGCGCATGTTCGTCGGTTCGACGTCCGTTCATGGCTATATCCGCGGTCACATAAACCTGTCGCGCGAGCGCGCACAGCTTGCCGTGGAACAAGAGAGGCTGTCCGCCGTAAATACGCATATCGCGTTGGTCCAAAGTCATTCGCCGGATTTTATCAAAGAATTGGCGCAAAAGCGCCTTAACGTCGGCGACCCGAATCTACGGATTTTGAGATAATAAAAAAGACGCCGCCGGCGTCTTTTTTGTTTGCATACTACAGCGGGATATCTTCGTCAAACATCCTTGTTTCCGCCCTTGTTTCCGTCTGTTTGGTCGGCGCAGCAGCGGAAGCCGGCGCGGTGGCGGGCGCCCGGGCCGTTGTTGCGGCGCGGTTGGTCACAGGGGCCGTATTGCGGACACGCGAAGCGGTCCTTGCCGGTTTTGCCGATTTGGCGGCCGATGCGGGTTTCGCGGCCCTGCATGCGCCGGCGGCGTTACATGCGGTCGGTTCGGGTGTCGGGGTCGCCCTTGCCGTCACCGCGGTCGCTTGGGCGGCGCCGGCGAACAACGTGATAATCGCGATGATTGAAAAATATTTTATCATTGTGCTTTCCTCCTTGGGGTTGGCTGGTGGGTATTATATCACAACAGCCCCCCGGGGAAAAAGCACAAAATGGTTTAACAGGAAACTTCGGAAAGCGCGCCAGTTTTCGCATCCATTATAAAGCCGCGGATGTTTATCCCTTCCGGTAACAGCGGGTGAGTCTTTATCACACCCACGCTTGCCCGGACCGCTTCGTTGTCGTCTTCAAACCCGCGCATCCATTCAAGTTCCGCCGCATTTGCCGTAACGCCCATGGCCCCCATTTTCTCCGTCAAAACCGCCAAATCAAGACCTTTCATGCCGCATTCGGTATGACCGATGACCATGACTTCGCGAACGCCAAGCACGTATATCGCGACAAGAAGGCTTCGCATCACGCTTCCATCCGGATGGGTTATCATCGCGCCGGCGTTTTTGATTACCTTTGCCTCGCCGTTTCTGATATTCAGCGCCGCGGGCAAAAGTTCGACAAGGCGCGCATCCATGCACGTCACGATGGCAAGTTTTTTATCGGGTATCACGGTCGAGATATAGGGGACGTATTTTTCCGCCGCGACGAATTCTTTGTTAAAATTTACGATTTCATTAATTACAGACATATGATTTCCTTTCTGTTGATTGCCGCGCCGAACGGCGCGCTTCTGTGAAACCTTAACAAGGAATATCGGCCTGTTCAAGAAAAATTTAGGGACGCATATTTGCGCCCCCGTGTTTTATTCCGGTCTGTAACCGACGGTTTGCGTGACGATTACAAATTCGTCTTCGGCAAGCGGAAGAATATTCGCAATCGCGTCAAGGTTAACGCGTATGCGGACCACATCGCCAAGTCCTTCGGTGCGCCGCGATGTCACATAAAGCGCCACGTTTTGATACGCCGAACCCGCGTGCATCGGTGAAAATTGCCTGTCCGAACCGGTGTATATAAGGGTCAGCGGCGCATACCGGATACCCGGATTGTCCGAAAACAACGGGCGGATGTCTTCGTCAAGAACGCGCGTCAATTCCGCGCCGTTGTAACGGAACACTCCGTCCGCCGTCGCCGCAAACACGCCAAGATTCTGGCGGTTGCCGGCGGTCGGAATTGTGCGCGTGCCGGTGGAATTATTGCCCCACGCGACCCAAAGGATGTTGTCGACCGTGCGCTCATCAATCGCGCGGTCCGAAAACGCGCGCACGCTGCGCCGGGCGTCTATGATTTCCTTTATGTCCTCTGCCCCGGTGGTTGTGCGGATTGCCATGCCGGCGATTACGCCGACGGCAAGCGATGCCGCGACAGACAGTGCCAAAATTAGTTTCATTTTTTTCTCCTTGTGTTTGTTATGCGATTTCAAATTCCGAACTTTCGTCGTCAATCCAAAGCGATGCGCGTCTGGCGGTAAATTTTATAACGCAGTACGCCGGGTCGGTTTCGCCGCCTTCATAGATTTGTGAAAACCAATCAAGCCAGTATTTGCTTTTCGATTCCTGGTCGTCAAGTATTTCCGTTTCGCCGACAAGGGTTATATTGGCGTCTTCGCCCGCGCGACAGCATATGCTTGCCTTGTTGATTTTTTGAAGACGCTTTGCCTTGTTCGAATCAATGGTGGTGGTGAAATAGAGTTCCGAAATACTTTCCGGCCGGACAAGAGATATTGTCGACACGGACGGGTATCCGTTTTCGTCGATTACGCCGAAGCTTGCGCATGTACAGGTTTTGATAATCCCGTCTGCTCTTTCAAGAATTTTTGTGTTCATTTTGGACTCTCTTGTTCAATGTTGTTTGCCAACGGGTAACATATTATCGTGAAAAGACAAAAAGCACAACGCAAAAAACACCACCCTAACAAAGGTGGTGTCTCTCTGTTCTTTCTTTACAGTACTCCTAGAAAGTAGCATTGGCTAATGAAAAATACAAACACTTGGCGAAATTTGAACCGTTGGCGAATGAATCTTTTTTTGAAAGATAAAGAAAAGCTTATAAAATATGAAGAAATTGACGGTGATATTGCTGAAACAGCTGAAAATGTTCTTGAAATAGCTGCAAGAGCTGGTGAAATGTTCAGTTGTTCGAAACCTGATGTAAAAAATCAGATTTTGAAACTTTTAGTTTCTAACACGACCATAGAGGGTGAAAAAGCTTGGATTTCTCTGCAAAAACCGTTCGATTTGCTACTAAAAAATCCTAACTGTTTATTATGGTCGGGGCGACATGATTTGAACATGCGACTTTCTGCTCCCAAAGCAGACACTCTACCAGGCTGAGCTACGCCCCGATGCCGGCAGAGTATAACATCCGGCGGAAAAAATGCAAACGATATTTGTCCCTGTAATTATTTTGTCCGATATGATATAATCGCTTTGTATGAAATACTTGCAACAGTTTTTATTGCTTATGCTGTTTGTGTTCGCGGGCGAAGCGGTGCACGCAGCCGCCCCCCTGCCCGTGCCGGCAAGCATTTGGGGACTGTGTTTGCTTTTGGGCGCTTTGCTTTCCGGTATCGTCAAACTTCCGCAAATCGAAGGTGTCGCGAATTTCTTTCTTGTCATCATTCCCGTTCTTTTTGTCGTGCCCGCCGTCGGCGTTATTGAAATCTTTGGCGACATCAAAGAAATCTGGCCCATCATGCTTGGCGTTATCGGCATCACGTATCTTGCCGCGATGGCGTCTACCGGATGGCTTGCCGACTGGATGATACGAATCAAAGACCGGCGCAAAAGGGGCAGAAAATGATTCCGTTTTTTGCATCTTCCATATACTTTGGAATCGTGCTGTCCGTCGGCATGTATGCTTTGGCTGTGTTTATCAACCGGAAATGGAACGTGTCGGTTACGACGCCGCTTCTTCTTACCACCATCGGCGTTATCGGATTTTTGTTGCTGTTTCAAATTCCGTACGCCGCGTACGCCGCGGGCGCGCGGTATCTTAATTTTTTTCTTGTGCCCGCAACGGTGTGCTTTGCGGTGCCGATGTATAAACAAATCAAGACTCTTGGCCGATACAAGGCGGCGATTCTTGCGTCTGTCATTTTCGGATGCGGGGTTTCCGTCGGGACTGTCGTGTTGCTGTCATGGGCGTTCGGGCTTGGCCCCGTTATCATGCGTTCGCTTGCAAGCGTGTCTGTCACGACCGCGATTGCAATCGGCATTACGGACGAATTGGGCGGCATTGTCGCGATAACAGTGTTCGCCGTGATTATCACCGGCATCCTTGGCAACGCGGTTGGAAAGCAAGTCGTCGGGATGCTTCGGCTGCAAAGTCCCGTTGCGCGCGGGCTTGCGATTGGAAATTCATCGCACGCGATGGGCACGGCAAAGGCGTTGGAATTGGGTCCGAAAGAAGGCGCGGCAAGCAGTTTGGCCATCGTAATCTCCGGCATTGCGACCGCCGTTCTTGCGCCGCTTATCATTTGGCTTTTTTCTTGAATTTCAAAAAATAAATATTTATTTTTTTGGGCTTGAAACGCCCGGCGCGCGAACTATATTTGCGCACTGGGAAGCGCCCGCTTTCCGACAACAATCCAAAAAGAGGTGCACGATGACAGACAAAATGAAGATTTTTTCGGTTTATGGAAACCCAAAAAACTGTTCAACGACTGACAAAGTGACTCCGTTGCTTTCCGCCGAAAGCATCGCCAAAATCAAAAGCGTCATAGAACAATTGGAAAACAAAAAATCCGAAATCGCCTTTAATTGCGCGCCGGACGTCGCCGAAAAATATATCAAAGGCATCAACGGACGATTGGAAGTTTTTCAATGTCTGCTTGCCGGCGACGCCGCACGAATAATAATGGTCAAGCCAAGGGCGGAATAAAAATCGTTTTATCTAAAACGCCCCGTTCCCGGGGCGTTTTTCATTGCGCTTATCCGCGATGGTTCGCCTGTGTAAGGCCGCATGCCTGTCGCGCGCGCTTTTCGCAATCGCGGCGGTCGGCGCGGCGCTCCATCTTTTCGCACGCATACGAGTCCATACAGGACTTTTGCTGTGGCGTCATATTGTGATGGTGCATCATATTCGCCGATGCCGCTCCGCCGCCAATCAAAACAGCCCCCGTCATTGCCAAAAACATATATTTTTTCATATCGTATCCTCCTTTTTTCGATACGGAGGCATTATATCACCCGCCGTACGCGGTTGCTATATGACTGTATCCCCAAAGGAAAAGATGCCGCACGCTCCGCCCCGCCCTGTTATCGCCATCATGCGCATTGATTAATATTGACTTTTCAATAAAACCCATCAAGTCTATCTGAATTAAACGGTAGATTTACCTATTTGCGCCGTCTATAATGTTGCAACAATGCAAAAAGGGATACAAGATGGCCTTTGATAAACTTAAGGATGACAACGAAGCTTATGCTCGGCTTAAAATAGACGAACGGTTGAAAGAAGCCCATTGGCGGCTTATTGATACCGCGGACGAAAAGCGTAATGTGCGACTGGAACAAACTTCCGACAAAGGGCGCTTGGATTACCTGTTGCTGGACAGTCGTGGCTTCCCGCTTTGCGTACTTGAGGCTAAAAAACCATCTATCAATCCCCTGGCCGCCAAAGACCAGGCGCGGCGCTATGCGGAAAGCCAGAATATCCGCTTTGTTATTCTTTCCAATGGAGAAATCTTTTACCTGTGGGATATCCAAAGCGGCAATCCGCAAATTATAACCTCTATCCCAACTCAAGAATCCTTGGAACAGAAATCAAGTTTCAAGCGTGAAGTCAAGGCAATCACCAACGAAAAGATTACCAGGGAATATATCGCGCTGACCAAGAACCCAAATTTACTGGCCGAACCGGATTATATCAACGAAAAGACCCGCGACGCCTATTGTTGGAATAACGGGTTGCGCATATTGCGCGATTATCAACTGGACGCTATAAAGGCGGTTCAAGACGCTGTTGCCGCCGGTAATGACAGGTTTTTGATTGAAATGGCGACCGGCCTTGGCAAGACACTGACGGCTGGTGCTATAATACAGATGTTCCTGCGGACAGGGAATGCGACCCGCATTCTGTTCCTCGTGGACAGATTAGAATTGGAAAACCAGGCCCTCAAAAATTTTCGCGACTATTTGAAAGATTATAATTGCGTGATTTTCAAACAGAAGCAACATGACTGGCGCAAGGCGGATGTAGTTATTTCGACAATTCAAACGCTTATGACCGGTGACAAATACAAGGCCGTTTTTTCGCCTACAGATTTCGATTTTATCATCTCGGACGAAGCGCACCGCTCTATCGGGAGCAATTCCCGCGCGGTGTTTGAATATTTCGTCGGATACAAGCTTGGATTGACCGCCACGCCAAAGGATTACATCAAAAACATAAACATCGAAAAGTTGAAAACCGCCGACCCGAAGGCACTGGAGCGTCGGATATTATTGGATACCTATAAAACCTTTGGTTGCGAAAGTGGTGACCCGACTTTTCGTTATTCCCTGCCGGACGGCGTTAAGAACGGACATCTCATCAATCCGCTGGTTTTGGATGCCAAGACCGATATAACGACCGAATTGCTGTCAAAGGAAGGCTATTTTGCTATCGGTGTCGATGAGAGCGGTGAAGAAATAACCAAGGAAAATGTAAAAGCAAAGTCATTCGAGAAAGATTTTTTCAACGAAAATATCAACCGCCAGTTCTGCAAGGTATTCCTTGAAAATGCAGAACTCGACCCGATTACCGGCGAAGTCGGCAAATCATTGGTGTTCTGTGTAAGCCAAGAGCACGCGGCAAAAATCACGCAAATCCTTAACGAGTTTGCAATGATTATGTGGCCAGGCAAATATAACAGCGACTTTGCGGTACAGGTTACAAGCCTTGTTGACGGCGCTCAGCAGATGACGATTGATTTCGCGAATAATAAACTTAACGGAAATTCCCGCTTCCGTGAAGATTACGAGACAAGCCGCACACGCATTTGCGTAACTGTCGGCATGATGACAACGGGATATGATTGTTCCGATTTAATGAATATCGTATTTATGCGGCCGGTATTTTCACCGACCGACTTTGTGCAGATGAAAGGCCGCGGAACGCGTAAACATACTTTCAAATACATCGACACGGACAAAAATACTATTTCTGCGGACAAACAGTTATTCAAGTTATTCGACTTTTTTGAAAATTATAAATATTTCGAAAAAGACTTCAAATACGACCAGGAATTGATGTTGCCAAAAGGTGGCGCCGCATGCAGAGTCGAACCACCGGAAGAACCAAAAAAGAAACGCGAGACATTAACCTCTGGCGCGACGGATAATATAAACAGCCTCAAGGCCCACGAAATCAAGGATATGCGTATTGATATTGAATTCTGGGGCAATGTGAAAAGAGAAATCAGCGCGGACACGGATATTCGCAAAGCAATTGATGATGAAGATTGGGAACGCGCCATCGCTTTGGTTCGCGTCCGATATGAAGACAAACCAAAGTTGTTCCCAACGCTGGATAATATCAGAAAAGCGAACAGATTAGACCGACGACTTGGCTGGCGCGAAATCTTGGAAAAGATTTTCGGTATCGGCAGTCCCGACTTTCCAACACGCGACGAGATGCTTGAAAACGAATGCGACAAGTTTATATCCATCGCCAAGCCAGAACCAGAGGCCGCGCTGTTGATAAAGAATTTCATAAAAACCTATGTTTTGGACAGCAGATTCCGCGACATAATCGAAAACAAACAAACGGCGCAGTTGAACTTTTATCCCGGATTTTCGCGCGAAGATTACGTCGCGCTTGGCGATTTGAAAACATTGTTGCCGGAATATATAAAAGACAATATTATTTTGAATAATTATATGGAGTAGCAAAATGCTGGACGCCGACACAAAACGAATTATAAACAATGCGCGCGATATTCTGGTCGGCAAGGTGCCAAACCCCCAGTCGCAGGTTGACCTTATAACCATCGCCATGATTTATAAATTCATGGACGATATGGATTTGCAAAACTATGAAGACCACGGAAAACGCATATATTTCGTTGATGATATAGAACCATACGCGTTCAGCAAAATCATGGACCAAAAACTGGGGAACCAGGCAAGATTAAACCTGTACGCAGAAGCGTTGGATAAGTTGCCGTTTGCAAAATCGGTGCCGGAATTATTTCGCACGATATTCCGCGGAGCATTTCTGCCATTTCGTGACCCGGCGACACTCACGATGTTCCTTAAAGAAATTAACAATTTCACATACGATAATTCCGAAACTCTTGGCAACGCGTTTGAATACCTGCTTTCTATCATGGGAAGTCAGGGCGACGCCGGCCAGTTCCGCACGCCGCGCCATATAATTGATTTTATTGTAAATGTTGTAAAACCGGCCAAGACGGACACCATCCTTGACCCCGCGTGTGGCACGGCTGGATTTTTGATTTCCGCTTATCTGTA
>WRCO01000014.1 GCA_009783855.1 Alphaproteobacteria bacterium
TCTAATATATTAGACAACTTGATTTTCTGCCGTTTTTATGGTTGTCTGCCATAGTAGACAGTCAAAACCGGAAACTGAAAATTGGGAGTTTCTGAGATTGTTCTAATAACTTAACAGTTCCCCACCTTTTTCTTGACTTCGTCAATAAAAATGATACTATTGCATAAAGTTTTTTACAAAACGGGGTAAATTATGGAAAAATATGCTATATTTCAGACCGGCGGAAAACAATATCGCGCGAAAGTCGGCGATATTATCAAGGTCGAAAAACTTAAAGCAGATGGCAAGGTTGAATTCGACCAGGTCATGATGGTCGGCGATGTGGTTGGCAATCCAACGGTTGCCGGCGCGAAGGTCGTATGCGAAATTCTGGAACAAAAACGCGCGGATAAAATCATTGTCTTCAAGAAAAAACGCCGTCACAATTATCGCAGAACAAAAGGCCACCGTCAGCATATAACGGTGGTGAAAATAATAGACGTGATTGGTGGCTAGTGGCTGGTGACTCGCAGTATGAAATTGTTGTAATAATTTCCACAACAAGCAAGTCACCAATCACCAACACCAGCCACCAGCACGAAAGGAGCAAGTCATGGCAACAAAGAAAGGCGGCGGTTCATCAGCCAACGGACGCGATTCAGCGGGTCGCCGGCTTGGCGTCAAAAAGGGCGGCGGACAGCGCGTCATCGCCGGAAACATCATTATTCGTCAGCGCGGAACGCGCGTGCATCCCGGATTAAACGTCGGAATGGGCAAAGACCATACCATATTTTCCAAAATCGCGGGATTCGTGCGGTTCAAGCGCGGAACGGGGAACCGGACGACGGTTTCGGTCACACCAGAATAAAACCGCCCAATGGGCGGTTTTATTCTGGCGGCTGGCGGTTCGTGAGTTTGGTTTTTATGGAAATTCTTCCGACAATTTCATACTGCAAACCACCAGCACGAACAACCAACCACCATTATCTCCGACAGCTTACCATTATTTCTTCATCATCGCCGGCGACGGTTATCAGCATCCATTCATCACCCTTGCTCCAGAGCACCAATTCAGCATTCCTGTAAGTGCCGAAATACCTTGCGCCGCTTGCCGATTGGGTGATTTTGAATTCAATGTCTTCTTCGTACATTACCGCTTCTATCCGGTCGCGGAATACTTTCGCGCTTACATGGACATCGCCGCACATAAGGTCGATTGTTTCAATCGGTCGCTCGGCACAGGCGCCCAAAAGAAGCGCAAGCGGCAGTGCAAGTGTAAGTAATTTTTTCATGATTTTTCCTTTTTGTTTGTTGTCGAATTATCCTTGAAAATCGGAATTTTAACAACAGGAAAATATGCCATGTACCCTGTGCCTTATGCCCTACTTTTCCCTTTACCCATCTGTGCCAAAGATGGTATAATTTAATAAAGGCACAATAATCAAAGATTCTTGCGGCGTATGACGGTAGAATCTTTGATTATTGTGCCAAAGGAAAGGATAGAGACATGAAGTTCACGAATTTCTTTGTGGCGGCTTTGTTTGCGGCGGTTTTTGCGTTCGGCGTGCATGCCGATACCGCGATACCTTTTGGTGAAGCGGCCGTATTCCACATGCAGCAACAACAATTTCAACAGACACAGCAACCGCAAAGCCCGCGCGCCCGCGCCGCAACGCCGAACCGCGCCGGCGGGGCCGCTGCGCCGCAAGCGGCGGGACAGGGCCGCGGAACGGCCGCGCGTCCCCAGACCGGACAACAGAATCGCGGTGCGCCCACCGCGCGTGACCAACATAATCGCGGCGTTGTCGCGCGTACGGCTGTACAACCCGCCGCTGCGGGTGTCGCACAGCCTGTGCAAAGCCGCGCGGTCGCCCCGCAAGGACGTCCGGGCGCGATGCAGGGCCGCGCAGTTGCGCCGCGTGCCGCGACCCCGGGCCGCACAGTCACCGCGCGAAGCGGAACGGTTTCGCCCGCACGTATCGGCGTCGGTTCCAATCCTGTGACGCGTCCGCCGGCCGCGCTTCATCAGACCAATTTGTCCAACCGTCTTTTCACCGGAAGCTTTACAAACATACTTGACCCGCAGACGGGACTTATTTCCGCCGAAGCGTTCGCGCAATGCATGGACGCGTATTACACATGCATGGATGAAATATGCACCGCAAGAAATCCGGGTCAGCGCCGCTGTGCGTGCGCCGGCCGCGTTCTGACATTCAATGTCGTTGAACAAACATTGCAACAGGCGCGCGAAGATTTGCTTCGCGCATCCGGAGAGCTTGCGCTTGTCATCGCATCCGGGGGCCGGGACATAACGGCGGCGTTCACGCTTACCGATGCGGAAAGGGTTCTTAACTGCGTCGCGTTCCGTGATGCAAGCATGGGCGGCACTACGGACGCGCTTCGCGCATGGTGCGAAAATAATTTCACGGCAATTGTGGTGGACAGGGGGCTTGCCAATCTTGATTGCACGAACCCAACCGCAAGTCAAATCGAACCGACGTATTGCAGCAAGCTGCCCGGAGTCGGGGGCGGGACGCTTGGGGGCCAATGGATGCAGAGTTTATCCGGAATGGATTCCAACATATTGAATCTTTTAAGCACGGCGCACCAGAATCTTGCCGCGCTTGATACATTGACAGCGGATTTCAGCGGAAACGCAATTTTCAACGCATCCGCCACCGTACAGCAGATTCTTAACCAATGGTCGGGCGCGAACAATGTGTTCGGTGTCAACCAGACGGCCGACCAGGTCGCCCAGACTTGGGGATACGACCTTTTCGCGTTCGCGCACAACAATGTTTGCAACCGCGTTTTGGATTCGTGCTTTAACGGAATCTTCGAAGTCTGCACCAACAACCGGCCGCAAAATCTTAACAGCACGGTGACGATAAGCAACGATGCGACCGATATCAATTCGGTCTTTACAATCGCGCCCCAAACCCCGACAACCGGCGCCAATTGGAATGCGGCATGTTTCGGATACAGCGGCACACAGGGCGACCCGTTCATCAATCTTCGCAAACCGGTCTCCGACGCGCGGCGCAGCATACTTATCCGCTATGTGCTTGACGCCAACGCCGATTGCGACGTGTATGGCGAAGAATTAAAGTCGCTTACCCAAAACATGGCGTTCCAAAGAATCGCCGCGACCCAGGCGCTTCAAACGCACCGTCTGCAATTCGCCCAGAACGAAGAGACAAACCAGCGCGCGAACAGCGAAGCCGCGCGAAATAATTTCAGCGCGTGCGTGTCCGAAATATGGATGTGTTACGAAGAACTTGCGATGGGACAGCCGAACTGGACCACCGCCCAGATAAGGGCGGCGTGCGCGGTGTCGGCAAGAATCCCGGCGTGTTACCGCGATATGATATGCAACCCGCCGCACAGCGCCGTCGCGGCCGTCATCGATGTTGTGGATTCCATAACCTGTACCAACAGCCAGGATTTCAGAGCGAACACATGCCGCAATGTAACATCGCTTGCCGAAATCATGAACGGCACGGGCATAACGACTCAGCCATCCAACCAGCCGGACCGGCATTCCGCATGGCTGCGTGAGCAATGTTTGCGCGGCGCGGGTGTGGAACAGATTCGCAATTGGGCAAGGCCGATTCAGTGTCCGCAGAATTCCCACTTTACCCATACGCCGGGAACACCGGGGAACGGCAATTATGTAAACAGCAATTGTGTGTGCAATACCGGATGGACTCCGTCGGGCGGTATTTGCGTGCCGGTGCCTTAACGGTCGTTTAACAATTGGGTTTGATTATCAAGGCCGCCGGGACGGCGGCCTTTAACAAAAGACCAGATGAAAAGAATTGTTATTTGCTTTTTGATGATTTCGATGTGCCTTGCGGTGCGGGCGGCCCCGCTTTCGCAAGGCTCCGGCGCGACAGGCGAATCTCAGCAAATTCGTCGCGGCACGGTATCGCGCGGAATTACCGCTGTTGCGGCAGAGCCGCAGCAGCAGGGCATAGAACATAGAGCAGAGAGCATAGAAAGCAGAGCGCAAGAAACAACAGTGGCGCAAAGGAATGTCGCGCCGCCAACCCAACAAACAGCGGCGCGCACCGCGGTGGCGCGCGTTGCGGCGCCCGCGCAGACCGCACAGCCGGGCGTCGCGCGGTCTGCGGTCGCATCACGCGCGGCGACAGACGGGCGCGGAACGACGCCGACCGCCGCCGCGGCGCGCGCCGCTTTTCATGAAAACGACAAAGGAATCACCAACGCGGACCCAAGCCTTCGCCGTGCGGGAATATCGCTTCGCCCCACAGTCGCCGAAGTCGGCGGCCGCGCCGTCATCGCCGGGTCCGGCGGCGTCATGACCGGGTCCAACGTCGGAGACAGCCGCGCGCGCATCGCGGCGCGAAGCGCCATCGCGCCGATGACCGTCTCCGAACTTTCCGACCGGTTCGCACAGGCGTCCGACCTTAACGCCGCATGCTTTCAACAGTTTTCGGACTGCATGGACCAGTTCTGCGCAGTGCTTGACACCAATCAGGGGCGGTGCAGCTGTTCCGACCGCATAACAAGTTACGCCCGCGTAGAAGCCGCGGTAAGGGACGCCAACAACGAACTTAACGACGTGGCGCAGCGCATACGGTACATCGGCCTTACCGCCGAAGAAATCCGCGCGATAATGAGCGCGACCGAAGCGGAAATGGCATTGACCGGCAGCTCGCGCGATGTTTCCGCCAACCGCCACATGCTTGACCAGATAGAGGCGCTTATAAGGTCGCCAAGCACAAGCCCGCATGTGGTCACCGATTCTTCCCGCATGGATTTGCAGATTGATTTTAATTTCGACGGCAGCAACCCGATTGACATGTTTACTTCGAACAATCCGTTCGTCGCCGGCGCCGCCGGAAGTTTCGCAGGCCAGCGCGGAGAACAGTTGTTCAATTCCGCAAGAAGGCGGTGCGAACACATCATCACGTCATGCCGCGCTTCGGGCGCGGATATCACGCAAGTGGTCGCGCGGTACGAAATGGAAGTCGACAGGGATTGCATCGAATTCGAAAGGGGATTGAACCGTATGAACGAAACTCTTCGAAGCAATGTGCGCGCGGCGAACCAGATGCTGCAACGCGCGCGGCTTGCCGTCCTTCAAAACCATAATCAATTCGATATACGGGGATGTGTCGGCGCGCTTGAAAGCTGTATGCTTGACGGCATGGTTTGCGGCCGCGATTACGTCAAATGCATGGACCCGACGAAAAGATTCATCGACGATTCCGGCCGGATTGTATTGGGTCAGGATATAGCGCATATAAGGGGAATGATATCGGGTTTCAATGCCGCGAATTTTTCTTTGACCAATCTTCCGCAATGTAACATAAACGACCCGGCGGCCGACGGGGGATGCGTCATTCGGTATCTTCTTGAAAAAATGGGGACGGGAGAATCGCCGACTTCGGGACTCTGCCGCGCGGTTATGGACCGCTGTCGTTCGGTAACCCATACGCCCGACGGCCGGTTTAACCCGCAAAATGAAGTCATCCGCGGATTTATATCGCGCGCGATGATAAACATAAGGTCGGGTCAGGAAAAATTAATCGCGGACCACGCGATGACATGTATGCAGGATATATCGGCCTGTTACAATCAACAGGTATCGCATCTTAGCAATTGGGCACAGGGCGCGGGCACGGATGCTGTGCTTAACATCATGCGCGGCGCGTGCCGTAATGTCGCGCTTACCTGTGCTTATGCGGTTTTTGCCGACAATCGCACGCCTATCGGATGTCCGCGGGACGGTGTGAATGCAGTCAATATATGTATCAACAATATTTCAGAACTGTTTTTCCAGAATATGCTGTGTCCGCCAAATTCGACGTTCCAGTCAGAGGGAACCACACAGGCAAATGTCATAAATAGGACTGTGTGGGTGAACACAATGTGCAAATGCAACGTCGGCTTGGAAAATATCGATGGTACATGTAGGGTGAGTAATTGTCCGCTCGGTGCCGTGCCGAATGGCACGACAGGCGCAGGTCAGCAAAATTCCGCCGGCTACGGATGCGCTTGTCGTATGAGGCTCGCGTGGAATGCTTTGGAAGAGTGTTGTCCCGCCGGTTCCGGTTGGAGTAGTAGTAGCGGTGGTCATGGCGGAGCACATCGGGCTTGGAGCCATTGCAAATGCGATAATAAGGTCCATGGATGGGATGGAGATTCATGCGCGCCTTGTCCGGATGGGTCAAATCCAGAGGGCCGCGGCGGCGCCCTTTCCCACAGAGATGGGTGCAAATGCGACGACGAGGACAAAATATGGATTAACGGCGCATGCAGATGCCTAGAAGGCTCGGTAATGGTCGATGGTGCCTGTACGCCATGTCCGGGTCCGGGTTCGGGTTCGGGTCAGTCGGGCACCACCGGAACGGGTGCGCTTCTTCCGCCCCCTCGTTCGGGTTGCAGGTGTCCAGTCTTCAATTGGGGATGGCTTGGCAACGTCGTCGGTTCTCCGATTGGATCTTGTCAGGCATGCCCCCCCCCAACCGTCACCCAAGGCAGTAATTTGGGCGACGGTAGCAGCCCCGCCGGTACCGGAGGTCTTCCACATGGATGCAGATGTCCCCACGGACAGGGATGGCTGGGAAGCCTTAATGATGGAACAGGCGGTACATTCGCATGTCGGGATTGTAAACTTCCAGTCAATGGCAGATGTTGGAATCATAACGACTGTCCAGGTACCCAAATTTGCTGTCGGAATAATACCAGGGGTTGCGGGCGTTGCGTTACTTCAAATTTAGACTGTGCTGCGGATGAAGTAATAGGAGACCCGGGGGGGCAGCAGCAGGGAGATTAGATTTGTTTTGGCCATCAATTGTTGTTTACGATAAGAATTTCCGGGCGACTTTTTTAATGCCGCGGTCTTTGAATGCGACGGTGACGATGTCACCGTCGTTTTCTTCTATGACAACGCCGCGCCCAAGGTCCGGGTGAATGACAAGTTTGCCGACAATATTAGGGCACAGGTCATAGGGCACGGGGCACGCGCGTTTTGTTTTTGCGGGACTATTTCCTGTTACCTTCGGATTATCATGCCTTGTGCCTTGTACAAACGCTTCGTCGATTTCTTCGATAAACCTGCTTGGCAAATTATTCTTTCGTTCGCCGAATGTCATGCGCGACATGGTGTGCGTTATCACGCACCGACTTTTCGCGCGTGTTATCGCAACATAGCCAAGGCGCCGCTCTTCTTCCAATCCGCCGTCCTGAATCGCCATTTCGTTCGGGAAAATCCCGTCTTCCCACGCCGGCAAAAACACCGTGTCGAATTCCAGGCCCTTTGCCGCGTGGATGGTCATTATAAAGACGTGATTCGTGGCTGATGGTTCGTGGTTCGTATCATCATCTTCGGTCATCATAAGGGAGGCATGCTCTAAAAATTCCGAAAGGGTTTCATATTTCGCGATCACGTCCGCAATAAGTTCTTTGATATTTTTCAATCTTTCAGGTGCTTCGGCATCCTTTGATTCGCGCCACATTTTTATATAGCCGGATTTTTCCAACAATTCGTTTACCGCGTCCGCAGGGTTCATATTCATCCAGTCTGTATCAAATGCCGCCAAAAATTCATCCGCCGATTTTTTCTGTGCGCCGGACAGATTAATATCGCAAAGCGCGGTCAGCATGCCGGTGCCGTTCGCCGCCGCGAAATCCCGAATTTTTTGAACCGCGACATCACCGAAACCGCGGCGCGGTTTCGATATTATCCGCGCGAATGAAATATCGTCGCGCGGATGCGCCAATAAATTCGCATAAGCGACCGCGTCCTTTATTTCCATTCGGTCATAGAATTTCATCGCGCCGACAAGTTTGTAATCCACGCCGCGGCGGGCGAATTCTTCTTCGAACATTCTGGAAAGCGAGCCCGCGCGAATCAATACCGCCGTGGTTGGCATTCGGCATTCGGATACCGATTGAATCGCGTCGGCGATTAACCGCGCTTCGTCAAAATCCGTCGGAAGGTGCAGAATACGGACCTTTTCGCCACCCTGCGCGCCGGGCGAAACGCGCAAATCTTTGCCAAGCCGGCCTTTGTTATTCCTTATCAGGCTGTTCGCCGCGCCAAGGATATTTGCGGTGCTTCGATAATTTATCTCAAGCCTTATAATCGTTGCGCCCGGATATTCTTTTTCAAACCCAAGGATGTTTTTTATTTCCGCGCCGCGCCATGAATATATGGATTGGTCGTCGTCGCCCACACAGCATATATTTTTATGTCCCGCCGCAAGCATGCGAAGCAATTGGTATTGCGCGGCGTTCGTATCCTGATACTCGTCAACCATGACATACTTGAATTGATTTTGATATTTTAACAGCACGTCCGGACGCGCGACAAACAGTTCCAGAACTTTCAAAATCAAATCACCGAAATCGACCGCGTTCAACCTGGCAAGTTCTGCGTTATATGCGTTGAAGATTTTACAGTCTTTGCGTTCGGCAAGCCCCTTGTCCTTTATCGTCGAAATCTTATCGACCCAATCCGCCGGCGGATATTCTTTGGTATCAAGGCCAAGCGCCGTTATCACAGTTTTTAATACCGATTTCTGTCCGTCTTCGCCAAGTACTATGAAATTGTTATCAAGCCCGGCAGCGGCCGCATTATACCGAAGGATGCGAAGGCCGGTGGAATGAAACGTGCCAAGCCAGATGTCGTTCGAATTTTGAGCCGTCAAATCAAACACACGGCGTTTCATTTCGTTCGCCGCCTTGTTGGTAAAGGTCACGGCAAGCACTTCCCAAGGTTTTGCCAGGCCTGTACGCAATATGTGCGCGATGCGTTCCGTAATCACGCGCGTTTTGCCCGTGCCCGCGCCGGATAGAACCAGAACCGGACCGCATGTTGCCTCTACCGCGCGGCGCTGTTCGGGATTCAGGGTGCTGGTGGCTGGTGTTGGTGGCTGGTGGGTCATGAACGACTTATAGCAAATTACGATTGCAAATGATATTAAAATTTTACTAGCATAGCGGCGAACAATTACAAGGTGCCGACAATGAACCACGAATCATCAGCCACGAACCACCAGCCACCGGCGCGAATAATCTGTTTTGACATCGAAACCACCGGGCTTTTTTATGACAAGGGCGACCGGGTCATCGAAATCGGCGCCATTGAAATAGTTGACGGACGCGTCACCGGCAACACTTTTCATTCGTACGTAAATCCGATGGGCAAAATCATACCGCCGGATTCGTACATGGTGCACAAGCTTTCCAACGAATTCCTGTCGGACAAGCCGAAATTTGCGGACGTTGCCGGAAAACTTGTCGAATTTATCGGCGACAGCCCCGTCGTCGCGCATAACGGAATTGATTTCGACTTTCCGTTTATTAATTATGAGTTAGCGCAGCTGGGCCTGCCCACCATCCCGCGCGAACGTCAGATTGACACCATTGTCATCGCACGAAATAAAATCTTCGGCCCGAAAAGTTATACGCTTGATTCTTTGGCGAAATGGTTTGGCATATCGCTTGCGACGCGCGCGGATTCGCACGGCGCGCTTATCGATGCGGAAATCTTGGCAAAGGTTTATCTTGAACTTGCCGCGGCGGCAAATACCGAATCCATAAACGATATAATTCAAAAACAAAACGATGCGTTTTCGGCCATGCCGAAATCTGACGGCAATTTCCCACAGCGCACATTTGCGCCAGATGCGGAAGAATTGGCGACGCATGGGGAATTTATAGAGAAAAATGTGAAAGAGCCTCTTTGGGACAACAGAGCATAGATAACAGAGCATAGGGCACAGATGTTTGCCAGTTGCTTTTCCGGGAAAACTTGCGCTCTGTGCTCTATTATTTATGCTCTATTTTTCCCTTGCCCCGTCCCCTTGGTTTTCTCTATAATCCCGGCAAAGGAGTGGACTCTGCAGGTGTTCAGGCTGATTTATCTTTGCGTATCTGCGCTTGCTTTGGTCGGATTTGCGGGCAACGCCTTTGGTTCCGCCGCTTTGCCGCATGTTAATTCCGCACGCACCATCTCCGCACGCGAAGCATTCGGTGTCGCGCCAAGCCCGCGTCACCGCATTCATCAAGATTCCGGCGGACAAACCGCGCCGATTCAGGTTGCGGAATCAAGACCCCAATCAACAAATAATGAACCACAGGTTGTCGCGCGTGCCGCGGCACAACCCGTAACCGTACCGCATCCGGCGCCGCTTACCGCGCGAAATGCCCCCCGGAATACAGGCGGAGGCGACGATGTGCTTGCCCCGCGGCGGCCGAACGATAACCTTTGGGCGCGCGGCGCAAGTGTCGCGCAAAATGACACACCCGCGGCGGCGCGCAGCATTGACCAAAGGACATTCGTCGCCCGCACGGCCGCCGTGCCGGTCGCGTTGCCCGTTCCCGTGCCTGCAATCGCGCCATATCCGTCCGCCGGGCGCAGCATGAGCCACGGCGAGATGCCTTTGCGCATGCCGTCGCCGGAAGAATTTTCACTTGTCGACGATAATTTCGGATTGCCGCCGGAAAATCTTTTTGCAATGAATACGCCATCCGCGCCGCCACCGGCGGCTGTTCCGCGTGAAGAGCCGATAATATTCTCCGCGCCCGTGTCCACAATACAAAACAGGGCGATAATCCCGCCGCCGCCGCCCGCCGCGCCGGTGCCCGAAGATGTCATCGTTCGCCGCATGGAAGTGTCGTTTAACGATATGCCGCGAGAAGCTGTTCCCGCACCGCAAAACATCGGGCGCGACGGACTGTTCGCGCGCGCGGCCGCGCCGATTGCCGAACCCATCGCCGCGCCTCCATCGCCGCCCGCCGCCCGCGCCGCCGCCGATATTCCGTTGAACAGGCTTTCTCCGACACAACTTCGCCGCGCGTTCCAAAAGACTTATGTTTCTGAAAACAGACACCTGTCGACATACAGAATCGACGACCGGTTCGATGTGGCAAGCGAAATAACAACCGAAATGCAAGGGTTCGAATCGCTTCGCGATTTAAGCGAAGAGGGCGGAATCCGCCCTCTTGAAATCCGCATAGGATTCCGCGGCAACGACGCGTCTTTGTCACGCGATAATTTCCAACTGCTTTCCGAATATGCGGGACTTGTCGTTGCGAACCCGCGCCGCGCGATTCAGATTTCCATCCCGGAAGGTTCGACAAGAAGCTTTGAAGACCGCCGCATCGCCGCGCGCCGTTTGGCAATCGTCGAACAGGTGCTTCGCGATTCCGGAATTTCCGATAATCGGATTATGCCCGTGCTTACCCCGCGCGACGGCGATGCGTTCGTGCTTCGCGTCATATCGTCCGATGTGTTCCAGACGCTTGTCGAAAGACAGCGCGATATGTTCGGCGACACGGTCCAGACCCGGACAAGCAGAAGCCTGGCATGGTAATTTTGAATGTTGAAAGATAAATGTTGAATATCCGAACGTATTAATTCATCATTCAGTATTCAACATTCATGAAAACAATACTCCACTTTCTTTTAGACTTTCTTTTCCCGCCTTCGTGTCCCGTGTGCAAGGCGCATTCGTCTGAAAACGGCGTATTATGCGCACCGTGTTGGGACAAATTCAATTGGATTGGCGACCCGAAATGCGCGTCTTGCGGATATCCGTTTCCGGCGAATCTTGACCTTGGCCTGCGTCCTTTGTGCCCGACATGCGCAACGGGCAAGAATGTTGTTGATTTCCTTCGCGCGGCGTGCGTTTATGACGATGCGTCAAAGGACGTCATGTTGCCGTTCAAACATGCGGCCGCGCTTAAATACAAAAATCTTATGTCGCGGGCGATGATTAACTCCCTGCGGGAATTGAAAACCGAGACCGGAGATTTGAAATCTGAAAAATCAAATGTCAATCTGGTCGTGCCGGTTCCGCTTTCATACCGGCGTCTTTGGAAGCGCGGATATAACCAGGCGGCGCTTCTTGCGCGCCCAATCGCAAAGCATTTTGGCGTCCCGGTGGATGTCGATTCCGTACTTCGCAAGCATCGCGCCGACATGGGGCATAAAAACGCCAAAGAGCGCCGCGCCAATATCCGCGGCGTGTTCAACGTTCGCCGTCCGGAAAATATCAAGGGAAAAACAATTCTCCTTGTCGATGATGTTATGACAACCGGCGCGACTTTGTATGAATTGCGCCGCGTTCTTAAACGCGCCGGGGCGAAAAAAGTTTATGCGGTTGTATTCTGTCGAACGGTAAGGGCGATATAATTTCCCTTTCGATCCGCGGTGTTTGCGTTTTCGGGGGCTCATGTATGTCAAATACACTTCACCCCCGAAAATGCAAACAGCCGGCACAAAATAGAAAAATAATTATGTTTTAATATTTGATTTTGAGTTTTGAATTTAGTAGTATTTTAGAGTCCAATATAGTTCCAAACAAAAAAGGAATTAATTATGAAAAGAATTAAACTTTTGGCAGTTTATGCCCTGTGCCTTGTGCCATATGCCCTGCGCGCCGAAGGTGCGCCGCTTGCCGGCTTTTATAAAACAATCGACGATGCGACGGGCGCGGCCCGGTCGATTATACGCCTGTACGAATGCGCCGATTCTTTGTGCGGACGCGTCGTTGCCTTGTACGACAGGGACAGCGGCGAAATTTCCGAAACAATTGCGGCGCCGTCAAGAATCGCCGAAAGGGTTCGGACCCAACCGAAAATGGTCGGGCTTGATGTCATTTGGGATATGAGATGGAACGCCGCTTCGTCCGAATACACCGGTGGCCGGATAATGGACCCGCAATCGGGAAGAGCGTATACCGCATCAATCTGGCAAGACCGTACGGACGCGAATATTCTTCGTGTGCGCGGTCGGATTGGCCCGATTGGTCGGACTCAAAATTGGCACGTGATGCCGGATGCGGGGCTTCCCGCCGATTTGCAAAGTCTTGACGTATCGGATTGGAAACCGATAATACACAGGTAACGATACGCTTGATTTTTTCAATTTTTAATATAAAATTCGGATGAAATGAAACAGTACAGCTTGAATTTGGTAGCAGTCAGATAGCGGAACGTGCGTTTTGCATGTTCCGCTGTGCCGTCCCAAAAGGCGGCACTTTTTATTTGATTGCGCCGCCGCAACATAGTAAAATTCAGAATCAGGGAAAAGCATATGAACATTGAACTTGGCAAAAATATATCCACGCGCGAAATCGAATTGCGCATACAGAAATTTTGGGATGAAAACACATTCTGGGAAAATGACGCCGCGTCCAAAAAGCCCGCGTTCTGTACCATGATGCCGCCGCCCAATATCACCGGCGGTCTGCATATGGGGCATGCATTGGACAATATCCCGACCGATTTTATCGCACGGTACAAACGTATGCGCGGTCTCGACGTTCTTTGGCAGCCGGGCACGGACCACGCGTCCATCGCAACGCAATTGTTGATTGAGCGGGCCCTGTCCAAAGATGGAATCAACCCGCGTTCCCTTTCCAAAGACGAATTGCTTTCGCACGCGTGGAAATGGAAAAACGAATACGGCGGCCAGATTATCGAACAATTGCGCATGTTCGGCATAACGCCCGCATGGTCGCGGATGCGGTTTACTATGGACGACGGATTATCCCGCGCGGTCATAAAACTGTTTGTAAAAATGCATTCAGAGGGTCTGGTATACAAGGCGCGCCGTCTTGTCAACTGGTGCCCGAAACAGATGACGACCGTGTCCGATTTGGAAGTCGATGTGCGCGAGGAAAAGGGAGAATTCTATTATATCAATTATTCGCTGGTCGGCGGCGGCGTTATCGAAATCGCGACAACGCGGCCGGAAACCATATTCGCGGACCAGGCAATCGCGGTTCACCCGGAAAATAAAAAATTAAAACACCTTGTCGGTGCGCACGCGATTATTCCATTAACGGATATTGAAATCCCAATCATCGCGGACGAGCACGCCGACCCGGAAAAGGGCACCGGCGCGGTTAAAATCACGCCGGCGCATGATATGGACGACTGGGAAGTTGGAAAGCGCCATAATCTTGCGGCGGTTTGCATACTGACTGACGATGCGAAATTAATCGGCGAAACTGTTCCGGAAAAATACCGCGGTCTTGACCGATACAAGGCGCGCGAACAAATCGTCGCCGATTTGGAAACGGCCGGCCAGATGGTCAAGATAGAAAGCAAAACGATTCCAACGCCTTATTCCGAACGCGGAAATTGTGCCGTCGAATACATGGTGCGCGAAGAATGGTTTGTCGATGCGAAAAAAATGGCCGCTCCCGTCATCATGGCGGCAGAGCGCGGTGATATAAAATTCTTGCCAGAACATCGATACAACCTGTTTATGGCGTGGCTTCGCGATATTCACGAATGGTCCATATCGCGCCAGTTATGGTGGGGGCACCAGATTCCGGCATGGTACGACGAAGATGGCAATATCTATGTTGCGGAAACGGAAGAGGACGCATCGGCGCAATCCGGCGGCAAAAAATTGACACGTGACGCGGCCGTTCTGGACACTTGGTTTTCGTCCGCGCTTTGGCCGTTTTCAACCCTTGGCTGGCCGGATAAAACGCCAGAGCTTGCCCGGTATTATCCGAACGATTATCTGAATACAGGATACGACATCATATTCTTTTGGGTTGCGCGTATGGCCATGATGGGAATATATACCATGGACGCGGTTCCGTTCAAGGCGGTGAATATTCACGGAATGGTCCGCGATTCCAAAGGACAGAAGATGTCCAAGACAAAGGGCAATGGCATTTCCCCGGACGAAATTGTTGAAAAATCCGGCGCGGACGCACTTCGTTACTGGGTGTCGACAACTCCGATTGGTCAGGACGTGAAATACAGCGAAGACGAGGTGAAGCGCGGCACCAAGCTTTTGACCAAACTTTGGAACGCGACGAAGTATGTGTTGGGAAATATGGATGGGTTTGAACCCGAAGGAACCGGAAGCCAAGAACCGAAAACCAGATTAATCGAAGACAGATGGGTGCTTTCGGAATTGAACAAAACAATTGCCGAAGTCTGCAAGCATATGGACAAATACGACACGTTCAACGCGCGTGCGGCGATTGATGAATTCTTTTGGTCTGTGTTCTGTGACCAGTATTTGGAATATATCAAGGACCGGTTCTGGTCCGCCGACAAACATTCTGTGGAATCAAGGCTGTCCGCGCAATGGACCCTTTGGGAAGTTTTGCGCAACATCTTGGGCCTGTATGCGCCGTTCGTGCCGTTTATCACCGAAGAATTATGGCAGGTTGTTTATAAGGCGGCCGAAGGCGGCGAAACGCTGCATTTAACAGAGTATCCGTCGGTTAAAGAAGAATGGAATACCGATGTGGCGGCAATGGACGTCGCGCTTGACATCATAAAGTCCGTTCGCGGGATTCGCACGGAACGGCATATCGGAAACGGTGCAAAGCTTGAAAAAATATCTGTGAATTTCGACGTGCCGGAAATTCTGCGCGGCGTCGTACTTTCCGGTTGCCGCGCCGACAGGATTGAAATCAATTTGTCGCAAAAAGACAAAATCGATATTATAGTGAAAACGGAGTAAACAATGCAAAAATATATAGTAAAGAAAACACTTCGGACTTACAAGATGGACAGGCATGGATTGCTGCGCCCGGTCATGCTTATGAACGAATTACAAGGCGTCGCGGATTCCCATGCCGAAGTTTTGGGACGCGGGCGGACTTATTGCGTCGACACCGGCCGCGCGTGGGTTGTGACGCACTATCTTGTCGACATCGTCCAGATGCCGGGTGAAAACCAAGAAATCGAAATATACACCTGGCCGTCTGCGGCGGACGCGCTGCGCGCTGCGCGCGATTTTGAAATCAAAGACGCCGCGACCGGAGACGTCATGGTTCGCGCGACAAGCCAGTGGGTCATGATAGACATAAACACCAGAAGACCTGTGCGCATCGACGAAGTCCTTGCCGATTGGGGCACGCTGGACGAGCGCGTCATAGACCGCCCGTTCGAAAAATTCCCGGAATTCGAGCCGGCCCTTACATGGGTCGCGCATCCGCGCTTTGACGATTTGGATTTGAATCAGCATATTAATAACGCGGTCTATGCAACCTGGGCGGCGGAATCTTTGGGTTTTGAATTCCGCGACGGGCATAAACTTTACCGGCTTGATATAAATTTCAAAAAAGAAATACCGGCGGGCGTGCGGACCATAGATGTTGAATCGCGTATTGACGGCATGGTAAGCCGTCACATGATAAAGAACGAAGTCGAACATGCGAATGTGATTTGCGAATGGGAAAAGATATAAAAACGGAATCGCTTTTATGATATAATTCCGTTATGAAATCCCAAAAGTGTGATATTGATAATCATGTATGGGTCGGATATATTCGGCCCGGCCAAAGGGGCGCCCCTCTGAAACCCGCAGAAAGCTACACACACACACACACACACACACACACACACATGTAGGTCCATTCATTGGATAAAAACAATCGTGTCGCGTACGTGCCGTCCCGGAAATTGCGAAGCAATTGTCCGGGACGGCACGTACGCGATGAAGTCTGGGTTAAGGTTATTATTTTTTGCTCTGGCGCTTGTGTTCGCATCCGCGGCGCATTCTGCATGCGAACCGGGATGCCGGCCGATTGGACTGACCTGTCAACCATGTCCCGCCGGAACGTTCGCGTCGGCGGGAAGTCTTTCTTGCACCCCATGTCCGTCCGGACAAATCGGCAACCGCGCAACCGGCGCGACGCATTGTGTAAACTTTCGGACACTGCGCACAAGCGCCGGGCATTCGGCGATACTTCGCTCGACCAAGAATACATCGCCAAGTCTGGCGATAAGGGATGGCGATACCGTGTACTGGGGCGATTTGTCGACAGTGTTGGTGTCGGGCAGTTTCAGAATAAATTATAACGATACAATTTATTCGGTTGTGGAACCCACAAAGACCGCAGACGCATGCGGAGTGTTAACCGCAGGCGAGTTCCGCGTGACGCTTAACAATATGCCCGCGAACAGTCAGTTTAGTCTGCAAATATCCGCGGCGGGTAATTTTACAATAGACTGGGGCAATGGCGCGCCAGAGACGAACATCAATAAAACCAACACAACAGTTACCACATACACTTCGCCCACGACCCACAGATACAACGGCGGACCGTTTACCGTAACGATAAGGGGCCGAGCCACAAGTTACAGTTCTGCCGCCACGGCGGCGGCAATATCTTTTGCCTCTTCGATGAATCGAAACAATATTGTTGCCATAGAAGGGGATTTGGGAGGTATATTCCCGATACTGAACGCAACCGCCACCGGCAGCCCGCGCTTTCGCAGTACGTTCAGTTCCGCCGCCGGCCTTGCCAGCCCGATACCGGAAAATCTGTTTGCCGGGGTGCAGGGGCGGCCGGTAAGCAATATGTTCCATTTCACATTTGCCGAGAGCGCTGTAACCGGTTCGATACCGGAAAACCTGTTTGCTGGCATTGTCGGCCCGCCGGCACCAGAAATGTTCCGCGCCACATTTAATCTGTGCCCGGGCCTTACCGGCCCGATACCGGGCAATTTGTTCGCCGGAATAAGCGGAGCGCCAGCGGAAATGATGTTCCGTTATACATTCTCCAGCAGTCCCGGCCTCACCAGCATAGGTACAGGTTTATTCGACGGGATATCCGGCACAGCGCAAAACGAGATGTTCCTTGGGACGTTCCAGAATGTTACCGGTCTGCGCGGGCCGGCGGCGCGCCTTTCCAACGGTCAGCTTTTGTATCAAAGATGGCCGAATGCAACGGTTGCCCAGGTGGGACAGGCTTTTCGTGCCGCCACCGGTTTGGATAATTTCAACAGCATCCCGGTAAATTGGAGATAACAAAAACCCGCCATCGGCGGGTTTTTATCTTGCGGCGCTGACCGCCAAGCGTTTGCGACCCGCGGCGCGGCGGCGGTTCAAAACATCGCGGCCGGATTTGGTCGCCATCTTTGCGCGAAAACCGTGCGTTTTAACGCGGCGGCAGTTTGACGGCTGATAAGTTCTCTTGGTTGACATAATAAATACCTTTGTTTCTTGCCGGGCAATTTAATCATAAGAATCCGCCGTTTGCAAGAAAAATCGTGATTTGGCCGCGAGTGCCTGGTCCCTCATTTGCCTTTTGCCGGCGAACCGAACAATCGCTGCAAGGAATCGGTAATCATGCACCATACGAAAAGCACGGCGAATATTTTTGCAAAAAGTGCCCAAAGCGGCCAGAACATAGTGCGGTCATTATGAAATAAAACCTGCAAATTGCAAGTCTTATTTCAAGTTTTGTTAAAAGGCGTTATTAAAATTCCGCCAAGCGAACACGACCCGGATTGTCCGTATGCCAATCTATGGTCGATTGTATGTTAGAGCTGTTGTTGAAAACAGCAGAGTATACAACAACGCCCGTGATGACAAGAAGACCGATTCCCGCCGCGATGGCGGCCCCGTCCGTGCCCCTGTCAATCGGGCAGTGAAGGCATGCGCCATGCGCCCGTCCGGTTTGTTTGTATCTTGCCGCCTCGGCCCCGTTGGCGAACAATGCCGCCATAACTCCCAGAATTATACATGCTTTTCTCATCTTAACCTCCTGTTTGGTTTGTTTTTTCTCTGGCCCCTGGTCCGATTCGTTTGAAAAGAAACCGAAAGAGCAGAACTTTATAATTGCAGTATAGGACAAAATAATTACTTGTCAAGTCCTTTATGGTAATTTTATAGGGTGAAAAAACAGTATGATTTTCTTGACCCGGACGCCCTTTTTTGCTATATTTTGCGGGCAAAAAAGAATAACTAACAACTAACAGCTAACAGCTAACAACCGCGAGAATTCTGCAGTTTTAATAGTTCTTAGATGTTAGTTGTTAGCTGCTAGTTAACAAGGATAAAGTATGTCAGAAGAAAAAAACGTGAACGAAGTTCATGCGACGCCAGTTCCCCAATCCGCCATCGAAACCGAAATGCAGTCGTCGTTCCTTGACTATGCAATGAGCGTCATCGTCGACCGCGCCCTTCCCGACGTCCGCGACGGATGCAAGCCGGTTCATCGCCGCATATTGTACGTCATGAACGATATTGCAAAAGCCACCGGCAAACACGTCAAATCCGCCCGCGTAACCGGCGACGTTATGGGTAAATACCATCCGCACGGCGAAGGCGCCATATATGAATCCATGGTCCGAATGGCCCAGGATTTCTCGATGGGAGAAATGCTTGTCGACGGACAGGGGAACTTTGGCTCTATGGACGGCGACAATGCTGCGGCACAGCGATACACCGAGGCGCGCCTTACCAAACTTGCGTCCAATCTTATGGACGATCTGGAAAAGGATACTATCGATTGGATGCCGAATTATGACGGCGGTTTCTTGGAACCGCGCGTTCTCCCCGCGAAGTTTCCGAACTTTTTGGTCAACGGCGGCGCCGGAATCGCCGTCGGTATGGCGACGAACGTTCCGCCATATAATTTGTCCGAAGTTTGCGATGCAACTCTTGCCGTGCTTGACCGGCGCGAGATTTCCGACGAAGAGCTGTTTCAAATTATCCCCGGGCCCGATTTTCCGACCGGTGGAATAATGATGGGTCGCGCGGGCGCATTTCGCGCTCATACCGGCGGCCGCGGTTCCGTCATCGTTCGCGCAAAGACTCATATCGAAGATTTCAAAGACCATCCGGCAATCATCATCGACGAATTGCCGTACCAGGTTAACAAAGCGCAATTAATCATCAAGATGGTCGAATTGTCCAAGGAAAAGCGGGTCGAAGGCCTTGCCGAAATACGCGACGAATCGTCGCGCGACGGCGTGCGCGTTGTCATCGAACTGAAACGCGATGCGATACCGGATGTTGTGTTAAATCAGTTGTATCAATATACCCAATTGCAATCGTCGTTTCCGGTCAATATGATGGCGCTTAACCGCGGGCGGCCCATGCTGTTCAATGTGCGCAAAGTCCTTGATGCGTTCATTGATTTCCGAATCGAAGTCATCCGCCGCCGCACCATATTCGAACTTAATAAAGCGCGAAACAGGGCGCACACTCTTTTGGGTTTGTCCGTTGCGGTTGGAAATCTTGACGAAGTCATCGCGCTTATCAAAGGAAGCGAAAATCCGGAGGCAGCGCGAAACGCGCTTGTCGGGCGCGGATGGAAGGCCGCGGATATAGAATCCTATATCAAACTTATCGACGACCCGAATTCGGAATACAAGGACGGCCTGTTCCATATGTCCGAAGACCAGGCGCGCGCGATTCTTGAATTGCAACTGCATCGGTTGACGGGGCTTGAACGCGACAAGATTCATAATGATTTGGTAAATCTTGGCGGCGTTATCAAAAATCTTTTGGAAATCTTGGGCAGCCATGAACGCATCACCGACATAATCCGTACGGAAACATTGGAAATCCGCGACACGTTCGGCCGGCCCCGCCGCACGCAGATTTCAGACGCCGAAGTCGACATGGACATCGAAGATTTAATCGCCAAAGAAGACATGGTCGTGACCGTGACAAGCACCGGGTACATCAAGCGCGTCGCGCTTGATACCTACCGCGCGCAAAAACGCGGCGGCAAGGGGCGCAACGCCATGACGACCAAAGACGACGATTATGTCACGAACGTCTTTGTTGCGAATACTCATACGCCGCTGATGTTCTTTTCAAGCAAGGGCATGTGTTACCGCCTTAAAACTTATAAACTTCCCGAAGCGGCCGCCGCGGCCAAGGGCCGGCCCTTGGTAAATCTGTTGCCGCTTGATAATGGTGAGACGATTACCGCGATATTGCCCGTGCCTGAAAATGTGGCGGGGTCATGCCTTATGTTCGCGACGTCGATGGGAACGATACGCCGCAACACCTTTGAAGATTTCGAATCCATCCGCGCCAACGGCAAAATCGCAATGAAATTGGAAGAGGGCGAATCATTGGTAAGCGTCGCGCTTTGCAGCGAAGACAAAGACGTCTTCCTTTCCACATACCGCGGTCGCTGCATACGGTTCCCGGTCACGGAAATCCGCGTGTTCCAAAGCCGCGCTTCGACTGGTGTCCGCGCCATCAAATTGGCAAAGGATGACAGAATTATCGGCATGGCGATGTTATCGCACAGCAATGATACGCCGGATGTCCGCGCCGCGTATATAAAGCAATCGCGCGCGCTTCGCCGCCTTGAAACCGGCATCGAAGAAGAAGAAGGCGCGGTGGACGCCGAAGATGCGACGACAGACGCGCTTGTCCTTGATGATTCAAAGATGGCGGAAATGGCGGCGCGGGAACAGTTTATTCTCACCATATCCGAAAACGGATTTGGAAAGCGCACAAGTTCATACGAATATCGCGTAACGCATCGCGGCGGGTCGGGATTTGCCAATATCAAACTTGGCGGCAAAAATACCGCCGTCGCCGGGTCCTTTCCGATAGATTGCGACCACGATATTATGATGGTGACCGACGGCGGGAAAATCATCCGCACGCCCGCCCTTGATGTTCGTATCGCGGGCCGCGCCACCGCGGGCGTCACGCTGTTCCGTACTGCGGACGGGGAAAAGGTCATAAGCGCCACGGCGATTGAAAAAGAGGAAGAAAACGGCGACAGTGTGTGCGGCGCCTGTGATTCCGCAGGTACAAACACAGTCACAGACACGGAGTGACGTACATGAAAAAACTGATTCTTGTTCCGGTTTTTATGCTTTGCGGTTTTGCCGCCGCTGCGGACTTTGCCCCCCCCATGTTTGGCGGGCATCGGAATCAGATTGCGATAAATGTGGGCCAGGGTACGGACGCGACATGGCTTTTACCGCTTCCGGGACGGAGGGCTTGGTTTGCGATGTACGAATTCCGATATTCACAGCCGAACAGTTTTTTTCGGCTGCCCGGACGTCAGAATCTGAATATCGCTTATATTCATGGATGGCGGGATGACGACAATTGGGCATGGACAGATGTTACCGTTCCCCTTTTCTATTGGTCGCAGGATGCGGTGCTGTACAGCACCCGCAATTGGTATCACGGCGGCGGAATGGGCGTCGGCATGCAGTTACAGGAAAACGACCGCATCGGCACAAAGCTTATATTCGCGTTCAAGCTGTTTTCCGGATACAGATTGTCCGACACATGGAACATGGAATTATTTATGCAGCATTTTTCGAACGGCAGCACGTCGGACGCCAATTATTCGTATAATTTCTTTGGAGTCGGGTTTGTGAGGAATTTTTAGTGGTGGCTGGTGGTTGGTGGTTTAGATGTTGGGACAATATTGTCTGCAAATTCATACTAGGAGCCACCAGCACCAACCACGATAAGCTTGATATACTCCACAAGTTTGTTATATAATGGTACGCTGCGACGAACCGCGAGCTACGAAAATGACCGAACCGTTTATATCCATTAACGAACTTTCAAAGCGCCTTGCCGTGCCGGCGCATACCTTGCGATATTGGGAAAAGGCTTTTTCCGGCGCAATCCGGCCGATTACCGGCGCGGGCGGACGGCGTTATTATCGCGACGAAGACGTCATCAAAATCGAAACCATCCGCGGATTGCTTTATGACCGGGGATACACTATTGCGGGTGTGAAAAAGCTGCTTGCTGAAGGCGAATTAAAGCCCGAAGGACGCAAACCGCGCGCGCCGGATAAAAAATCCGATGTTGACGTTGCGCTTGACCTGCTTGCCAAAGCGCGGGCTGTTTTGGAAGAATAACTTGCTTTTCTGATATTTGTAGTCTAGACTCCGCGAAGTCTTAAAAACGGAGTTGGACACCGTTCCTGTAGAGTTATGGGCGAAACGATGAATAGTAAAAATATTAGATATTGGTGAAAGCGGGCGAAGATGCATATTATACATCAAGCGAGCTTTTGACAATAGATGATGTTTTTAATATTCACCGCAAAGCGGCGGCGTATATTTGAATCAATAACAAGGTTTTGCGTCGTGTGTATGGAACATACACGCAAGCTGTACCGCTGTCCTTGCTTCAAATACCCTGCCGTCGTTTGCCCATAACTTTACAGGAATGGTGTCTTATGTACAACTGGCTTCTTAAATTCTTTTCTGCGGATATGGCAATCGACCTTGGGACTGCGAACACCCTTATTTATGTGAAGGGCAAGGGGGTAATGCTTAACGAGCCGTCCGTCGTCGCCGTCGCCGAAAACCGCCTTCTTGGCCGCAAGGAAGTACTTGCCGTCGGCGCCGAAGCAAAACAGATGCTTGGCCGCACGCCCGGCACGATTTCCGCCGTCCGCCCGCTTCGCGACGGCGTTATCGCCGACTTTGAAATCGCCGAAGAAATGATTAAATATTTTATCCGCAAAGTGCATAGCCGCAGCATGCTTGCCGCGCCGCTTATCATCATCTGCGTCCCGTCTTGCGCGACCCAGGTGGAACGACGCGCTATACAAGAAGCGGCGGACGCCGCCGGCGCGCGGAAGGTCTATATCGTCGAAGAATCCGTCGCGGCCGCTGTGGGCGCCGGACTTCCCATCGACAAGCCCGTCGGCTCCATGGTGCTTGACATCGGCGGCGGAACGACGGAAATCGCGGTCATGTCGCTTGGCGGAGTGGTGTATTCGTCCGCAGTCCGCATTGCGGGCGACCAGATGGACCTTGACATCATTGATTACGTTCGCAAGAACAAAAACCTTCTTGTCGGCGAAGCGACCGCCGAAGAAATCAAAAAAACCATCGGATGCGCTTTGGTGCCCAAAGACAAACGGGACGAAAAACAAATGAAGATAAAGGGCCGCGATTTGCTGTCCGGCGTGCCGCGCGAAGCAATCATGACCGAAAGTCAGGTCGCACAGGCATTATCCCAAACCGTTGGAAAAATCATCGACAGCGTGCGCCAGGCGCTTGAATCCACGCCGCCGGAATTGGCTGCGGATATCGTGGATTACGGAATCGCGATGGCGGGAGGCGGCGCGCTGCTTCGCGAACTTGATGTCGCGATACGACAGGCGACGGGACTTCCGGTATTCCTTGCCGACGAGTCGCTCAACTGTGTCGCGCGCGGTGCGGGGACCATGCTGCATAATGTTGACAAGATGAAGCACGTGCTTCAAACCATGTATTAAAAAAAGCGCCTTTGGCGCTTTTTTAATGTTAAATCTTGAATTATGAATGTTGAATTTTTTATGGAAATGTTTTATATTGACCCGGTCAAAAGGAATAATTATGAAACCAGATGATTCAACATTATCGTTCGAACAGGCGCTTGCGCAGTTGTCAGAGCTTGTAAAAAAGATGGAATCGGGCGCGCTTCCGCTTGCCGATTCTGTAAAGGCGTATGAACAGGGCATGAAGCTTAAAACCTATCTTGAACAGGTTTTGAAAGAGGCGGAGCTTAAAATCGAACAATTAAAACCTTGTGATAAATAATGCCAAACAAACCCGCCATCACGCCCGTTATGCAACAATATCTGGACCTTAAAAAAGAGGCGCCGGGGGCGGTTCTTTTCTTCCGTCTTGGCGATTTTTACGAAGCGTTTTTCGATGACGCCGTTGCCATATCGCGCGCGCTTGACGTCGTGCTTACCAAACGCGGAACGGACGCGGATGGCGCCGAAATACCCATGTGCGGAATCCCGTGGCATGCGGCCGAGAACTATATCGGCCGCTTGGTCCGCGGCGGGTTCAATGTCGCGATTGCGGAACAGCTTGAAACGCCGGAACAAGCAAAGGCAAGGGGGGTAAAACAAATATCGCGCGGAATCGTCCGCGTCATCACCGCCGGAACGCTTACGGATGAAAATCTGTTGTCGCCGAAGAAATCAAACTTTCTTGTAGCCATTGCGCCGCAAGCCGCCGGCACCAGCCACCAGCACGATATAGCCGGATGCGACATATCGACGGGCGAATTTTTCGTCGGCGAATTATCCGATAATTTGTTCGACGAATTGGTCCGCATCAATCCTTCGGAAATAATTTATCCCGAAAGCATGGCGGAACAGGCGGTCATGAAAAAGGTTCGCGACGCGTTTCGCACCGCGCCCGTGTACGACAGAATTTTCCAACGCGAAAATATTTTTGAAACATGCCGCGAAATTTTTGGAATCGAACATACGCAAATCAATATTGCGATTACGCTTCTTGCCGGATATTTGGAACAGACACAGCGCGGCGCAAAGCTTGCCTTTCGCGCGCCGTACAGGCTTGGCGCGGGCGCGCGCCTTCTTGTCGATGCGGCGACCTGGCGGTCTTTGGAAATAGACGAATCTTTTTCGCCCGGCGGCGCGACGCTTTTGGACATTCTTGACAAGACAAAGACCGCCGCGGGCGCGCGAAAACTTCGCGCGTATATTCGCGAATTGTCCGGCGAAATTTCAGAAATTCAAAAGCGTCAGGGTCATATCGGGCACATTTTGTTGAACAGCGCCGTGGCGGCCGAACTTCGCGCGATGCTTTCGAAAATTCCGGATATTGGGCGCGCGGTTGGCCGATTGTTATCCGGACGCGGTGCGCCGCGCGACCTTAAAGCGTGTGCGGAATTCGCCGCGCGTATTCCGGAATTCAAGGTTTGCGGCCGAAAGCTTGATGCGTCCCTTGCCGCGCGAATCGAAGGGCTTGATACTTTCGACGGCATTGCGGCGGAATTGCGTTTCGCGCTTTCCGACAACATGCCGGCGCTGTTCCGCGACGGTTCCGTCATCCGCGCGGGGTATGACGCCGCGCTTGATAATATGAACGCTTTGGCAAGCGGCGCGAAAGAAGTTATCGCCGGCTTGCAGGCGGAATACGCAAACGCGACCGGCGCAGGCACGCTTAAAATAAAATACAACAATATGCTTGGTTATCATATCGAAGTGCCCGCGGCCAAGGCCGCCGCGCTGTTTGGTGACGCCGGCACATACATTCATCGCCAAACCATGGCCGGAAACGTCCGCTTTACCACCGCGCGATTGATAGAGCTTGATAACGAAGTTCGCGGCGCGGCGGAACGCGCGGCCGCAATCGAATCGGAAATTGTCCAACGGTTAATCGAACTTGTCCGCGAAGCGTCGGACGGTCTTTTGGCGGCGGCGGAATTAATCGCGGAATGCGACGTGTGGGCCGGTCTTGCCAATGCCGCCGAAGAATACGGATGGGTGCGGCCGGATATGACGGACGGTCTTGATTTCGCCATACAGGGCGGACGTCATCCGGTTGTGGAATATATACTTCGCGGCAGGGGCGATGCGTTTGTAAAGAATGATTGCGATTTGAACGGCAAGGTTGTCGCCCTGCTCACCGGGCCGAACATGGCGGGCAAGTCGACATATCTGCGTCAGAATGCGCTGATTGTCGTGCTTGCGCATCTTGGGTCTTTTGTGCCGGCGGATTCTGCGCGCATCGGAATCTGCGACCAGCTTTTCTCACGCGTCGGCGCGTCGGACAATCTTGCCGCCGGGCAATCCACATTCATGGTGGAGATGACGGAGACCGCAAACATATTAAATCGCGCGACGGAAAAATCGTTTATAATTTTCGATGAAATCGGCCGCGGCACCGCGACTTTCGACGGCATGGCGATTGCACAGGCGGTTTTGGAATTCCTTGACAATATGGCACCGCGCGCGCTTTTCGCAACGCATTATCACGAACTGACGACGCTTGCCGATATTCGCGAAAATATAGACAACCTTACCGTCCAAGTGGCGGAACACAACGCCGAAATTATTTTCCTTCATAAAATCGCAAGGGGTGTTGCGACATCGTCTTATGGAATTCATGTCGCGCAGATGGCCGGCATGCCGGAATCGGTTGTCGAACGCGCGGAAAGGATTCTTGAAGGGCTTGAGAACAAAGAAAAAACAGAAGAAAAAACGCCGGCCCAACCGGTCGTCATGCCGGGTACGGAAGAGCCGTCGATAGTCAAAAAAGTGGCGGAACCCGCGCCCAAAAAACAAATGTCTCTGTTTGGTGAATGATATGGCCGGCGGTTTTGTAATTTTGGATAAACCGTCCGACATGACAAGCCGCACCGCGGGCGGACGCGTCGCGCGCATGTTCGGTATCAAAAAATTCGGGCATCTTGGGACGCTTGACCCCATGGCGTCCGGAGTGCTTCCCATCGCTTTGGGCGAGGCGACAAAGATGATTCCGTACCTTGATGCCGCAGGCGTCAAGAAGTGCGCGGTTAAAGAGTATGAATTCTCCGTCAAATGGGGCATAGAAACGGACACAGGCGATATTACTGGGAAAATTATAAAAGAAACCCCACACTCCACACTTTACACTCCAAACTTTGAACAGATTCGCAGGGCGCTTGGTGCGCTTGCCGGGGAAATTGAGCAAACGCCGCCCGCATACAGTGCGATAAAAATCGGCGGGCGCAAGGCGTATGAAATGGCCCGCCGCGGCGTCGATTTTGAAATGCCAAAGCGCAAGGTGATGATTTATGATCTGGTTGCCGTTGACCAGTTGCCGTTGACCAGTTTTATTGTAAAATGTTCCGCCGGGACTTATGTAAGGACCCTGGCGCAACAGATTGCGGGCGAAATTAACAAGATGGGGAACGAATACATCTGCACTTGCGATATGATTCGCCGCACCCGCACGCACATGTTCGATATAAAAGACGCGGTGGGACTTGATTTTCTGGAAAATCTGTATAATAATGACCCGCAGTCGGTTTCACAGCATCTGAAACCGGTGGATTTCGGGCTGGACGACATTCTGGTCTTGGAAATCGGCGATAACGAAGCGGCTCTGTTCAGGAACGGCGGATTTGTCGGAACGGACGGCGATGGTCAAAGGCGGGTTTATAATAATTCCGAATTCATAGGAATTGGGGAAATTGTAAACGGACAGCTTCGACCAAAGCGTATAATAACAACACAAGGATAGAAAATGTCGATTGTAAAAGCAAAAAAGACCGAGCTTATAAAAGCATACAAATCGTCCGACAAGGACAACGGCGGAAGCGCCGCCGCACAGGTTGCGGTTCTTACCGAACGCATCAACAACCTTACCGAACACATGAAGGCGTCGCCAAAGGACCAGCATTCCAAACGCGGTTTGCTTACGCTTGTCAATCGGCGTAAAAAACTGCTTGCATATATTAAAAAGCACAGCGTTGCCGATTACGAATCCCTTATCAAAAAATTGGGTCTTCGGAAATAAAAATCGCGCTTCGGCGCGATTTTTTGTTGAATTATGAATTATTGTGCCGGTTGTCTTTTATATATTTGATTGCGGTGGTTACTAAAACTGTGTTATAATTTGCGTATGAGATTTGTAGAACGCATCACACGATTTGCAGGGGTCGGTTATCGAAGGTCCCATGAGGCCGAGGATATTCGTTCCCTACAGGCACACCGCGTTGAAACCCGCAGAAAGCTACACACACA
>WRCO01000015.1 GCA_009783855.1 Alphaproteobacteria bacterium
AATGGGATATTTATCCCCAAAAAACACACCCATCACCAGGCGGAACGTTTTTATCCCACCCGCCTTCGCTCCGCTCCGGCGCGGCTCGCGAAGTAACTTACATGTGTGTGTGTGTGTGTGTGTAGCTTTCTGCGGGTTTCAACGCGGTGTGCCTGTAGGGGACGAATATCCTCGGCCTCATGGGACCTTCGATAGCCGACCCCTGCAAACCGTGTGATGCGTTCTACAAATCTCATAGCGGGATTATAGCATAAAAGCAATCAAATATATGTAAAACATCTTGTCTACTATAGTAGACAACCATAAATAACTGACGCAGTAATCCAACATTAAAAATCCCGCCAAGTGGCGGGATTTTTTGTCATTACTTCAACGCATTTATAATGTCGTCGTACGGCATCGCACCCGGGAAGGCACGGTCGCCGATAATGATAAACGGCACGCCGCGGACATCAAGCCTTTCGACCAATTCGCGAATCTGGTTCGCTTCTTGGCGGACCGCGCTTCCGCGCATGTCGTTTTCAAGCTGGGCCACGTCAAGCCCGACTTCCCGCGCAGCGTCCATCACACCTTTTTCAATGGCCTTCACCATTTCTTCCGGCGTTGTCGCGCGGCCTGCGGCTTCCAACCAATCGCGGTTGCCGTGGAAATAATCGGATAATGCGACAGCCTTGTCATTGCTTTGCAATTTCGCGGCAATCATCGCGCGCACAGCGGCGTCGGAACGCGGACCGTGTATCGACCACGCTTTGATAACAACGCGGACGTCGTCGCGGTCTTCAATCACGCGGTTAAGTTCGCGATGCGCATGGATGCACGCCGGGCAAGTCGGAACGGTAAACATGAATATGGTATGTTTCGCATCCGGGTTGCCCTTTATCGGCGCGAACTGTGTCATTCTGTCGCCCTGTTCCCGAAGGATGCGGCGCACCTCGCGTCTTGATACGGCTTGTTGCGGCTGGCGCTGAGCCGCTTCAATCATTTCTTGTAAAATCATCGGGTTCGACCGGACAAGGTAATGACTTACGCCAAGTCCCATGCGGTTGATGCCGATAACCAGGAAGGCAATGGAAAGAAGCATGACGCCCTTTTTGCCCCAGTATATGGTCTGCGTATCTTTTTTGCCGACTTTTTGGAACAAAAGTTCGTTGCCGGCAAAGAGAGCAATCGCAAGGACCAGAATTAAGATTGTCCAAATCATAGAGTTTCTCCTTGTTTTGTTGAACTTCGCGATTGTACCAGAAATTCAGGCGGATGCAAGGGGAAATATCGCGCGTTCTATTGGTAATTTCACGCCGTGGGTCAAAGCCGCGCGGGAAAGAAAAAACCGCGTCGCCGCCAAATCGACGGGCATCGGAAATACATGTTCCATATATGGCGCGGCGCATTCCGCGCAAACCGCCCGGCCCGTCCTTTGGGACAGGAATTCCAAACCGGCCGCCCGACCGCACCCGCCGCACGCCGATAAATCAAGCGCGTACCCAAGCGACCGTAACAGATGAACCTCCCAATCCAAATACCGCGCCGCGGATGGCAACCGCAGCATTTCAATCGTCATATCGAACAGCGGCGCGTCTTCCGCCCGTTCGGGCAACAGCGTCGTCAAAAGAGCAAACGCGGAATTCATAAACGACAGCGCCGCCGAATCCGACATTAACGGCGCCGCCATATTGCGTTCGGATTCAAAATGAAATACCCCCAATTGAGAATCAAGCCGCGCATTCCATGAACACGGTCCGTATTGCCCGACAAGCGGTTTGTTTTTCCGCGCGACCTGTGCCCCCTTCATCATTCCGGCAAGGACGCCGTGGCCCCGCGTGAATATTCGCGCGATGCTGTCCCGTTCTTCAAACGGCCGCAATCCGATAATAATGCCGACACTTTCAAGTTTCATGGCAACAGTATATAGCAGAAAATAAAAAGCGAAAAGAACAAAAAATCCCGCTTTGCGGGATTTTTTTATAAGGCATCACATTTGCCGCATTCCGTCCAGAACGATTTTTTGGCGAATCTCGGCGGGAGCGGGCGATTTTTCAATACCGTATTTTTCACGAATTGCATTATAGCCTGATGAATTTACAGTCATGCGGGCACCTCTTTTCATGCCAAAAACAACCCGGAGAATTTAATACTTTTTCTGGGTTGTTTTTGACGCCTTTGTTTTTACTTTTGATTAACACCTTTCACCAAAGCAAATTTTTCAATCACTTCTTTCATCGTATCGATAAAGCCTTTGCCATCGGCCGCGTTTTTAAGCGCGGTATCCGCCGCCCCAAGCTTGGTCGCGAATTCAGGCGTGAACAAATCACCAACCGATTGCAAGCCCGATTGAACGCTGCCACCGGTATTCGCAACGACGCTGATGTTGGCTTTTTCAAGCGCCTTAGCTTGTTCGACTCCGACAAGCGCATTTTGTTTGGCGCGTTCAATCTCAACATCGGCGTTACGCTGTACAGTTTCAAGGTTGACCAGATATTCCTGATAGCCTTTGTTTTCGCCAATCTTTTCCGCCAAAGTCGTTTCCGCTGTAACGCGCGCCAACTGCATCTGCTTTTCGGCATCCGCGGCGGCCGTTCCGACTTCTTTGACACCCTTTGCTTCCGCCATTTTTGCAGCGATTACTGCGTCCGCGTCTTTCTTGGCCGCATCAAGTTTGGCGGTCGCGATTGTTTCGACATTATATTTTTCCGCATCGGTTTGGATTTGGATTTGTTCCCTTTCCGCTTCGGTATCTATAATACGTTTTTCTTTGTCTTGGTTAGCCTGGATGATTGTTTGCTTTTTGACCGTTTCGGCATCAATGACCGCTTTTTCTTGGTCTATCTGGGCCTGGGTCAGCGCTTTTACCTTTTCAACGGCAAGGTCTTTTTCCGCAGTGGTTTTTGCGGATTCGGCAATTTCTTGTTTTGATTTTTCTTGCGCGATTCCGATCAATTGGTCGCGTTCTGCTTCCTTTTCGCCGACGATGCGGGCGGTGTCCGCCTTTTTGACATCAACTTCTTGCGCTGCTTCGATTTCCGCGGTTTCGGCCAGTTTTTTGTTTTCAGCAACTGTCACGCGGCTGTCCTTTTCGATTTCAGACATTTTCTTGGCCATGATATTCGCTATGACGCTTGACCCGGCGCTGTCACGAATGTCCATCAGTTCGATGTTTTTGACCGCCACCACGCCCCATTCTTTCAACTGTTCGCTGACCGCGTCGGTGAACTGTTGTCCGTATTTAGAGCGTTCTTCCATAATTTCCTGGAGCGGCGCTTTTGCCATGATGTTACGAACGGCGCCTTGGACGATAGCCGCCAAGTGCCCTTTCAATTCGTCGAACGACGATACTCTTTCTGCGGCCCGGTCGGTGTCGGATATGCGGAAGAATGTGTGTATGTCGACTACGAACGGCACGCGGTCCTGGTCGTACGCTTCGTATCTGTCGATAAGAATATTAAAGTTGGTCACGGGCAGTTCCTTTACATCCACGCCAAGCACGGGAATCCATTTCGGCCATTCGTAGTACACGTTTCCATGAGAACTCTCTTTACCATAAGAAGTCGTCTTTTTCCGGGTCTGCACAATGTGCATCTTGTCGACCGGCACGATTGTGCGCCAGGACAGAATTTTTCCGGCGGTGATGATGGCGGTAAGCGACGGAAGCCCAACCGCAACCCCAAGTCTTATAATTTCATTCATATTTCCAATCATGGTCTTTCCTTTTTTTGTTGTTCTCTCTGCTTGTGATATTACCTTCCCCTTTGGCTTTTTGTCAAGAGAGAATTAATAGCTCCAACGAATATATTTGGCAAATTCAGGGGGTAAAAAATCCGCCGGGTGGCGGATTTTTTTATTCGGTGACTTCCTTGTCCGCCGGAACATCGGCAGGGGCGGATTCAACAACCTCTTCCGCGGCTTCGACCGGTGCTTCCGGCGCGGCCTTGTCCGCCGGAGCATCGGCAGAGGCGGATTCGCTTGCCTCGGTCGCGTCAACCTTCTTTGTGCCGAATGTCAGAATTTTTCCAGCGACAAGCGCGTCGATTTCATCCTGGGTCTGCGCGACATAAATCTTTACCGGGACAATCACGTCGGCGTGCAATGCGATTTTCGTATCGAACGCGCCGATGGATTTAATCGGCGTGCCAAGCAATACCTGGCTTGATTCGACCACGACGCCGGTAAGCTCTTTAAGCATGCGCGCGATATCGCGGCTTGACACGGAACCGTACAGATGGCCGGTGTCACCCGCGCTGCGAATCATGTGGAACTTTGCGGTTTCGACGGCTTTTACCTGACTTTCTGCGGTGGTAATCGCCGCGGCCTGTTTTGCCTGTAATTCGGCTTTCTTCGTTTCGAACAAAGCGATATTACCCTTTGACCAGCGCAGAGCCTTGCCGCCCGGCAAAAGATAATTGCGCGCGTATCCGGTTGCGACATCGACGGTGTCGCCGATATTGCCAAGTTTGGAAATTTTTTCTGTAAGTATGATTTTCATAATCTGTCCTTTTGTAAGTTAGGGCGTTGCCCAGATTAGCCTTATATACAAAATCAATTCAGGTGGTGCAGATGCGCCGCATCAATTGATTTTTACCCAATATTGTTTCTGACAAACGGAATCAATCCGATATGCCTTGCCCTCTTAATCGCCTGGGCCAGTTTACGCTGGTCCTTTTGGCTTACTCCGCTTATACGGCTTGGGATAATTTTACCGCGTTCGGTGATATATCCTTCAAGCATTTTTTTGTTTTTGTAATCAATCTCTTTGCCCTTTAACGGGTTGGATTTTTTGCGATATATCGCAGCTCTTACAGCCATTACTCCACCTCTTCTTGTTTTTTCATCATAACGGACGGGCCTTTGGCCAGTTCTTCAACGCGGACGTTAAGAAAACGGATAAGGTCTTCGTCAATGCGTTCGCGGCGCTCGAATTCGGACAACTGCGCGCCCGGCATTTCGACGTTGAAGAACACATAGTGCGCTTTTTTATTCTTGCGGATAATATACGCAAGGTTTTTCAGGCCCCAGAATTCCGAAGACACAACCTTGCCGCCAAGCTCTTTGATGATGTCGGTGAATTTTTGCGCCTTTTCTTTGACCTGCGCTTCGGTCAAGTCCTGGCGAAAAACCAAGACGCTTTCATAGAATGCCATGTTTGCTCCTTTGGATTTATAGCCGGCAACACAACGTCACCAGCAGGAAAGCACGGCTATTATGAACAAATTTTCATGGAAATCAAGAAAAAACGTTATCTTTTCCTCTGCGGCAAAGGCACCGGCACCGCGAACCGAATGCCAACGTTGGGATTTCGGACCGCATCTTGCAACCTCTTGGTGGACAAATCGGTCATATTAAGGTCAAGGTCGATATACGGCACTATGACGCCCCGCCTTATAAGCGCGTCAATCTTTTTATAAAATCGCCAATCGCCGCCAATCGGGGGCACATATATTTTTTGGCGGCGGACGTAATCCAGCGTTACGGACATATGCCGGTCTTCTTTGTCGCATGGCCAAATCTGGTATTCGCATGTAAGGGAAAAGTGATTCTTCCACACCGGCTTTTTATCAAACCCGCCAAGCGTATCGGTAAGCGTCTTGTTCTCTTGCGCCGGGATAACCTTTGCGATGAAAAGCATCAAGAATACAAGCGCAAGCGTATTAAAAGAATTCCTTGTAAACCGCATCCGGGCATTTTAGACAAACAAATCCCGATGTCAAAGTAAAAGTTAGATTGGAATTTGATGACACAGAAAATCATATTGACGAGGCTTTCGATTTTTTACTAAGATAGACCGAGAATGAACACGCAATTTCATAAAAATCTTAATCGAATGGCTTTGTTTACCGCGCTTGTCGCGGCGGGGATTGTCTTTTTCCACGAAGAATTCATCGCCATCGCGCTTAACAACATCTGGCTTAACGGCGTTATTATCGGCGCGACTTTGTTCGGCATCGGGCTTTGCTTTATGGATATGTTCCGCCTTCTTCCCGAATACACATGGCTTCACAAATTCTTTTACACTCCGGCGCGGACCGCCGAATTGCCGCCGCGCCTGTTCCGCCCGATTGCAATCATATTGAACCGCGCGAAAACCGACCGCAACCATTATATATCGCCCCAGACTTTGGATAACTTCCTTAACATAATACTGGGCCGATTCGAAGACAGCCGCGAAGCGGTCCGGTACATTACGAATACTTTGATATTCCTTGGGCTGCTTGGAACATTCTGGGGGCTTATCACGACCGTCGGCGGATTTGGGGAATTGATGTCCGCGATGGATTTCACCGACGACGCCATCATGACCACGATGCAGCATAATCTTGCCGTGCCGCTTTCCGGCATGGGCACGGCGTTTTCGACTTCGCTTCTTGGTCTTGGCGGGTCGCTTATCGTCGGATTTCTGGGACTTCAGGCATCGCTTGCCCAGAATGCCATATTCCGCGAATTGGAAGAAAACCTTTCCGACCGCGCGCGCCTGTTCGGATTTCTTGGCACCGGCAATCATGGTTATGACGGCGCGCTTCCATACGTCAACGCGGCGGCGCGGGATTTATCGAAATCTATCGACCGATTGGAAAAGACGATTGGGAAACTTAAATAAGGGGACAAGAGAGAGATGTTAAAATACAGAGTCAAGGAGAGAACAAACACATGGCCCGGTTTTGTGGACTTGTTTTCCAACCTTGTCATCATACTTATATTTCTGCTTATCGTGTTTGTGTTTCTTTGGGCGACGACGAACGTATTCGGGACAAGCGGCGGCATCCGTCAGATTGCCTCGCTTACAAGACAGAACATCGAAAAGACCGAAGAGCTTGAACAACTTCGCATAAGCGAAGAGCGCGCACGCGAACTTTTGATACTTGCCCACAGCGCGCTGCAGGCGCTTGAAGAAGATAACCAGGCATTGCACGAAGGCATGCACATTGCCCTTGCGGAAAGCGTGGAGCGGGAACACTTGCTTGACGTGACGAACGCGACGCTTTCCGAACTTGTCGCAAGTTACGAACAGAAACTTCACGACATGCGAAGCGGCGAGGCGTCGATGCGCGAAATAATCCAAACGTTGGAAGAACAGCTTCGCGTTACCACGCACGACCAGCGATTGCAGACCGGCGAACTTGAAACTCAGCGCCAGACGCTTGCGGCGGAACTTGCCCGCATGAATGCGTTGCTTGGCGCGGCAGAGGCGCAATCGGCCGCACAGGAAGTGCGATACGTCGAACTGTCGACGCGGCTTAACCGCGCGCTTGCCGACAAAGTCGCGGAACTTTCCCAGATGCAGGACAACCTTATGGATGCGGAAATGCGCGCGGCGTTGATGGGTCAATTCCAATCGGAATTCTATCGCGCCATACGCACGACGCTTGCGGGACTTCCCGGCGTCGACGTGTCAAGCGACCGGTTTTTGATTTCAAGCGATATATTGTTCGCGGTCGGCTCGTTCGCGCTTTCACCGGATGGAAGACAGCAAATCGGACTTATCGCGCGCGTCATAAGCGAATTGGAAGAAAAAATTCCACAGGGCACCCAATGGATAATCCGCGTCGACGGGCATACGGACATACAGCCGGTCGTACTTGGAAACCGCGGATTCCGGAACAATACCGAATTGTCGCTTTTGCGCGCACAGGCAGTAGTGAACGAGCTTGTCCGCGCAGGCGTGCAACAGCGCCGCCTTATACCGTCCGGATTCGGCGAATTGTTCCCGATTGCCGAAGACACCGACCCGGCGTCATTGCAAAAAAACCGCCGCATAGAATTGCGGTTGACAAACCCGTAAACCCGGCACTCTTTTTTACCCCGCCCAATATATTGGACACGCGTTGTTCAATCATGCGTTTTCTGCAAAAACTTTGCAATATTCTGGTCGCCGATTATCCGCGACATTCTGACTTTAATCAATCCTTGGTCCGCAAGTTTGGCCAAGATTTGCGGACGGCGGTCTTTAAGTTCGTCTATTATGATGTCTTCCATTTTATCCCGAGGCCGTCCGCAAAGATAACGCAATGTGTATGGGCGTCCGCCTTTGTTTTTCCAAAGCCGCGCGGCAATGTAATGGGTCAATAATCTGTTTTCTGAAAAAGTAATGAAACTTGCATTTGTGCACAGCACTTCGAAAATATCTTTTTCGTTTTTTCTTTTGGCCGCGGGCGACTGCAAAGCAAATGCTTTTTTATCATTCATCGCGACGAACAGGTTGAATCGGCTTATGATGGTTTCGGATTTCATGGTAAGCAACGCCGGATTTACTATCGTCGCCCTCAGATACCGCTCTAACGATATATGCGGCGTGAATGCTTCGACAACCCCCTTGATATTGCGTTCCACCGTATCGGGAGAAGTGGTAAACAGCATTGCCGTTCTCATCGCAACATGCAGATATTGTTCGACCGGCATGTGCGGCGCGAATTTTTCCACCGCGCCGTTTATGTTGCTTATTATCTTGTCCGGCGACCTGCTGAACAATTCCAACAATGGCGCCTTTGCGGCAGTCTTTATATATTTTTCAAGCGTCAGCCCGGCGCGCCTAAATTCTTCAACAACGCCCATTATGTTGCGTTCTACAACACGCGGGGAAATGCTGAACAGCCAGGGATTGCTCATCGCTATCTTCGTATACTGCGCCAAAGTCGGGCCGCCCACATGTTCGAATTTTTCAACGACACCCTTTATATTGCCCACCACTGTATCGGACGATTGAGCCAACAGGTTGGGATATTTTTTCACAAGTTGCAAATATTGCGCGCGATTGGACCCCAGCTGTTCTGTAAATTCGTTCATCTTTCCTTCAAGTGTGTCCGGTGACCGAGTAAACAATGACGGCGCGCTTATCGCCATTTTCACAATTTGCGCGAACGAAAGTTCCGGCGCAAATTTTTCGGCGATTCCTTTTATATTGCGCTCTATTGTTTCGGGTAAGATGCAAAGCAGTTGCGGGACGTATTCCGCCGCTTTGATATATTGCCCAAGCGATATGTGCGGCGCAAATTTTTCCACAACGCCTTTTATATTTCGCTCTATTGTTTCCGGGTGAAGAGAAAGCGTCCTTGGGGCAGTTTCCATCATCTTCAAATATTTTTCCAACGTCAAATGCGGCGCGAATATTTCAACGGTGGCGTTTATGTGGCGTTCTATCAAATCGGGCGATGCCGTAAGCAATTGCGGAGATTTTTCCGCCATCCGCAAATATTTGCGCAAGCTCAGGCCCGCATGCGCGAACCTTGCCACGACTTCGTTGGTCACTTCGTCTATTTTGCGGTCCGCTCTGTCGGACAGTTGAACATCCGGCGACGACCATTTCAGTTTCCCTTTGCGCAAAGCGTATATCGACACTGGGCCGGTCGGCTTTCCGGATTGTTCGCCGGCTTTGGCAAACTCCGCCCATCCAAGAATTCCGGCAACCTTTTCACGGTCGAACATTTTGTCAAACAGTTCCGGGGCCGAAAGCGCCGCCGACAAAGCCTGTGCGCGGGTAAGCGGTGGGAATTCTTTGACCAGGGCACCTATGTTATATCCCGCCATCCTGGGCGAAAGGGTAAACAGCACCGGATTTTCCAGCGCCGCCCGCCGATACCTTGGCCACGTCAGGCCGTCTCTTTCGAATTGCCGGACCATCCCGTCCACAACATATTCCATTTCATCAACCGACATGGAAAGCAGCGACGGCATCTTTGTCACTATTTGCAGGCAATACGAATGCGACAAATCAAAGAATGCAAGCATATCGTCGAAAGTTTTCCTGAAATTCAAACGAAAGCCGTTTTTTTCGATTTGTGTTTTGGTAAACTCGTCATTTATCAATTTTTCTGCGACATCGTCTATGGTGTCTTTTGGGAATCCCGAAATTGTCATAAGCTGCAATTTGACCTGGGTCTTTAGATTGTTTGTCATTTTGATGATTCCTTTTCGTCCGCCCTCCGTTACAGTATTAGACTAAATAACAATAAGTCAAGCCCAAAAACAGCCCCCGCATTCGCAAATTGATTTCCAAAAATATTAATATATACTGACCCTTATGAAAACAACCAAAATCTTTGGTGCCGGCGAACTTGGCGCGGCGGCGGATATTATCCGACGCGGCGGGCTTGTCGCATTTCCGACGGAAACTGTTTACGGACTTGGCGCGGACGCGGCGAACGGCGCGGCATGCGCCGAAATCTATGCCGTAAAGGGCCGGCCCGGCGACAACCCGCTTATCATCCATGTCCATGATATTGCCGCGGCGGATAAAATCGCCGTCGTCTGTCCGCTTGCAAAAAAATTATTCGAAACATTCGCGCCCGGTCCAATCACAATCGTTATGCAATGCCGGCCGCCGTCTATAAACGGCGGACCCGATGTCGGGGTTCGCATTCCGCGTCATCCGGTTGCGCGAAAATTTTTGGAATTGTGCGATACGCCGGTCGCCGCGCCGTCTGCGAATATATCGGGCAGATTATCGCCGACGACCGCCGGCATGGTTATGCGCGATTTGGATGGGCGGATAGACGGCGTCATCAAATCGGACGACGACATTGAATGCGGTTTGGAATCAACCGTTGTGTCTGTTCTTGGCGGCGCGGTGCGCCTGTTGCGCGCCGGAACAATTTCGCCGGAACAAATCGAAGAATGCATCGGCGCGCCTGTTACGGTCGCAACCGCGCCCACAGCGGGCGAGCGCGCCCTGTCCCCGGGACAAAAATACAAACATTATTCGCCAAGCGTGCCGATGGAAACAATCGAAGACATTGACGCCTTGCATGCTATAACAGACAAACATAAAAACGAAAAAATCGGTGTCATGACCCTGGCCGCGCCGAAGCAAAGCACAGACGGATGGGATGTGCGGGTCTTCAAAAGTCCGGCCGATTATGCAAAAAATCTTTATCGCACGATGGATGAAATGGGTCGCGGCGGATGCAAGAAAATCATCGCAATCCTTCCGCCGGATACCGGCGTCGGGCGCGCGATTCGCGACCGCCTTGTCAAAGGCGCGGCTGTCTAGCGCGCTTTTTTCTGAATCTTCAAAACGGCATCAGCCCGTATGGAATTGGCGGCAAGGATTGCATCCATTTCTTCCTGTGATTTTTTGAAAAGCGTTCTGAACGAATACATCTGCCCGCACTTTGATTTCAAAATATTCGCGGCGCGCGAAAGGTATTTCAAATGTTCTTCCGGCAATTCCAGCACGACGGGCATTTTGCACAGCGCGTCCCAAATATTCTGGGCGGCGGCGATATAGAATTCCTGTCTTGCATGCATTCCGACAATTATATTGATGCGGCGTATAACGACCTTTGGTTCCATAAACAGCAATGGGCACTTTTGCGCCATTTGTTCGCAATAGGGGCGGGTAAGCCCCGCGCGTTTGAAATACAATCCGACGGTGTCTATATTGCGGTTCACAGTTGCCGGCGCCCAATTGTCAAACACAGAGTCAGGTTTGCGGCAAGGTTTCGCGGGCTCCGTCTCTATTTTGTTATCCCGCCTTTTCATATTTGCGCGGCGGTCGGCGGCGCGTTGTTGGGGCGCGTTTATAATTTCGCGAATTTCTTTGTATGTCACCGCTTCGGGCGGAGTGACAAACAGCCGCGGATTATCCAGCGCCGCCTGTACATATATAGAACGTGTCAATCCAAAGACAGTAAATTTGGCAACCGTTCCGTTTATATTTTCGGGCAAAGTTTCCGGAGTGACCAGCAACAGGAATCTGTTAGACCGCACCGCCGCTCGGAATTGATTGAATGTCAAATCCGGCGCCAACAGTTCGACGACTTTGTTTATGAATTTCGCAACCCTGCCCTTTTCGAACAAATCCTCTGCGGAAGCGTCCGCCGTTTCGTGCCCCGTTTTTTCCGGCAATTCAACCGGGGGAAGCAATGACAACGAAAGCGGCCGATAATACAGCGGCAACGACAGCGGCAACGAATACAACGGCAACGACAAACGCGGCAATGATAATGTCGGCATCGGCATCGACGGCAACGGCACGAACACAGGCGGCGGCGCGCGTTCCGAAGTTTGCGTGATTTCAAGTTCCGCGATATGCGGCACGACTTCGACGACCGGTGGCGCGGACAGCGCGGGCGTTTGTATGGTTTTTTCTTGCACGTCTATTTCTATCGCGCCTTTTTCACAAGGCCCGGCAAGGACAATCCGGCCATCCAAAGCCGCGTTAAAGTAATCCGCATGGGAACACCCAAGCTTTTTAATAATCGATTCGATTTTTTCCGCCATCCGGTCGGGCGACAAATAAAACAACTGTAAGCATCCGCAAAGCGCCATCCGCACGGCGTCCGCCCGCGTCAGGTATTTTCCGTATTTGCCCATAAACGCGTCCATGCAATATCTTGCGGCGCCGGATTGCGTGTAAAACACCTGGCTGTCTTGGAATTCAAGCGCCGCTGCAAGATATTCCGGAATGGTCAAGCCATCGCTTTGGAAAGTTTCGGCGGTGTCTTTTATATTGTCGGCTATGTCGGGAAGCGACAACCGCGGCTTTTCAGAAATTAATTCCTTGAATTCTTTCCTTGGCAAATCCGGCGCAAGCGGCTTCAGTTTATCATAAATCCTGTCCGCCCATTTCGCAACAACCATTGGGTCAATTCCCACGCCGTCCAGCCTGATAGGTCCCGATTGAAATGGCTTCATGTCTAGTGTTCCGGGTTTGATATTTTTTTAAGCTTTGCCGCAAACAGTCCGACTTCCGAAGCCTGGCGTTTTGCATATCTGGCAATCGCGTCGTTGATAATTTTGTTACGCTTGTCCGCATTGTCGTTGTTATAGGCTTTTTCCAATATCTTGTACGCAACCATGGCGTGAAAGCCTTTCAGGCATTGCTCTGATTCTATCACCACTTCGTACGTTTCTTTTTTCGCCCCGACCGTATATGGATATTTTTCCACGGTTCTTGTTGCTTGGGCGTACTTGTGAAAGTCCATGGTTTCGGTATAGCGGACATCATCGCATTTTGTAAGAACTTTTTCGTCCGTGGTCGACCCTATACTGTCAACGCCATTGCCGCCTATATAGTGTATTTCACAGGAATATGTTAAATTTTCCGGCGATGCCGTTGCAAGCGCGCCCCTCAGTTCGTTCGACACTGTGTCAACGGCTTTGTGATTGACAGAGCGAATCTCTTCGTAATCAGACTTTTTCATAACGGTTGCAAGGTTTTCGTTTTTCATGAATCTTTCCTTTTTATTTTATGGTTGTTCCCTTCTCCGTGTTCGGGATAGTACACTAAAATATATATTTATCAAGTATAAAATCCCCTGCGGGCCGACTTGAAATCGCAAAAATTTCATCTATAGTGTCTTCAAAGGAGCCCCCTATGAAACCATTATACAATTACGTATTGCTTGAACGATTGGAAGAGCAAGATGTCACAACCGGCGGAATTCTTATACCCGACAACGCCAAGGAAAAGCCGGCGCGCGGAAAAGTCGTCGCGGTCGGCAACGGAACGTGGATTGACGGAATGCTTGTGCCGCTTACCGTGCGGTCGGGCGATACGGTGATGTTTGCCAAATGGGCGGCAAGCGCATCCGATATAAAAATCGACGGCAAAGACTTCGTAATCATAAAAGAAACGGATATTTTGGGAATTTTATAGTGGGTGCTGGCGGCTCGTGGTTTGCTTGTTTGGGAAATTCTTCCAACAAATTCATTCTACCGGCCACCAATACGAACCACCGGCACGAATAACAAGGAAAAACTTATGGCAAAAGACATAGTGTTTAACACTGACAAAATGCTTGCGGGCGTGGACAAACTTGCGAACGCTGTAAAAATCACAATGGGGCCAAAGGGCCGCACTGTCGTCATTGAAAAATCGTACGGCGCGCCGAACGCGACCAAAGACGGCGTGACCGTCGCGCGCGAAGTATCGCTTAAGGACCCGGCGGAAAATATCGGCGCCAAACTTATTCAAGAAATGGCGAAAAAAGCGGGCGATGTCGCCGGCGACGGCACAACGACCGCGACCGTCTTGGCGCAAAAATTAATAGAAGGCGGAACGGCGAAAATCAAGACGGGCATGAACCCGATGGATATAAAGCGCGGAATCGACATGGCCGCCAATGCCGCCTGTGCCGATATAGACGCGCACGCCGCGCCCGTGAAATCGTCGGACGAAATCGCGCAAGTCGCGACAATTTCCGCAAACGGCGATGCGGACATCGGCGCGAAGATTGCGGACGCCATGGAACGCGTCGGCAAAGAAGGCGTAATAACGGTTGAAGAGGCAAAGGGATTGGACACCGAAATCGATGTCGTCGAAGGCATGCAGTTCGCGAACGGATTCATGTCTACGTACTTTGTGACGAACGCCGAAAAAATGCTGTGCGAAATGGAGGGCGCGCAAATACTTGTTTCGGAAAAAAGAATTTCGGGCCTTCAGGCGCTGCTTCCGATATTGGAACCCGTGGCGCAATCCGGCCGCTCGTTATTGATAATCGCGGACGACGTCGAATCCGAAGCGCTTGCGACGCTTGTACTAAACCGTCTTCGCGGGGGGCTTAAAATCTGCGCGGTAAAGGCGCCGGGATTCGGCGACCGCCGCAAGGAAATTCTTCGCGATATTGCGGCGCTTACCGGTGCGACGGTAATAAGCGACGATATGGGAATGACTTTTGAAAATGTAACGCCCGCCGTGCTTGGCGGCGCGAAGAAAATCGTCGTATCGAAAGATAATACTTTGATAACCGGAGGCGCGGGCGATGCGGGCGCGGTAAGCGCGCGCGCGGATGAAATCCGCGTCGCGTTGGAAAAAACAACGTCCGATTACGACCGCGAAAAATTATCGGAAAGATTGGCGCGCCTTGTCGGCGGCGTCGCGGTTATAAAAGTCGGCGGGATGACGGAATTGGAAGTCAAAGAAAAACGCGACCGCGTGGACGACGCGCTTGCCGCGACGCGCGCGGCGGTGACAGACGGCATTGTTCCGGGCGGCGGCATCGCCCTGCTTCGCGCGGGCTCTGCGCTTTCCAAAATCAAGGGCGCGAACGCGGACCAGGACATCGGAATTGAAATTGTGCGCGGCGCGCTTTCATCGCCGGCATCGCAGATTATCGAAAACGCGGGCGATTCCGCCCTTACAATCGTTGCGAAAATCGCGGGCGATAACGATTACAATTTCGGATACAACGCGCAGACGGGCGAATACGGCGACATGATGAAGATGGGAATCGTCGACCCGGCAAAGGTTGTGAAGACCGCGCTTCTTGCCGCGACGTCGACCGCGGGCGTGATGCTTACCACCGGATGCGTGATGACGGAAATTCCGGAAGAAAAACCGGCATCGCCCGCGGGCGGCATGCCGATGATGTAAGGAATCGCGCGCCCACGGGCGCGTGTTTTCTTATCTGCGGTTCAGCTTGCACCGGGCAATGCGGTATAAAAGCTCCACGGCTGTTTTTTGCGACTTTCTGAATATTGCCATATTGCTGATTTGATTTATCGGGCCATACTTGACGCGCCAATACGCGCCGCCGTGGTCGTCAAAGAACGCCTGTTGCGTGTCGCATACTATAATGTCGCCCGGCGCATCGCGCAAAGATAATTCCACGCGTATTTTGTATACCAATCCCAATGCTTCGAACGCGTATTCCGGCTCTCCGTATTTCGGATATATCTGCTGCCACTTGGTGCCCTTTGTACCCGAAGCTGCGCGCGAAAGAAAGCCAAGAATTTTGACGTTAATTCCCGGGCATCTGTATTCAAAATCCGATTCAATCTGTTGTTTTGCCCGCGGAAACCAAGGTCCCCGGTGAGTGAACACACGGACAGTTTCAAATTCTCCCCATTTGTTTGTGATGTTTTGGTATATTCTTTTGTTGTTAAAAAATCTGTCATCGCATACGACCCACGGCACGCCTTCTTTGTCTACTATTATATGATTGCTTAATTCATATTCGCCGCGCAGCAACGGAAAATCCCACGAAGAATATTCCGCAACGCCAAAGGGCTTCGGCGCGACCGGGGCGGACAGGCGGCCCGATAAATTTTTTACAAATTCTACAATAGTGTCCGTGATGATTTTCATTACCAACGTTTTTGTTACACGCCCATGATAATATAATTTTAATTTCTGTCAATGATTTTCAGAAAAACCGCTTGCAAACGCCGACGAATAAAATATAATGCGCACGCCGAACCACCCATCACGAACTTTGTTCGCGTCGGGGCCCGGTATTGGGACGTAGTTTAACGGTAGAACAGCAGACTCTGACTCTGTTGGTTGGGGTTCGAATCCCTGCGTCCCAACCAGCTGTTCAAACCACAGGTGTTTACAAAATATGGGCCTTTCCCCCCCCCCCCCCTCGCTTATACCTTTACCTGTTTTCGCTGATTCACAGGCGTTTTGTCGGTTTTGTATGCGGACTTATGCCGGCGAAGTCTTTGGCCGTAAAAGTTGAAAGATTCCTTTATCTTTGCCGCCGACGTTTCAGGTCGGAAGCCGCCGCGGAATTTCCAAATTTCCTTTCCATCGTCTGCATCTCGAAAAACGAAGGACTTTATTTCAGGGAATTCATAGAATTCCACCGCATGGTCGGTGTTGATAAATTCTATGTATACGACAATGAATCCGACGACGGCACCCGCGAAATTTTGGAACCGTATGTCAAAGCCGGCATCGTGGAATATATCTGTTGGCCGGGCAAAGCACAGCAACGTATCGTTTACAACCACGCGCTTTTGAAATATCGTTTCGACACCAAATGGATGGCCGTTGTTGATTTGGACGAATTCATCGTCCCGGTTGCGGATAAAACGGTCGCGGATTATTTGCGCCGCACGCCGCCATATGTGACACAGGTTGTCATCGGATGGGTGAATTATGGCTCTGGCGGGCATGAGGCGGCGCCACGCGGCCTTGTCATCGAAAATTTCAAAATGCGCATCGCGGACCCGTGCGACAAGAATGCATTCCAGCCGCGGCATGTAAAGGGAATCATAAATCCGCGGCACGTTGTAAAAGTGCGATGCCATCGTCACAAACACCTTGGGCTGGACGACGTTTCGTCCGACCCGGAGCGCAACAATTTCGGGACATGGCCGCTTCGCGTCAATCATTATCAATCCAAATCATGGGAAGAGTTTGCGAAAAAGAAAGCGCGCGGTTCGGCAAGCCCTGTGGCCCATGCCGACAATCATTTCCGCGTGGATAAAAATCAAGTTTTGGTCCGGCTGTATTCGCGCGAATGGTTTGACAGGCTTGACACGAACGATGTCAAAGATTCGATTATGGATAAACATATCGCAAAGTTGAAAAACATCTGCCCGGTATGAAACAGGCCCGGGGCCGCCCACCTTTCAAAGCAACGTTGAATTACAAACCAACAGCGGTAAAGCCGTTTTTCTTGATTTTCTTTTTAATCCGGTGTGTTTTTTGATTTTCAAGCAGTCTGAAAATATTGGCGCTTTTGTCCGATACGAAAACATTCGCCGGCGGCAAATCTTTCAAAGTAATATCATAACCGTTTGTCATCGGAATGACATCCGGGATGATTATGTAATTCTGAACCTCTTCCGCAACTTCGGAAATCAACGATACGTGCCTTGTCAATATCTTTTCATCTTGGACGCCGTTTTGCATCAAATTATCCCGGGTGATTTCAAGCTGTAACAAATCGCGCCCGGCAAGTATGTATTTCGTTATCTTCCCGGAAAACTTTTTATGCATTATTACCGGAACATGACCCTGCATCGGGTTCCAGAAAAGGCACGCGCCGCAAAGCTTTTCATCGACAAGCAATCCGGCAAGCAATCCGGATTGATAGCCAAGCGTATCAAAATCCGGCAAGTTATAAACCGTTTTCAACCGATATGAAAAACCAAAATTATTATGCACGGCGTCACCCCGGATATAAGGCGAAAGCGCGGCGGCGGACGCAGGAGTGCCGACAGGATTTTCCGGCGCGCTGAAATGAAAAACCGTGTGGGTTTTGCCCGCTTCTTTGAATTTTATAACGGCGCAGGCCGCGGCAAGAATTTCTTTTATTTTCGCCTCAAGCGGTTTTATCACAACGATGGCGCAAAGCCCGCCGCGTGAATGCGACGAAAGCATTTTCTTTAACAGGTCTTCAAGTCCTTTGTCCCCTATTTTCGCCGGAACGTTCGATACGATAAAATCGTATTTCAAATCCGTGCTTTTGATGCCAAGTTCGCCGGAAAATCTACAACCCGCGATATCATTCAATCCGGCGTTAAGTTTTGTAAAATCAAGCGCAAGCATATCGCGGTCGGTAAACGTCACATCGATATGCGGGTGTTTTTTCTTCAAACATATTCCGATAATTCCCGCGCCGGCGCCGATGTCCTTCACTTTTGCAATTGATTCGAAATCAATATTCTGGGCGATGGTTTTTAACAACAGCCTTGTCCCCGTATCGACGTCGAAACTGCTGAACAACGCATGCGACAGACAGAATTTCAATTTTTCCCCCGTAAAGGAGAAATCCGCCACCTTGTCGACAAGAATCGAAATCTTTTCGTCCGCGATTTTTTTCGGCAATGATAAGTTCGTTTTTTTCATACGGCCTGTTTCCCTTAAAACCTGTAAGTCGCGCCGACGCCGAACAGCAATTGATTTTTATCGTGCGTAATCGGCGATTTTGCGGCCGCGCCGACAAGGCGCATATATTCGAACGCAAAATCAATCGAGGCTTTTTCGGTTATGAAATATCGCGCAAGTCCGCCGAAATCAAGGCTTTTAAGCCCTGCGCCCGGCCGGTATAAATCATATACATATCCGTACCGCATGTTTTCCGATTCCGTTATTCCGAAATATGTTCGGTTGTATTGCCTGCTTCCATATATTGCGGTCGCATACAAAGTCAAATGCACGGACCGGGAAATATCGTCCCGCCATGTGACGCCAAGATTATAAGACGAACCTTTGTTGTCGTTCGCAAGCCCTTCGGTTATTCGGAAATTGAACAATACGGGTTCAAACCGCAATATGGTATTCAGCGTCGCGGTCGGGCGGACATTTTTAATCCATTCGACTGTGTCCATCGCTTCGCCAAGATTTCTTTTGGCGCGCCATCGTACGGCGGGCGCGAAAATAAGACTTCGCGATTCGTTCACGGGAAGAAACGCGCCGACGCCCTGTATAGTGTTCAAAAAGAAAGGCCCGTATTCCACGTCAATCATGGGAAGATAATATGGTTCGAAACTGTTCGACCCCATGTATTTCGGCGCGACAAAGCCCATCGCGCCGACGGACGCGCGCCATTCGAAATCGGCGGCGGCGGTTCCGCAAAAGAGCGCGGCGGCGATAAAAATAATCGCTTTTATATTTTTCACGCCCATATTATAGTACGCGAAATGGATAAAAGGAAACTTTTCTTTTGGTGCCTGTACACTTTCGCGAATTCCATCGTGTTCGTGAACTTTCTTGTCTATTTCGCAAAATGGATGGTGGTCGACAGCGGCGTATCCGACATGGCGTACAATATGATATTCGTCATTGCGGCCGTCATGCTTCTTTTTTCCGCGCCGGCGCTTGCGGCGCATACGGACGCGTGCGGAAATCGGAAACTGTTTTTGAACCTTGCGACCGTCGGGACGGTCGGCGCGTATCTTGTCGCGGGACTTTGCGCGATTTACGGCGCTCCGGTTTTGTACGCGTTTTTGGCGCGAATGGCCGGTCATTATTTTTTCCAATTGTCGTATATATTTTACGACCCGATGCTGAACGATTTGTCCGACGAAAAGCACCGCGCGCGCGCATCCGGTATCGGTCAATTTTGCAGCAACGCCGGAATGATTTTCGGCCTCGCGGTATTTTTGCCGCTTGTGGCAAGCGGCGGGCGCCTTGCCCCGCTTATCCCGTCGGTTGCTTTATTCGCGCTTTTGGCGCTTCCGATGATGATTTTTTACCATGAAAAACCGTGCCGCGCGGAACCGGTTAAAAAGCAGAAAATCAAACTTGGGTTCGATTGGAAAAAATTCAGAAAGTTCATCCTTACATCCGCCGCGGCGCCAATCCTTATCGCGTTTTTCTTTTACACGAACGCGCTGAATACGATTACGAACAATTACGCGATTTACGCGAACAAGGTTTTATCAATGTCGGACGGATTGACGTCGGTCATACTTATGGTTAATTTGGCGGCGGCGGCGCTTGGCGCGCTTGTCATCGGATTTATCGGAGACAAGATTGGTATCCGCCGGTGCCTTATCGGTATTCTTTGGACTTGGCTTGTCCTTATCCCCGTTATTGCGGCGGCGGACAGCACGGGCGTGTTCTTTGCGCTTGCCGCCGTTTTGGGACTTACCATCGGCGCCGGCTGGGCGATAAGCCGCGCGTATGTAAGCACGAATTTGGAACAGGGTCAGATAGGATACGGATTTTCGTTCTATACCATATTCGAACGCTTTTCATCAACCATCGGGCCGCTTGCGTGGGGCGGAATTCTTTTGTTCGGCGGCGGGTATCGGACGGCGATGCTGTCGATGGCGGGATTCATAGTCGTCGGACTTATTGTCTTGCAATTTTTTACAAAGCCCGAGACGCGCCAAGTCTATAAGATGCAAGGCGGTCGTAAAGTTTCTTCTTCTGTGGTATATAAGCCATCGCCCAAAGCCCGATTAAAACGGAAATAAGCCCGGTAAGCAGTATGGAAAGCCGGTATCCGCCGCCCATCATCACCCCCGCCATCATGACCATATATGACAAGATACACGTCGCCTGTTCGCAAAAACTGTACGCGGACAAAAACGCGCTTCGACTTGCGGGCGGAAGGGCATGTTGAAACCTTGAATAAACAAGAACGCGAACAATGGCATATACGAAACAAAACAGTCCAAGGAACACAAGACCCGGCACGGAATAGAATATCGAAAGCAGAATCAACATCAATCCGATAACGACCACGCCCGCGAAAAGTTTTTTATCCGGAAGCCATTCAAACCTGTCCGCGACGGAATTTCCGAAAGTCTGGCACAAAAGCGATATGACGAAAAGACCGCCGACAAGTTCCGGCCGGACGCCCACCTCTACGCCTATAAGCCCAAGATATTCGTCTATCTGCGAAACGGCATACACCAGGGTGACCAGAACCAAAAGATAGAAAACATACGGCACCCGCTTCATAACGGTTCCCGCAAGGCGAAGAGATTTTACAGCATTCGCTTTTCTTTTAACCTGGAGACGCGACCGAATCTTCATCCGGGCAAGGAATAGCGCCGACAAAGCCACGGACGCGATTGTCACATGCGCGACAAAATCATACCCAAGCGGAATCATCAAAGACCCGGTGCACGCAAGGATAAGCGCCACGCATTCAATCGCAGTCTTGTGCCCGCAGACTTTGGCGTAAATAGACCGGTATCTTCGTGCCTGTAATTCATCGTACACAAGCGCTTCCCACACCACGTTGTACGCCGCCCAATGTATGCCCCAAAGCAGAAATCCGAACGCAAATCCCCAAAACGTCGGCCACAGTATCCACGCGCCGAAACACGCCGCCTTTAACAAAACCGCGATAATCATTATAAGTTTTTTTGAAATCCTGTTCGAAGCGGCAAGCACCGGTATCTGCGCCGCGACAACGCAAAGCGACCATATTATAAGCAAAACCGACACGCCGACGTCCGAAACACCGCTTTTGGAAAAGAACAGCATGTATATCGGATACATGAAGACAAGGCTGTTAAAAAACGAATAGCCGTATACGTTGAAAAGAAAGCTTCGCAAAGAGGATTGTTTTTTCATGCTGGGAATAATATCACAAATTGATATTTATGTCAAAGAGCGGTATCATAAACATCTTGACAAACATTTGAAGCGGGGTGTATAAACCAACATAATCCAAAGGATATAAAGATGACGATGGAAGAAACAGCTTTTATTAGCCGAGTCAACGCATGGCTTAAAACACATTCGCCGACATTTGCCGAAACCCCCATTCGCGGCGGCGAGACAATTGTCACTATGTACAACATCGGCAACCATATAACACTGGAACGCCAAGTAACGGACGAATACATAGAATACAGCGGCGGGATAAACGACGGGGGCAGATTCCGCACGTTCCGTCAAAGGACGCTTAAACAGGCATTCAACCTTGCCGCCGCCGCACATGCAAGAATAAAAGCATAAAGCGTGACGTGGTCGGATGAACAATTTATCGAACAAGTGCGCGGCTTTCTTAACAAGCCGGACAGGACGACGGACGAAATAAGAACATCCGGCGCAACCGCGTACATTATAAAATGCAAAGACGGCCTGATAAGCCTTGAAACACACAAAGCCGGGCACCGCTTTGTAATATGCGGAAACAACCGTTCGACTTTGGACACGGAAATGCCGGGGATAAGCAAGACAGCAATCGCGCGGGCGTACGGCATGGCGAACCTTGCGCATCGGCGCGACCGGTCGCACCGCCCTGTGACAAAAGAGCAAACGGCGGCGCAATTATTATTGGAATTAACGGAATCCGATGTCGTGCCAAGAAATAAATTTCTTTCCGACCTTCAAAGAAACCTTCAGCATCCGCAATGGAAAATCGACCTTTGGCACATTGAAAACCGCCACCCCGACATCATAGTATGCTGGGTCGATGGTTACAGTCTTGAATGCCACCGCACGGAAAAGGCAATCGAATACAAAATCACATGGATGGACAACCGCGATGCGTCCCGCCCGCGGCTTGGGCATGAAACGCTTCGCGCGGCATGCAATATGATTGCATCCGCGTTTATAAACAGACAGCGGTACGGACGCGGGTAAAATATCACCGCGCCTTTTCTTTATACAACGTTTCGACCAATTCCATCACAGGCCGCACGCCGATGTCGAAAAATTTCATCTGGCCGATACTGTTCGAAATCATATATGAATGAAACAATCTGCATCCGGCGAAGGAAATGTCAAAGTAATACGGCCCCCCGTCCAAAACGCCGTCAAGATAGTTAAGGACATCCCCGTTCGTCGGATTATGGATAACATACCCGGTAAGCCCAAGCTTTTCATGCCTTATCAGATATTTTACGACAACGGTGTCGTCTTTTTTCACATAGTCGTTATAAAGCATCCGGTCAAGCGCGTCTTCGGAATCCGCGGCGCAAACAATGCGTTCTATGGGATAAATCTCTGCAAGCGATTTCACGGTTTCAAGACTGAGGGTTTCGAACTTTTCTATCGCCGCCTTCACCAACCGCTTGCGCTTAAGCATTCTTTTGTAAAAGTTTCGCAGCACGGTATTGACGGGCTGCCAGCCCAATTCCGCCCTGGATCCTGCGCGCTCTACGCGCATGCATTCTACCATAAACTTGCATACAATCGTTTTTGCCCTCTCTTGCGCCGAAATGATGTCGGTGTTGGAATTCATATCATCGTACTATCGTGCATCTTGTCGCAATCATGCACCGTGCGCCCACGTCCTCGACAGCGGCGTACGGCACGTGGACTTTGACCGGCCTGCCCGAATCAATCCGTTCGCGGCCGTCGTAATACGAACCTTTGCCGAATGCCTCTTGCCATCTTTGTTCGGTGAAGACTTCTATCTTTTTCGGCGGGAATTTTTTTGTGCCGGCGGTGATTTCTCTGAACCAGCTTATGTTGCAAACCGTCGAAGTCGGAATCTCCGCCAATTCATACGTTATTTCGCCGTCAAGGCCGATGATGGCGTATGTTTTTTCGATTTTTTCCCGGGGGTTCTCCCATGACTGATTCTGTGCTATGTACCCGATGACGTAACCCTGCATCAATACGAATCCTTTGACGGCGAATTCGGTATCGGAAAAGCCCGGGTATGCCAAAACGAACCTTTTCGACGCCGAATCCAGTTCGCCAAGGTATCCGCGCATCGCCGGTCCGTACAAATTCTTTTGATATTGCAGTGTCGGCTTGTCCAGAATATTTTTGTCATCCTTGGCATGCGCAAGCCAGAAATTATAATAAGCATTCGGATGTATGATTCCGTCGACCATCCAGAAGTTTGTCATAATTTGTAATTTCCTATAGAAGTCTTCGCCGGCATTCCGGAATATAATGTCGCAGAACAGGTTTTGTTCCACAATCTTGTTTATATTCTGTGTATATTCGTTCATGAAACTTTCCGGAAAATTTATGCCGCGGCAAGTGAACGATTTCAAATCATACGCATTCATCCCGCTTGCTTTTCCCCTCAAGCCGGCTGGGTCGGCAAGGAATTCGGCAAAACTTTGGTATGTGCGGGCGTCGCAATTGTAATTCTTCGCTCTTTTCTTTATCGATTCATTGACAAGTCGTATTGCTGTTTTCATATTGCGCCTCTTTTGAACGACCGCCGCGCCGCGCCGGTTTGTGGGCGCCATTGTATTATATAATTACATTTTGTCAAGCGTCGGACGACTTATAATCCCCTTACATATTTCTTGACTTCATTCCTGCGCGGGTATATCATTCCCGCATCTGATATTTACATACAGGGCGCGGGTGCCGTCGGCGCGCCGGCTGATGGGTTCGATGGAAATAAACAAACAACAAAAAGGAAAAGAAACATGAAGAATATGAAGAAAATTAATGTAAAGGATTTGGCGAAAGTGCTTAAAGTCGGCGGATGGATTGTCGCCGGCATGCCCGCGATTTGGGCGCTTGGCAACTTGTTGTCGCTTTCGGCCCTTGTGTCTTGCGTGCTTTTTATCGCGGTTCTTACGATTTCATTTCTGGACAGGAACTGGCTTAAAAAAGCGGGCAAAGATGTCAAGAAGATTGAAATCTGGTGGTGCCTTTTGCCGCCGGTTTATCTCTTCAAACGCGCAAAGCTTTTGGGCGGTAAATTGACCGCGGTTTGGATCTGGTCCGGACTTTTTGCGATTGGGCTTATCTTTGCGCTTATTTCCGGTGGTAATAATCCGGCGGCGCAATTTAATGCGCAATGCATGCAGGGTCTGCGTTCCGACGCTCCGGTTGAAATCGCACAGAGATATTGCGATTGCATGACGGAACTTGCCGCGCGGGTTAACTTTATTCCGGAAGTCCTTGCGAACCCGCAATTGCAACAGCATTGCGCGCGCGTCGCGATGAGATTGCAGTAAAGAAAAACAAACAAATAAAAACCGCGCGCCGCGCGGTTTTTATTTACTCGGCGATTTGGTGGCAGGAACGTCCCTTATGAGACGAGAAGCGCACACATTGCAGGTCAAACCGCGATAACCACTTCTTCTTTTTTGTAGTCTAAATTGTATTTGAAAGTATTTCCGAACGGCAGAAAGTGACATATGCCGGACATAAGAAATGAACATACTGCCGACATAAGCTAAACTATTTTTAGTAGCTTTTCAACGTGGTTTTTATATATTGTCCACTATAGTGGACAATATATAATGGATGCTGTAAATTGCTTTTCGTAAATATATGAATTACAATTACTCTCGAAAATTCAAAAGGAGATTTAATGTTCGTACCTAATCTTGATTTGTTGCACAAAAGCTCTGAAAGACCCGAACGAGAGCCGTATATTGCGATATTCAGGAAAGGTGAGAAAATTTTGATATACATTGCGGAAAAGCATAGTGCCAACGAGTCTTTCGATATGACGGATTTTTGTTTTTCGGACAAATCTCCGGCCGCACCGCAGGTAGTACTTGTAGAATTTGAGCGGTCCGGAAGAAAAGCAGGGACTGGCGAGATTCATGGCAACAATTTAGCCTATGCGGCCGCACGCGCCACAGAGTGCGGACTGCCGGTAATCTTTGCGGATTTATCTCGGGACGAATGTCTGGATGTTTGGCGTAAAAGGTATCCGGAACGCATATTTACGGATGAAGATTTGCGGAGAGCTCGAAGAACCGGTAGACCGAGCACAAACAAAGGCGAGGACAGTTTACTTTTATATGAACTTGAGTTATATGGTCGCGATCCTTTTATGGTAAAAAACATAGTGGCGGCATTAAACAAATATGAAGTCGTTTTGGCAGTATTTGGTGAAGGACATTATCGCGCCCAAAGACTTGTTCTGGAAGACATTATGGGCAAGCCGGAATATATAAAAGATGTCCCGAATACGCGCGGCGATTTCAGCAATTGTAAAATTGTCCCGATAGATTTAGGTGTTACAATAGCAGAACGATAAACTATTGTCCACTATAGTGGACAATAGTTTATCTGATTTCGACTTGAAGTTTTATATCAAATAAATTCAACAGACGTAAAATTGTTATAAATTCGGGATTGCCGTCCGATGATAGCATTTTATAAAATCCGCTTTTGGAAATTCCCAGTGTTTCAAAAATAGTAGAAATTCTGTGATGCGTTTTCGAGAGTTCTTTTAATACAGATTTAATTTTTTCTATATCCAAATTATCCAATGCGACGGATAGTTCGCCAATCAATTTTGGGTCGATTTCTTTATTTTTCAAAAAATGTTCCCGCTCAATCTTTGGCTTGGATAAAAGTGAAAAACGCATATTGCTCTCCTTGGGCTATATGCATCATTATAATGTTGTCCACTATAGTGGACAAGCATTTAATTAACGCGGCATAAATAAAACAAAGACATAGTTGGAAAATATTGGTGTTTTTATAGTTTATGAGGTGGCGTTGCTTGCTACATATCCGGGACATAGAAATCGGAGATATTGCCGACATATATCAAACTATTTTTAATAGTTTTTTAACTTGTCTACTATAGTAGACAAATTATCGAACGGTTTTTCGTGATCCAATCGTACGGGAAATTATTTTGAACATCACTTCTTCTAAATCTTCTTTGCAGCCGCTGTCATAGTATTCTTTGATTAAAGGATACGATACTGGGAATACATCATCCACGCCACATCCCTTGTGGTAATCTTTCGCGGCAGAATCAATATTTCGAATGCAACAATCAAGACCCACCACCAATGCCTGTTCATAGTGGAATTGCCATCCTTTATAATCCACTTTTTCCATAAATTTGACGATTTTATTATTTTTTGCCCATTCTTCTTTTAACAATATATGCAAGCCTTCGTGAGTAAAACCAAAATCATGCCCCGGGCGACGCATTGTTCCCATGCTGACATTGGGCTCGAACCATATTGCTGCCTCTGCCGTTGCTTCTGTGGGAAATACATAGAAATCATCCCCCGGTATGCGCTGCGTGGCAAGTTCCATTTTTTCAAGGGCTTCGGCGAAATCGAAACCGTTCGCGCATTTTTCAAACAAAGCCTCTCTGTCTTTCAATGTTTCCCGCCAGTAATCCCGATAGAATTTTTCCCAGCTTTTCCGCAAAGCCCGATCGAAATTAACTTCAGTAACACCCATGTGAACGTTCTCCAAATCGACCGGCTTTTCCCAGATTTTATTGTCCATTATGTATTGCATGCCGGTTTCATATATTCGCAAACGTTTTTTCGGCTTCCAATCAGACGCATAAAAATTCTGGCCGGTGCGGGTGCAGTACTGGGGTTGTATTATTTCTTCAAATATTTCACTGTCGATTGACTGACGCACTTTTTCATTCTGCCGCAAGGCATACTGGTTGCCCTGCACCCCCAGCATCCCGTAAATATTCAACGTATGAATAAAAAAGTTCACCGCTTCGTTACAGCTGATGATTATTTTTGCGTTTTTTGTGGTTACTACTTTATTCATTTCTTGGTCCGCTTATAGGTAATTTTGAATATTATAAATCATATTTTTACATAAACAACCTCAAAAGCGCTAATTATGCTTGTCCACTATAGTGGACAAGCATATGCGAACAGCCGGATATGGTAGGCATGTCTCCACATATAATGATTGTTATACGAAAAAAGAAAAAATAATAGAAAAATGCGTTGTCCACTATAGTGGACATAATTGTAAAATATTAGCGTTCTTGTAGTTTAAGCGCACGCATCCGGCCTTTGCCCGTTGGGCTTCGGCGGACAGGTTGCCCGCTACATATACGGAACTATTTTTCATTATCTGCCCTGTCGCATTTGTGACAAGGCTTGCTTTATTATCATAAATTCATTGGTGCCGAAATAAGCATAGCAATGCACAAAAAAGGCCGCTTCAAGCGCTTTGTCGTCGATGTTCTTGTCGCTTGCTATTTTTTGCAGCCGTTGCAACAAATCAAAGGCCTCCGGGATTTGTATCCGCACGATGCGGTTTTTGTCGGCCGACTTCGCCTTTTCTTTCACGATGGCGTACATTTGATTCCACTGCACCGTAAAATCGTTCATCAGATTGCGCATTTGCGGGGCAAGTTCTCCCGTGGT
>WRCO01000016.1 GCA_009783855.1 Alphaproteobacteria bacterium
AAAAAAGCATCCATGCTCTATGCTTTATGCTCTATGCTCTTTGTTTGCGGTTTTGCGGCAAACGACGCGAACGCGTTCGGTGATTTCGGCGACTGGGGGGACGACACGTTTATAGACACACACGCCGCCCCGGACCCGTGGAGCCCGACTGTAGAACCCTGGGACGCCGGCTTTGCCGATCACGATATTTTTGCGGACGAAACAATCACGGTGACCGACGAATTGGATTTGACCGTCGCGATGCCGGTGGCTCTTAATCCCGGTTCGGATTTTGCCGACGTCATGCGCTTTGATATTGCGGGTGCGATGCTTGGCATGGATTTCGAAGCCGTGCACAATTTGTTTTTCAGAATGCCGTCGCTGTACGCGCCGCGAAAGCAAAATTCCATCGTGTATTCGATACCGCGGGATTGGCAAATCAACCTTGATTACGAATGCCGAATGCAGGGAATATTCGTGCCTGCACAGCTTACCAACTGCATAAATACCTTGGCGCAAAGGCGCGGCCTTATGTACGCGTCTGAAGTGCACCTTGTCCGTGAATCGACGGGCGAAACCGTTACGGTGCATTTCACATCCAATCTGACCGACAACATCGTGTGGCGCGTGATGTACGACAACGACATTGACGTCGTTGAAGGCGAAGCGGACAAATTCCAGGACCAGCGGGACCGGCGTCGGTTCGCATTCTGGCGAAGCGTTCTGGACAAATACGGCGCGCCGAATTCCGGCGAAGACAGATGGATTTCATCAGACAATACGTTCGACCCGATGATGGTCGCGTATTTCGGCCGGCTGGATTTGATGAACGCCGGGATTCGCGCGATGGATGCGGCCGAAAATTTCCGCACCGCGCAAGAGAATTTCAAAACAAGACCGTATTCGTTTTAACAGCAGCCGGTCACTTTTCGGGATCTGTTAAGATAATAGAATAACCTCGGAAATTCCCAATTTTCAGTTTCCGGTTTTGACTGTCTACTATAGTAGACAACTATGAAAACGGCAGAAAACCAGGCTGTCTAATATATTAGACAGTTTTTATAAACAATGATTTTTATGGATTGTTCTAATATCTTAACAGTTCCCCACTTTTCACTTGCGTCGCAATAAAAAATCGCCTATGCTTTTGTCAACATAACCAAGAGGTCTTCACATGGCTTGGGAAGAAATAATTTTTCCAAATAACATAAGAAACATTCGCCTGAACAAAGGTATGCGGATGACCGCCGTTGCGAAGAAATCCGGCCTGTCGCTGTCCGCCATGTCAAAGGTTGAAAAAGGCGTGCGCCGCCTTAACCAGAAACAGCTGTTGACGCTTTGCTCTATCCTTGATTGCAAACTGTCCGACGTGTTCGTCAAAGAAAACGACGAAGTCGCGGGTTCATGGCAATCGGAAATGCAGCGCCGCCTTGAAGACAATGAAACAGGGGGCTTGAAAATATTCGGCGCGGGCGTGCGCGCGCTTCGCAAAAAAATTGGCAAGACGATTGCCAAAGCCGCAAAGGACGCGAAAATGACGCTGTCCGTTTATCATAAAATCGAAGTGGGACAGCGGGAACTGTACGAAGATGAAATCACGGATTTGGCGAAAGCGCTTGGCAAAACACCGGACGCCATGTACAAATCCATCGCGGAACTTTTTGAAAAAGGCGAACTTACCAAACAAATCAAAAAAGTCGGCGAAAAGGTGCGAAGCGTTCTGACCCCCGGGACATCCTCTGCCGGACTTGACATTCCGGGCGCGATATACGGCGCGAAGATTTATGAGTCCGCGCGCAAAAAACTTGTCCCTGTTTTCGGCATGCCGGGCGACAAGGATATAGCGTTCAAAAAATCCGACGAAAAAATGATAGAATCGCCGATAAACCTTGAAAACAATCCGGGAATATACGCGGTTGTCCCGAATTCGAAACGCATGGGCGTTATGTTTCCCGCGCGCTGTTATCTGTTTGTCGACCCGGATGCGATTGCACAGCCCGGAGACCTTGCCGTCGCGTTTAACGAAGATTTTGACAAACTTGAATCCGACATGAAAACGCGCGCGCGCATCGTCATGGTGTGCGAAGATGCCAAGGGAAAAATGTACGGCCAAATTGTAAGCCCGGATGAAAAAATCCCGGTTGCCAATACCGGCGGCCGCCTGCACAAAGTTGTGCAGATTGTCATGGAATAATATGTAGGGGCAAATATCATTTGCCCTGTATCAGAGAGAGAGCGCCCATGAAAGAAAATCCATCGAAAGTTGCGGACCGCCTTATGAACCTGTACCGCCTTGCGCACGTTGTTGACGGCGGCTGGTCCGCTGTGAACGGCGAATTGCTTGCCGAAAGCGATGCCGCGGTATTGGAAGAAATAAAAAAACTTGCCACGGGCGAAAAACTTGCCGCGCATATCAAAAGTTTACGGGACGGAAAAACCGACCGCGATTCGATTTTGCCGGAACTTATGCCGTACGGCGGCCTTATGGCGACGCATCCCGCGGATTCGACGGCGACGGCTGTGGTCGCGCGCTTGTCTAACGAAGATTTTGATTCGCTTGAACGCGAATTGGAAAATTTTGAACCGAATCAAGAAAGTCTGCAAAGAATCGAATCGCTTCCCTTTGTGCAACAATTCGGCGACCGGTGGCTTGCCGGCGTCCGCGCCGCGCTTGGCGACAGGCCGGATTTGGTCGCGCGCTGGAAAATAGTATACAGCGCGTCGCGCGCGTTCGATTTGTGGAACAGGGCAAGCGATATATTGTCATGGTCTCCGACGGAAAGAACACGGGCAGAGGTTCAGGCGGACCTTCCCGAATACGAAACATATCTTCCGATGTTCGGCGAAGCGGGCGGCGAATTGTTGTCCAAGCTCCGCGCCTTTGTTGCAAGTATATAAAAATCCGGCGTCGCCGGTTTTTTATTCGTACCGGACGCAAAGCAGATGCGCCGCCGGATTTTATTTAAGCGTTATATGACGCAGACCGGTAAAAATTAATAATGATGGTGCAGATGCCGCGTATTGCGCAGTTTTTGCGAATGAGTGTACTTGATGTACATGATTGAGCAAAGAACAAGCAAACGCAAGGCAGATGCGCCGTCAGGATTAATTTTTATATATAGTGTCCCTTGCGTGCGGCGTGCCTATATATACCATCGCGCCTTTGGGCGATAATATAAAATCCAATTCGCGCAAACGCTCGCGAAGGTTTTCCCGCTTTTGCTTTGTGTTGCTTGTATTCGGAACTTCCACGTCGTCGCAAATTATCAAATCGCTGCGCAGTCCGGTTATGTTTCCGTGAACGCCTTGGCATATTACCGACGGTTCGCGTATGCCGATGGGCCGCGCGATTGTAATCCTGTGGCTTGCCCATTCTTTTTTTACGGTGGGAAGCATGTCCGAACAGACGGGATGGTTTTCCAAAATGTGCCTTATGTGCGACACCATTCTTGACGCAAGTTTTGTTTCCGCGGACAAAATCAAAATCCGCGCCGCGGGATTTTCGCGCAATACCCATGCGGCGAAGATTCCGACGACGGATGATTTCCCAGAGTGCCGAAACGATAAAAGCAAAGCGCGCCCGCCGTCCGCCGCCAAAGTTTCGACAAGGAATTTCAATATTTTCTTATGATGCGCCGGGGTTTTGAATCCGATGATTTTGTTCCAATCGTTCAAGAATTTCCCGGCGGACGCGTATTTCATGTTGTACAATTTTTCGAGTTCCCGGTTTTATGACTGGTTTGACATAGAAGTATAAATTCTCAGCTTATCTATTCCCAAAAAAAATCTGGAATGCGGCGCTTTATCAATCGGAAAAAATCAGTTCGCTTCATCCTAATATTTCTTTTGATTCTGTCAAGTTTGTCCAATCTGTTGCGATGATTGATATCTTTTTCATCGAACGGTTCACCGGTTTCTTCGCGAAGGCGCTTTAATACGGCCTCTTCGGTCATGCCTTTGCCGCTCATTCCGCCGGCTCCAAACTTTGCGCGCTGTTTCGCAAGTGTTTTGTTAATCAGATTGGTTCTTTTGGTCGCATCGCGTTCCATTTGTTTTAATATTTGTGCACGCTCATTGTTGATTTCTTTTCTTGCATTCCTTCGGTCTTTCCTTTGGTCTGCAATATTCATTATGTTTTGAATATCATCGATATTTTGCCCCATAATCTTCTCCTTTTTTATTGATTGGTGATTCGTGGTTGGCGGCTGGTGCCGGTGACTGGTATAAGAGTTGTCCTTTATAAAGGACGGCCATTGCCAACTGATAACTGCGAACCGCGAACACGATTGTCACGATTATATTGAAAATCTGCCTTCGGCTGTGATAGACAGGATTGTTGTCGGCAAAGGCTCGTCCCCCGTTATCGCCCAAAGCGGCAAGATTGCGTCATGCACCGTCCCGACGATGTTTATTCCCGTATCTCCGGAATATCCGGGCGCGCCCGAAGCAAAGATTTCGTTCGGCAATCCGGCGCGAATTCTGCGCCCATCCGCAAGAAAGAAAAGCGACTTTGTATCAAGCACGCGCGCGGATAATTTGGACAGGCGGACGCTCTTTGGATTATGGGCGCCCGCGAACAATGGCATGCCGGCGGCGGCATGCGAAAATTCGTATTCGCCGGAATCCGTGAAGGCGTCCTTGTCGAATCGTTCGACGAATGTTCCGTCGTCGCGCTTTGCCGCGACGTATACGGAATCGTTCATAACGGCGACCGATTTGAACGCGCCGGTCGTTTTGTATACGGCCCACGCGGATATCCCAAGCGGCGCGATTTTGGTAAGCACGGCCATGGTGCCGTCTTGCTGGGGCACGAACAGCCGGCATGACGCGTCATGATACGCCATGTCGGCCGGCGCGGTCATAAGATGCGGCGACAGCGCGCACAAATCGACGGCGCTGTAAGTGTTGTTAAGGTCGTCAAGGACAAGTTCGCGGATGGCTCGCCCCGCGCGCGATACGAATACGGTGCTGCCTTCGATTTTTTGCGGCTGAAGATATATGTCGCTTTTGCTTCCGACGCTTGTATGCTGTCTGATGTCGATGTTTGTCGGGGTCAGCGGCTTTGCGGTTATGGCCCATTCGCCCGCGCTGGTCAGTATCTGCAAATTATCCGCGGATGCGACGGTGCATATCTGTTGGCGAGTGCTGGAAAGCAAAGTCAAAAATATCGCCTCGTCGTCAAGGCCCGCTCCCGCGTCAAAATTCGTATGGTCGCCGACTTTGGACATCCAAACGCCGCACGGCCAATCGCGCGACCCGCCGAATATAAGCCTGTTTTGATGAAACGTTATGCTTGCGGGCCACCCGCGCGCGCGCGAAAACGCCGCTTCGCGCCAATCGGATATGGGCAAGCTTGGCAAACTATACCCGCCGTTGGTTGCGACGGTGATTCGCGTCGGGTTTATGAATTCCGTGACAATCCATTGTCTGTTCATGAACAGCAATGCGGAGCCGACGTAATTTTCATTCCATATGGGTGCGCTTGCGGTGACGCTTGCAAAACTGTTTCCGTTTTGATGCGTCGCGATGGAGAGCCTTATCCCGGCCGCGTTGTCGAACCTTATGAACGGGATGCGTATCTGCTGTTGGTCGTCGATATGGAAATTGAAGTCCGACAGGGAGAAATCCCCGCTTGCCGATTTTTGTAAAATTTGCGGCCGGTGATTCGGGTGCACGAAAATCATCGTGCCGAACCGCTGGGCGTATTGGACGGATTGAAGCTCTGCCTTGGACCACGGCGCCGGGATATTCCGCATCGCCGCGCCGTCTTTGCAGATTTGTATGTTTTCGTTCGATAACACCAAAAGATAGTTTTCGTCGTTCGATACGGAAAAGGGGACAAGCACGGAATCCGGCGCAACTTCGAAAAGCCGCACGGTCCCCGGCCTTCGCGATATTCCGCCCGACGGCAGCACGTCCATATTTTCAAGACGCGAAAGGCCTTTTGACGTCGCGGATATGTCGCCGCGCCCGAAAAATTCGGACGCAACTTCGCCATGCGCGAAAGAATTTTGGGTGTGAATAAATTTGCCCATGGTTAATACCTTGTCCTTATCAAAGAAAATTCTTGGATGTCGGATGCGGACGCCATCGTGCTGTCGATGAATCTCGCGGCGCGCAATTCCGAATTAAATACCGCGGAGAAAGTCGCAAAGGCGTTCTGGTTGCCCGTCAAAGGCACGCAGAATTCCGTGGCAAGTTTCGCCGCAAGGGTTGACACGAAAAACGTCGGATAAATTTCCGGGCCTGTGCGGATAATCGCCGAAAGCGATATGGCGGGCGCGTCCGCTTTTATCCGGTTGCCGTTTATTTCGTATCGCCCCGCGCTGCACGATATGACGCGAAGGACTTCCGTCGGAAGAAGAAAGTCTCCGCCTTCGGTCTTTGCCAAATCGAACGCCGCCGTTGCGAATCGCCACGGATGGCATGACAACAGCGCGTCCGCCACAGGGTCGAACAAAGTCCGCGCAAGCTGCGCCGCGGCGGAATCTTCGTTAAAGGATTGGATTGGTTTTTCGCCTATCTTCATAAGCGCCATAGAGCATATGTCGATTTTTGTAAGCATGATAAAATCCTTTATAATTTTGTGATGGCGACGTCCGGTTGCGTCGCCGAGACTTTTTTCAATGCCGTGTTGTCGTCGGCGTTTATGATTATTATGTCGCCGGTATTCATAAGCGTCCGGACATTGTTGAAATATCCGGTCTTTGATATGTCGGCTATTTTTGCCGGCTCGGAATAATGCCACATGGTGAACCCGTTGGCATAAGCGATGACCGAAAGATGTTTGTTTGCGAAAGCCATAATAAAACTCCGTTTTTTGGCGGCTGGTGCTGGTGGCCGGTATTTTTTAATACCGCGAACCGCCAATCACCAACCACCAGCATGAATTACTCCGCGCAAGCAATGCGTACGATGCCGGTCTTGTCGACAAGCACGGCGCCCTGTGACATGCTGTTGCTTATAAAGTGCGCGGCGCGTTCGCCAACCCAACTGATGTCGGTTTTGACTTCCTGGCCACATGCGTGGCCGATGGCGGACGCGTGATACATAAAGCAATCACGTTTGTTTTCGCTTGCCGGCAATCCGTTATGCAGTATCCAATTGATGCCAAGCCATTTGCGAACTTCGAATCCGGCGACCATTCCGGGAGCCCCGGTATAATCCGCGTTCACGAATTCGTCCATGGAAAGCAATTGGTTCCACTGGTTTACGCCGACAACGCAGAATCTGCGCCCGTCGTCCGGAACGTCGTTTTCGTTAAGGATGCCGACGGCCGAAAGGACAAGTTCTTTGGTAAGACCGGTGGCTCCGCTTCCGGCGGCTTGCGTTGCGGTCTTCATCGCGTCGATGATAAGCTCGTCCGTCTTGCGGCCAAGCGCATATGCGCCGGCGCTTGCGACGACGCGGCGTTCGTCGTGGTTGATTTTCAATTCATCCAAAGCATCGACCCAGTCGCCCGCATAATAATCGGTAAGAAGGCATTCCACCGGTTCGTGGTCAAGGTTCATGACCGGGACCAATCCGTGGCGCGACTTGGTGCTTGCCGTGCCGCGGCCTACTTTTTGAAAGGTAGTGCTTGCGCCGACAACGCCGTTTTTGGAACGGATGGTGCAACGAAGTTTCGTGCCGGTCTGCTGGTATGCAAGATGAACGTCGGCTTCGAACTGTTTCACAAAAGCAAGGTGTATTGTTGATTCAGACATTTTTGTTTCCTTTGTGCTGAATGGTTAAAAAAACTGGCGTTGCCGCCAGTCGCAAAGTTTCGGCTTCCGGTTATGCTTTCGCGCCGCAAATCGAAACCGCGCGGGTCAAAGGATTGTCCGCGCGAAATGTGACAAGGCGACAAGCAACAGGAAAAAGGAATTTCAGAATCCGCCGAATCATGACGCAAAACTTCCGACGGGCTCTTTATTTCCTGTTGTCTATTGCTTGTCGCTTGTTTCTTTCAACAAAAAGCCCCGCAATTGCGGGGCTTTTTGTTGAAAAAAATTAATTTATTTCTTTTTCGCAACCTTTTTCACGGCCGGTTTTTTTGCGACGACCTTTTTAACGGCCGGCTTTTTGGCAACGACTTTCTTCGCAACAGGTTTCTTAACCGCAGGTTTTTTCACGGCCGGTTTTTTAACCGCAGGCTTTTTGGCCACAGGTTTCTTCACCGCCGGTTTCTTAACCGCAGGTTTTTTTACCGCTTTTTTCGCAACAGGGGCTTTCACCGCAAGTTTCGCGACTTTTTTCTTCACAACTTTTTTCGCGGGCGCCTTTTTAACGGCCGGTTTTTTCACGGCAGGTTTTTTGGCAACAACTTTTTTGACGGCCGGTTTTTTGACCGCAACTTTTTTCACCGCAGGTTTCTTAACCGCCGGTTTTTTCGCCGCAGGTTTTTTCACAGCTGGTTTTTTCGCGGCCGGTTTTTTGGCGGCGGGCTTTTTCGCTGTGGTCTTCAAGAATGAAAATGCCATTCTTTCTCTCCTTCATTTTGTTTTTGATAGAACAAATTGTTTTGTTCTTGGTGCAATTGTATATGAAACGAAAAAATAAAGCAAGAAGGAAAAATTTTTCAAAGCATTACGAGTAAAGTTTCTTAAACCCGCTTTCAATCTTTCTTATATGCTCCGCGTCGTGGTCGCGCCAGTACTTCGGGTCCTTCATCATTTCGCGAAGCGACCGCTCGGTCAAGGTTTCCGCGTGCTTCGCGCCGGCGTGAACTTTCGGTTCGATGGTCTGCATCATGTTGTGTATGCTTTTTATTCCGGCAACCGATGATGACAAAGATTCGAAAGTGTCACTTGGCAGAAATTTTTCTCCGAATTTTTCTATATCGGCCATCGCAGCGGTCATTTTTTCATCGCCTCCGAAAAAGTTGCAAAGCTCGGCTAGTGAATCGTTCTCGTACTGTGATTGAAAAACTTCCGCGAATGCGGGGGCAAGGTATTCGCTTGCGATGTCATAGATTTTTTCGACCTGTGTTTTGTTAAGTCCCGCGTCAAGAAACCTTTGCCGCACGTCGTCGCCGATGTCGAACATCGGGTGTTCGGGGTACTCCGCGATTGTTTCCGGCACGCCGACCGCGCGGTTGAACCGTTCGCGCGCCTGGACGTCGGCGCATGCGCCCGGCACCGACACCATTGCGCCGATTTTCTTTTTCAGTTCGGAATATGATTTAAGAAGGGCATCGTTGTTCAGCGTGCCGTCTTCGTTCTGAAATTTTTTTGGAATGTCCATTGTTTGCTCCTTTAAGTCGCATGGTGGCTGGTGGCTTGTGCTGATGGCTCGCAGTATGAATTTATGGATACTATTGCTCCGAAACCCAAATCACCAGCCACCAGGATTGTCCATTTTCTTGCGCACGAAATAAATCGAGCTCAAAGTGAAAACTGTCTGCAATGTTACGAACAAGTCGACATCGCCGACGAAGAACGCGGCGATTGCGGAAATGATTCCCACAAGCGATGTTATATAAGTGCGTCGTCCCGCGCACCATCCGCCTTTGATAAATTTTTTCATGGGGTATACCTTTTATTTATAGAAAAACAAGCCGTCTATTTCCGCGATATAGCCTTCTGACACGGCCCACCGGGGCATATTGTCCGCAGAATGGAACCGCGTTGCACCGGATGCCGCATCCGGCAAAGCTCCGGCTGCCGCGCGCTTTGCAACGCGCATGCACATCTGGAAACCGGGGCATTCCTTGTTCGCGAACAGGTCTTGATGCCGCGCGGAATTTTCATAAAGCGATTCGAAAATGCTTTTATCAAAAATTATTTCCGGCAAAGGGCGTCCCGTGGTCGCGCAAAGATTCATTGTCATGGATGCAAGCGCTTCGACGCTTCGCAAACTTGACGCGCCTGATTCGGCATATATTATCCGCGCCAACCGGTGCAAAGTTTCCTTTGCATCGTTGTCGGGAAATAACGATTGCGCCTTCCATACTGATGGTTGCATCTGGGATACCTTTTATTGCCGGAAATAAAAACGCGCCGAAAAGGGCGCGAGGAGAGACCGTCAAAGACTTGATATCTTCAACATATGTAAAAGTATTTTGCGGCGATTATTTTTATGATAAACTTCGTGAAATCTCGCCGGAATATTATTATATTCCGGCTCAATTTCACTTGTTTCTCACACAAATCCTCTGCCGCAAAATTTCATTCTATATGTTTCCGCCATCAAAAAGTCGCGCCCAATGGGCGCGATAAATTTTCAGCTTTGACGGATTACATAGTATCATAAGCTACAAAAAAAATCAAGGTAAAAATTTCAACGGCATTTCAAGACATAAAAGTTTCCGTTTCATGGGAAGCCCAAGCGAGAATCCGCCAAGCTTTCCGCTTGTCGCAATCACACGGTGACACGGGATTATGATGGGAATCGGATTTTTTCCGACGGCGCCGCCGACCGCGCGCTGCCCCTTTGGCTTTTCGACACTGTTCGCAATATCCGCATAGCTTACGGTTTTTCCAAACGGGATTTTAAGAAGCGCGCGCCAAACGCTTTGTTGGAACTTTGTGCCAATCGGCGCGATTGGCAAATCGAATTCCTTGCGTTTTCCGCCCAAGTATTCGCGCATCTGTTTCTTTGCGGCGGACAGCACGCGGGTATTTGCGGGGGCTGCGCTTGCGGGGTAATTCGGCGCATCGCCGACGTTAAGGGCGACAAGTTCGCCGCCGCGCTCTATGAATGTAATCACGCCAAGTTTAGATGAAAGACAAGAATACTTTATCATCGCATCTCCTTTCCTTGATTTGATGATAGCAGACGATAATTGAAAAGCAATCACCAAATTCGCACGCGGCTTGAATGCGGCAGATACAGCCTGTCGCCCGGCCGGACGTCGAACGCGTCGTGCCAGGCGTCTACATGCGGCAGAATTCCATTGGTGCGCCACCGCGGAAGCGGATGCGGGGTCGTCTTAACGCGGCGAAGGATTTCTTCATCCCGAATATTTGCGGCCCACACGGTCGCGTATGCGATAAAAAATCTTTGTTCCGGCGTGAATCCGTCCCGCATGGGAAGCGGCGCGTCCCGCGTCGCATTTCGGAACGCAGTGTACGACAGCACGACCCCGCCCAAATCCGCAAGCGCCTCGCCAAGCGAAAATTCGCCATTTGCAAATACGCCCGGCATGACTTCGATGCTGTCGAAAAATTTACGTATCACTTGCGCGCGTGCGTTGAACGCGGCGGCATCCGCGGGTTTCCACCAATCGCGCATATTGCCGTCCGCGTCGAACTTTCGTCCCGCGTCGTCGAACCCGTGCGTCATTTCGTGCGCGATGACCGCGCCGATGGCGCCGTAATTCGCCGCGTCGTCGGCATTCATGTCAAAGAACGGCGGCTGTAAGATTCCCGCCGGGAAACAAATTTCGTTCGTCTGGGACCAGTAATATGCATTGACCGTCTGCGGCGTCATGTGCCAAAGGTCGCGGTCGACCGGCGTCTCGATTTTGGTAAGCCAGAATTCGTCTTCAAAGATTGCGGCGCGCCTTACGTTTGCCCAATGCGAATCGGAAAGAATTTCCAATCCGGAATAATCGCGGAACCGGTCCGGATATCCGATTTTCGCGCGGAATGTGGAAAGCTTTTCAAGCGCCGCAGCCTTGGTCTCGTCCGACATCCAGTCCGCGCGGACGATATGTTCGCGGAACGCTTCGCGAAGATTTTCAACAAGCTTTTCCATACGCGCCTTTGCTTCGGGCGGGAAGTATCGCGCCACGTACGCCTGTCCCAACGCTTCGCCTATGCTTGAATCCATCACACCCAGAACCCGTTCCCAGCGCGGTTTTGGCGTAATCTGACCGGCGACTGCGCGTCTGTAAAAATCAAAGCTTATCATAAACGCATCGTCGTCGATGTGCGATGCCGCGGCATCCGCAAGGACGCGTTTGATATAATTCTTTATATCGGACAATTCTGCCGTCTGCATGATTTTTATCGCTTCGCGAAGCGCCGCCGGCTGTCCCACGTTCATAACGGTCGGCGCCGCGCCGCGCGCGGCAAAATATGCGTCCCAATCGAATCCGGGGAATTCTTTTTTGAATTCCGCGACGGCAAATCTGTGATAATTCTTGTGCGGATTGCGCATGACTTCTTTTGTATGGAACGCGCCCGCCAATCGCTTTTCTATATTGTAAACGGCTTTGGCGCTTGCCTCGGCGCCGTCAGGCGACGGGTCGATTTTGAAATGCGAAAAAAGGCGTGATAAATATTCTTTATATGCGGCGCGGATGTTTTCGCTGTCTTTCGCGAAATAATATTCGCGTTCCGGCATGCCCAGTCCCGCCTGACCAATGGCATATATATATGTGGAGCTGTCCTTCATGTCCGGCATGACGCCGTCGGCCCAGAACGGATTGATAAACCGGTGCAGATATCCAAGAAGCGCCGGCAATTCATCGCGCGACTGTACGCGCGCGATTTTTGCAAAATCGTCGGCAACCGGCGTGATGCCGTCGGCGTTCAGTTTTTCTTCATCCATCGCGACATTGAAAAAAGTCGCGATCCTTTGTTCGTTCGTGCCGTGCGCGTGATTCCTGCGCGCGATTTCCGTGACAAGCGCTTTAATCTTCAGATTATTTTCCCGCGTAAGTTTTTGGAAGATTCCATACATCGGAAAATCGTCGGGAACAGGATTGTTCGCGCGCCACCCGGCGGTCGCAAAGTCGTAAAAATCGTCGCCCGGACGTACGGACAAATCCATGTTTTTCAAATCGATACCGCTTGTCATTTCCCTTCCTCTTGTAAATATGGCGAACGCCGCGGCAAGTACGACAAGCGCGGCGGCAATAATGTTCAGCTTTTTATATTTCATAAACGAAAGATACAAGAGGCGCGCCTGTTTTTCAAGCAATAATCTGGGAACTGTTAAGATATTAGAACAATCCATAAAAATCATTGTTTATAAAAACTGTCTAATATATTAGACAGCCTGGTTTTTTGCCGTTTTTATGGTTGTCTGCCATAGTAGACAGTCAAAACCGGAAACTGAAAATTGGGAATTTCCGAGGTTATTCTATTATCTTAACAGATCCCAATAATCTTTGGAAGCAAAGAATCAAGGACAAGGAGCGATTGCCCGGCAAGCGATATTTTACCTGCCCCTTGATGGGGCGGGATAGGCTCGGCTTGGCAAGCCGGAGGAGAGCCACAGCTGGTCTTGGGTGGGGTGATAATAAATAATTCCATATTATTATTCACAAAATTCCAATCTATAACAGCCCGTACGTCATCGGTCAAAGCCACGCCGCGCACCGTCCGAAGCCCAAGGATGATTTTTTCAACACCGCGGGTTTTGGCATCCATCGCTTCGATTTTGCCGTCGATTGTTTCGAACCATTGCCCGCCTGTAAAGATGCGTCCGGCGGCGGACGGTCCGATGCCGATATACGGCTCTCCCGCCCAGATATTCTGATTATGCCGGCATTCATGCCCCGGCGCGGCATAGTTCGATATTTCATACCGCGGCAGAAATTCTTCGCCGATGGCGTTGTACATTTCCGCGCATGTCTCATTCGCCGGTACTTGAATGTTCTGCGCCGCAAACGGTGTTCCGGGCTCGATTGACAATTCATAAAGCGACGCGTGCGAAATCCCAAGGTCAAGAATATCCCGACACATTTTCCGAACGTCTTGCACGGTCTGGTTTGGAAGTCCGTATATAAAATCACAACTTACGCGGATGCCGGAATTTTGCGCCGCCGCGACCAGTTTTCGCGCGTCCAAAGCTTCGTTCCTCCGGCCCAAAAATTTCAAAACATCGTCGTCAAGCGATTGCACGCCAATAGAAATCCGGTTTGCACCGGCATTGATAAATTCTTGCAACCGCGCTGTGTCGATGGTTCCGGGATTGGCTTCGATTGTAATCTCGCATGTCTTTGCGACGTCGAAATTTTTTCGCACCGCATCCATGATTTGCGCGAAAGTTTCGCCCGGCATCAAACTTGGCGTTCCGCCGCCGAAAAATACAGTCGGCACCTGTGTCATCCCGGAAATTTTTGCGCCGGCGCAAAAATTGTCCGGGACTTGGGAAGACAACCTCTTTGCCCAAAACTCTATATCCCTTGTCACATTTGCCGCATAGTCTTTCCAATCCGGCGCGGTCACGGTTGAATGAAACGCGCAGTACCCGCATTTTGATACGCAGAACGGGACGTGAATATAAAGGTCGTGATGCATAAATCCGATTTTAATTCCGCTTTGGATAAAAGTCAAAAAATGATATAATTTGACGACAATGAAAAGACTTCTCATGCCTCTTTTGATGGCTTGCGTGACTCTGCCCATTTATGCGGCGCCTGCCGCCCGTGGTCCCAGCGAAGGAGGGCGGGTTGATGTTTCGCGCACCGCGGCTTCGCCGCGGACGGAAGCCACCGGCCCGTCTGTGCGCAGCACAGTCGATACAGGCACATCGCGCACCGCGACCGATACGGGCCCGTCAAGGGTCGCGTCTGCCGCCGTTTCCGCGCCTGCCGCCCGCAGCCTTGGCGAAGGGGGGCGGTCCGCCGCGCCCGCGGTCCAGACCCGCGCCGCCACACCGCAAAATATAAGCGCCCGCACTGCGGTAGAGCCAAGACAGGCGGCCATGCGCTCTGCCACGCCGGCGCGGTCCGCCGCGCGACCCGCATCCGCGGCGCTTGCGCGAAGCGCGACCGTCGCGCGAAGCGCCGCCGTCCCGGAAACCCGCACCGGCATGGCGTACGAACAATGCCGGAACGCATATTTCGCATGCATGGACCAATTCTGCACGGTGAAGAATCCCAATTTTCAAAGATGTTCATGCAGCGACCGCATATTTGAAATCATGAGCGCGCAAGACATTCTGCAAGATGCATCCGTAAGGCTTGCCGAATTCAACGAGAACCTTGACGTCGTCGGCATGACCGCAAACCAGGCGGCGGCAATGCGCACGGCGACCGAGGGCGAGCTTGCGCTTGCCGACGACATGACGGCGACGCGCGGCGTGCTTACCGCGATTATGAACGCGATACGGGGCGAAGACGCGAACATAAGCGGCCGGCATGAAGCATTGAATCCCATAAACCTTGCCATGCACGCCGAAGTTGGCATCGGCGCAATGGACGGGCAAGCGATTGCACAGCATAACGGCGCCAACCTTTACACCGCCGTGTTTGCAAGCTGTCGCGCCGCCGTGCGCGCGGATTGCACGGACGCGTCTTTGCAACGCGCGGTGACGGCGTACCTTATGGCCATAGAGCAAGATTGCAACACGCTTAATCAAAGGATCACCGCCGCACAGCGCGGCCTGTCCGCGAATGTTCGCGAATCCGGCGCTATGCTTGACCTTGCCCGCGTACAGCATCGCCAGAATATCAACCAATTCGATGCGACAGAGTGCCTGCGCGAAGTAGAGGCCGCCGTATTGTCTGAACAGGTATGTGGCCCGAATTATCGCAAATGCTTGGACAACGGCCAATTCTTAGACGTGAGCACCGGTCGGCCGTTCATGGGTGTTGCGAATATCTTTGAACTTCAGAACTTGTTGGTGTTCCCCGAAAATGTGTCGATTGCCGACCAAAGGCTTGCGCGGAATCCGCGGAACCATGCCTTTGTCACAAGTTTTGAAAACCGTGTAAGGCAATTCGCGGAACCCGCGCTTGCCAGATGCGCCGAAATAAGGGAAGACGTCTGGGCGGACTTCCTTGACAAGGCGATGCTTGACATCCGCTTCGCGCAAATGGCGCGGGTGAACGAGATACAACAGGGCTGTATGGATTTCATCGCCGCATGTTATGCGGGCGGCGACCGGGCGCTGACCCAATCCATGGCGGCGCTTGTGGACGATACGCTTACGAACCAGCCGGGCCTTATCACGATGACGGACGCGCTTTGCAGAAATTATGTCGAATCCTGTGACAGAATGTTTGAAGGTCGTCCGGACATTATAGAGACCTTTATGGCGGCAAGACGTACCGAAGACACAAGGGCTGCGTGCCGCGCGATTGTGCGAAACTGCTTTACCCGGTTCGGCGGCCAGAATTTTGTTAACTTCATAAACCCGCACAGCGGCCTGTTCGAACCGGGCGATGCCCGCAGTTGGTTCGCCCAAGAAAGATCGCAATGTTGGGTGGAATTGACAAATGTCGAGTCATGCAATAGTGAGGAATTGATACAAGAAGTTTTTGGTGGATTCAGAGACCCACTCGATACCGACCTTTGGCATGTCGGTGTTGCGACAGAAGTATATTATGAAATTATTAATATATTGGAAACGGATTGCAGAGGCAGATTTGGAACGTTCGCAGAGGGACGGTATGTTTCCGACAACGAGCTTGAGGTTTTTCAGGATTGGTGCAAAAAAAACGGCGCAGGGTGTCCGTTGGGATATGCGGATATGGTTGATATCACCTCTTGGGGAACCTGCAACGTGTCTTTAACGATATGGGATTGGAATGAAGCTTTTCACGCAAGGTATTCGTACTATGACGGCAGGGCGGTGGTCTTCGATGACCAGCTCCACAGTCCAATACCAGGCTTTACCGTACAGGCAATGTGTTCCAATGTCGGCTCCGACGAGAACTATTTTTGCTTAGAGATACCATCATCATTTGACAATAACGTCAGGAACGAACGTATGCACACTGTCAGTGACCCGCATGGTGCTCTCATGCCTGTCGCCCCTCATGATAATGAATCGGCCCCCTATTTTGCATTCAGGCATGGGCGTCCAACTTTTGCGTCTGGTGGTCAAAATTGCTGGTGTCGGTTAAAGAACGATACGACCGGAGAAACAAGGCAATGGGTTTTCCGCACAAACCGGTGGGGTGTTAACGAATTATGTGCCAGTCATTGTCCACGGGCATGTGTGCCCCCTGCGCCTGCAACCGACCATGAATGGCTACCCGCTTGTCGTTGCAATAATCACAATGAATGTCACAACAATAATGACGTTAACTGTATACCCTCCGGCTGCGATTCTCGTCCTGTTGCCCCCCCAAGCAACACAGGCAACTGCACCACTGATTTCAACAGCTTGTTCTGGAATCGCCCCCGTGAATGTCATGTTGAATTAAGTTTATTCCGCGAAGCGTTACAAGTACAGCCGCCTGCCGGTTTTGCAATAGAATCTATGTGCGCTTCGAATGCCGGCGGGACAAGCGATGATTGGCGTGACGATTGTCGTAAAATTCATCGACCGGGCCTTCCCACGCCCGATTGGCGAACTGGGAACAGCTGTTGGTGCAGGGCAAGACGATTGTCTGATGGCAGAACGGGCGAATGGATACTTCTTACTTGGTGGCAAAAGGGCGGCGCCAACAGTCCGCACAACTGCCGCCGCACCTGTGCGGCACAATGCGCGCGGCTTCATGGTTACGGACCCGGCGGCGGCTGTCACAATCCCGCCAATTTCGGCCGCCCGGCAAGCACGGTCACTTGTCCTGCAAACCCTCAGGATGCCAGTTCTCACTATAGGGGCTGTCCCGGCGACCAGTGGTCCACAGACGCAAACCGATACCGTTGCCCCAACGGCTGTCCAGGGCCAAACGATACCCGTCGTTGCCCCGATGGTTGTGCGCCGATGGCAAACGGTCTTTGCTGCAACAACATGTCGCCGGTGCCGGATGTAGGCAACCACAGCGGCCTTCCGCCGCCACTTCCGAATTTCCGGGATATGATATTCCAAGGCTTCTAGTTACAGGGATTCTCAATCACCACGACGGCGACGGAATAATCGCCCTGGTCCGTGATGGATACGAAAGTTTTTGCGTTCGGCGCGATTTCTTTAAGGCGCGCTTTTGCGCCGCCGGTGATGACCAATTCCGGTTTGCCTCCGTCGACATGAGTAACGGACACGTCCGAAAATCCGATTGATTCGCCGAATCCTGTGCCCATTGCTTTAAGGCATGCCTCACGCGCGGCCCAGAAATTCGCAAGATGTCGTTCGGATTTGGCGCTGTCGCCGTCGGCGTATTCCAATTCTTTTTTTGTAAAAATGCGTTGTTTTTTGAACGCGGACCAATCAAGGAACCTTCCGCATTCGACCATGTCAATCCCGATACCGATAATCATATCATGACTCCATTTTTTTACCTGCCCCCTTGTGGGGCGGGATAGAATTGGCTTACGAGCAGGGCGAGTCAGCAACTCTTGGATGGGGGTTGTTGTCGGCACAGCCGACACCGACACGCCACGGGGTCATATTAATCAGATTCTAAACTTTTGGTCAAGTGGAAAAATAAGGCGCATTATTAATGGAAATTTTTCAAACCGGCATCGTACGCCCATCGCATTGCCTGTGCGAATTCCGCCTGGGTTACCGGTCGGTCAAGCGGCGGATAGTTCCGCGCCTGGAACATCGGCCTGTACTGGCTCATAATATTGACGTGCGTATCGGGGCCAAGTTCGGCAACGACCCATTTAACAAATTTATCGGTTGCCGCGACATTTTCCGGAAGGACAAGATGCCGGATTAACAACCCGCGCGTCGCAATGCCGTTGCCATCCGTTTGCAAAGTTCCAACCTGTCGGTGCATTTCTTTTATCGCGGCGGCGGCGTGTTGGACATAGTTCGGCGCGCCTTGGGAAAACCGCGCGGCCAATTCCGAATCCTGATACTTAAAGTCCGGCAGATAGACATCGACAATCCCGTCAAGCAATTTGACTGTTTCAAGCGATTCATACCCGCTGGAATTATAAAGAAGGGGAAGATGCAAACCGCCGGCAATCGCTATGCGAAGCGCTTTGACAATATGCGGCACCAAATGCGTCGGCGTGACAAGGTTGATGTTGTGGCACCCGCGCCGCTGTAAATCAAGCATCATGTCGGCAAGTTCCGCGTGCGTGGTGTATTCCCCGTCGCCGCGGTGATTGGTCTGCCAATTCAAACAAAAAACGCAAAGCAGATTGCAATTGGAAAAAAAGATAGTCCCGGAACCGTGGGTGCCGCGAAGCGGCGCTTCTTCGCCGAAATGCGGACCGAAAGACGACACTTTGAATTTATCGCCGGACCGGCATGCGGCCGTCATACCCGCCGCGCGGTTGACAGAACAATTGCGCGGACAAAGGCGACAGCGTTCCATCATTGCCCAAAGCGCCGCCTCGCGCCGTGCAAGTTCGCCATTTTTTTCAAGGTCAAGATACCGCGGGCTCTGCGCGTCCGCAGCGGGGGCTTTATCTTTTGTCGCCGGTCTTATTACGCCCGGGACTTTTGTCTTGCCGGGTTTTTCTTTATCAATAATCCCGCGCACAATTCCGCCGCCGCCGATTGCCGCCGCTGCGGCACAGGCGGTCACAATCCCGCCGGTGATAAATTTTCTTCTGGATATTGTCATGCGGCCCCCTTTGTTTCTTTTGCAAATCTATCACGAAATAAAAACGCGTTCAAGAAAAAGTTGACTTTTTATTATGCTCAAAAAAGTTGATAAAAAAGTTGTCTACTATAGTAGACAACTTTTGGCTTATGTTATTCTAGCGTTTATTGTTCTAGCGTTTAACCGTACGGGAAATTATTTCGAACATCAGGTTTTCCAGATTTTCTTTGCAGCCGTTGTTATACCATTCTTTAATCAACGGATGCGCCGTGTGGAAGATGTCTTCTGTGCCGCAGTAACCATCTATTTCGTCACGATTTCTGATAAGATGATCCAAGGCTATCACCAGCGCCTGTTCATATTTATGGGCCCAATTCGGATAAGATTCGTCTTTATAATTCGCATTCATAAATTTGACGATTTTACCATTTTTCGCCCACTCCTCTTTCAATAATAAATGCAGGCCTTCGTGGACAAAGTCAAAATCACTATCTCCACCACTATCGCGCAAGCTTCCTATGTTTACGTTTGGGGCAAACCACGATGCCGATTCTGCCATGGCTTCTGTCGGAAAGATATAAAAATCGTCGCTCCATTTGCGCCCCGCTGCCTGTTCCATCTTTTCAAGGGCCCCGGCGTAATCGAAAGAGTTCACACATTTTTCAAACAAGGTTTTTCTGTCGCCTAAAGTTTCGCGCCAGAAGTCTCTGTAAAACTTCTCCCAACTCTTCTGCAGGGCCAGATTAAAATCCGCTGCGGAAATGCCCATGTGGACATTCACGAAATCAAGCGGTTTTTCCCACAATTTATTATCCATGATGTATTGCATGCCGGTATCGAATATATCTAGACTTTTTTGCGGCTTCATATCCCCGGCCGCAAACCAATTCTTGCCGTGGTGGTCTCTGCATTGCCTCACATATTCAAATATTTTTCCATCAATCGACGAAAGCACTTTGTTCTGCCGCAGAACATAATCCGGATTATGCCCCGCAAGTCTGTCCGCATGCCGAAGTTGCGTTTCATTTGGTTGCAAGGCATAACGTTTGCCATGCTTCCCCAGCACCCCGTAAATATTCAGCGTGTGAATAAAAAAATTCGTCGCTTCGTTGCAACTGATGATTATTTTTGCGTTTTTCGTGTTAATTATTTTCTTCATTTTTATCCTTTAATTGCCTTGTGAATTTTGCGATTTCTTTGGTCTTTTTGGTCTTTGCCCGGCGGGCGCCTAGCTTGTCGCTTTGGAAAAGGTTTTCCTTTTGAATTTTAAGATAATTCTTGAACCGCCTTTCGTCCAATGCGCCGTTTTCTATTGCTGTCAAAACGGCGCAACCCGGCGCGTTCTGGTGGCTGCAATTTGTAAACCGGCAAGACGAAATCAAGTCTTCGATGTCCGCATACGATTGGCCAAGGTGGCTGTCGCCGTCGGAAAGCCCCATTTCTCTGATACCGGGGACATCAATAATCATCCCGCCGTTTTCCAGAATATATAAAGAACGCGAAACCGTGGCGTGTCGTCCGCGCCCGTCTTTTTCGCGGATTTCGATTGTTTTTTCGGCTCTGCTGGCAAGGATGTTTAATAAACTTGTCTTGCCCACGCCGGACGAGCCAAGAAGAACAATGGTCTTGCCGGGCTCTATCATTTGTTTTATTTCGTCCATGCCTTGCATGGTGACATTGCTGAAACGGATTATCGGCACGCCGAATGCAATCTGTTCGACTTGATTTATTTTTTGCGTCGAGTCATCGCACAGGTCGGATTTGCTTAACAGGATGACAGGCCGCGCCCCGCTTGCATAAACAAGGGCCAGCGCGCGTTCGATACGCGACAGGTTGAAGTTCTGATTCAAACTTGTGACAATAAACACAGTGTCGACATTGCTGACGATGATTTGTTCCGCATCGCTGCCGAATGTTTTTCGGTCCGTCGGGGCGCGCCGGGCCAGCACTGTTTTCCGCGGCATGACCTTTTGAATGACGGAATCGCCGTCGGTATCCCGGACCAGAACCCAATCGCCGACCACGGGCATATCGGCCGTCTTTTCCGCATTGTGAAAAAATCGTCCCGATATGACTGCCCGGCGTTCGCCGTCTTTTGCCTTTATAATAAAGGCGTTTTTGTGTTCTGCGATTACACGCGCAACCGCAGGACTATTCTCCGGCTCAAGATGATTTTCGAAAAACTCATCCCAGCCAAGTGATTTAAGATATTCCATATCTTTTAACCTTTGTTGTTGTTTGGACAAAGGACAGGGATTCGATTGGGTGAAGTTTATTTGATTACAGCCAAAGAAGCCCGTCCCGCATATACGGTGTGAATTACAAACATTATACGCTCCTTTGGTTTAGAATTGTTAACTGGTGACCGCAGTATAGGTCATTTTTTCACAATTTCAAGTTTTATATGCCAAATTGTACGGCGGCCTGTTTTGCCTTTGGAATCGAATTTTGAAGATTTCTTATTCTGCCCGCGTGGGACGGATGGGTGCTTAACCATGCCGGGCCGCCGCCGCCGCGGCTGAGCGCGCTCATGCGTTCCCAGAAAGCGACCGCCTCGGCCGGGTCATATCCGGCAATAGCCATAAGTTTCAGCCCCAAAAGGTCGGCCTCGTCTTCATGCCGGCGGCTGAACGGCAATGTGCCGAAAACATTTGACCCGACACCGAATGCCGTCATGGTTAATGATTGCATTTCTGGCGACATGCTTGTGCCGCCAAGCGCTATGGATGCGCTTGCCAATCCTGCCTGTTGCAACAATCCGGCGCTCATGCGTTGTTGGCCGTGGTTAAGAATCGCGTGGGCGATTTCGTGTCCCATCACGACCGCGATTCCGGCCTCGTTCTGTGTGACGGGCAGAATTCCGGTATAGAATGCAATCCGTCCGCCGGGCATGGCCCATGCGTTTATGCTTTTATCTTCTATAAGGATAAATTCCCATTTGTAATTTCTGAAATGATTTGGCGATCCCTGCGCGGCAACCCATTTTTCCGCAGCGCGGACAAGTTTCCATCCAACCCGGTCAATCATTTGGGCATCCGGCGTGCCTTTTACAATTTTGTTTTCTTTTTTTACCTGGGCGAATTGTTGCGACGCCATGGAATTCATTTGGCTTTCCGGGATAAGCGCCATGGTGCGCTTGCCGCTCATAACGTCTGTCGCGCATGCGCCAAGAAGCGCCGCCGCGACCAAAAAAATAAAAGATGGAATTCTCATGCCTAAAGTGTAATAGGGCGCCATTCCTGTGTCAAGGTTAAAGCAAAAGATTTTCCCGGCCGGCTTTTGAAAATCCGTCCTGGTCACGTTCTGGCATTTTGAACTTTGCGCCGTATTTAAGTTGAGTTGATTCATTCGGCACGAATTTCAGCGTTCCGCGGAAAGTCGCGAATGTAAGTTCTCCGAACTTCACTCCGCCGTCCAAAAGCTCGTAAAAATCCACGCACACAAAGTCAAAGGAAGAAGCAAGTTTTTCCGCAAGCTGTATCATGATGCCCATAGCCGCCGGTTTTTCAATCGGCAAGAGGTCATAGAATTTAACCCCCCCCCCCCCCCCCCCCCGCTACCCCCCCCCCCCCCCCAACACACCCCGAACAAAAAGACGAAATCTCTTCTTTTTTCTTTTTTTATAAAGGAGGAAGTAAAAAAT
>WRCO01000017.1 GCA_009783855.1 Alphaproteobacteria bacterium
ATGACAAGCAAATCCGCGGCGGTGACGGCGTTGCGCGTTTTGGCTTTAAGCTTTAACAAATCGGGCATAACAAAATCGCGCGGCGCGATTTGAAACAGCGAATGTATGGTCTGACCGCCGATATTAAGCGCCGACACAGCCGTCGGGCATGCGCAAATTATGCGTTTTTTCGACGCGCCTTTAAGATATTTTATAAAAGTGGATTTGCCCGTTCCCGCCTGGCCAAGTATAAGAATGTTTTGATTGGTGTTTTCAATCGCGTCGAACGCGCGAAGCTGTGATTCGTTCAAGATGGGGGCGATTAAAACCATGCCCCGTTTATATAGGGGTTTTCGCCGCAAAAAGCAACCGCCATCTGTATTAGCGGGCTTTCTTTTGCTTCGCGCCGGATTGGTTGGTGAACTCTTTCCTGTATTCGCGCGCCGCTTTCTTTCCGTCGATTATGCGGATATGTTCTTCCCGGAAATTCGGGACTTGCAGCCAATGCAGTCCGAACTTAAGTTTGATTTTTTTCAGGAAATCAATCTTCCGCGTCGCGAATTTCAGACGAAGGGTTTTCCATTTCGTCCATTTTGTTTTCTGCTTGCTTGGTCTTATGCCCATTTGGAACCTCCAATTACTGTATTATATCACATTTGCCGGGCGCCATGCCACGGATATAATTTTCGACATTCCGGTAATATCTTTGTCTTTTTTCTTGCGGGGACAGGGTTTCGCGCATCGCATTCGCGCCGGGATTGGCGATGGAATAAAGACAATCCAAATCGGAACACAGCATGACGCCGCACGATTTGTTATCGGAAACCTTCCGGGAAAACATTGTCATTTGGCGCACGGTTTTCACGGACATGCACCACGAACACATGCAAGCCTTGGCGGATGTTGATTTTTCGGAAAGCCGGTCCAGAATAACGGCTTGGAATTCGCCGTCGTCGTTATACACAACGTATCCGATATGGCCGGACGGATGTATCCATGTGATGATTTTTTCCCGCAAAAGGTCGATTTGCCCGTTTGTGACGGCGGGCGGCACCCATAACTTTTTTCGGTCTTTTTTGGAAAACAGCGATTCAATAAATGCTTTTTGATTTTCCATTATTAATCTAGTCACCAAAAACAATTTTTGTTTTCATAATTTCTTCACGGTGTTTTATTTTCATACGCAAATATTCCATCGGCCTGTCGCCTTTCGTCCTGTTGCAATGCGGGCATAACAACTGATAATTCTCATAATAGTCGCCCCCACCCTTTGCCCGCGGAATAATATGGTCTATTTCGAATTGGAAAATATCCATCGCTACGCCGCAAGCCCTGCATTTTCCTTCCTGGTCCGCATACAGCCGTTCTTTTACAGGTTGGGTGGCGGGCTCTTCTTTTATGTCCGTGCGCTTTGGCGGAATTGATGTTGCGACGAAATCTCTAAACAATCCCGCGTCATTGCTTAAGCGCTCGACCAATACATCAACAGCCTGTTTCTCGATATCAATTCCTATCCATTTTCTGCCCAACTGTTGCGCAGCAACGCAAGTTGTCGCACAGCCGCAAAACGGGTCCAGTACGACATCCCCCACCTTGCTTGAAGCCTCTATGAGGCGGCGCAATAATGCGAGCGGTTTCTGGGTGGGATAGCCGGTGCGCTCTCCTCCCCGAATAATGGGGATGTCCCATACGTCATCCGGATATTTCCCGTCTTTCATATATATTTTTTCTTGTTTTCCACCCCGAAGCGCGGATATTTTGAACCGTCTTCCATCCTCATCGGTGTGGTTGTATCGTTTTTCCGTAAGCTCTGAGTAAGGAATGAGAATCTTATCCGGATAAAATGAAAAATTGTCGCTTTTGGAATACCAAAAGATAATATCATGTTTGCGCGGCAGGCATTTTTTGGGTACGGAATTGCCCGTATAGCTCCATATTATTTCATTCCTGAAATTATTCTTTCCAAAAATTTCGTCCATTACCACCTTCAAATAATGGCTTGCCGTTGGGTCGCAATGCAGATATATGCTTCCTGTGTCTTTCAATACCCGGCGCATCTCTATAATTCGTTGAGCCATATAGGTCAAATACGCCTTCATCGCTTTGCTATGTATAATACCGATGGATGCAATATATGTCGTCAGCGCGGGATATTTGTCCGCCATGGTTTCCAGATAAGATTCATCAATATCTTTCCAAGTCCACATGTCCTTAAAGCTTGCTCCGGCGGCTTTTGTTCCAATAGGGGCCGAATATATGCGTTTGGAATTAAAAGGCGGGTCCAGATAAATCAAATGGGGCTTATATACAATACTAGCCATCCTCGTTCGGCGGATTCAATACTTCCATAATTTTTTCAACATCTTTAAGCGTAAGGTAGGTAGCAATATGTCCACAACCAGCACATTGAAAAGGAAAATCAATATCAGGGAAGACTCTCATAAAGCGTTCACATCGGGTGCAGTATGGGACATCGCCATACTTGTCCCCTTCATACCTGAAAAAAACAGTTTCGTATATCGCCTTTTCAGGTTTAGATTGCTCCACAGGGTCTTCAAACTTTATGGTTATATTGTTTTGAAGTTCGGAATTTTTTGTTTTAGGCGATACATTATCTTTATGCAAAGATACAGGCTGCTGTTTGACCCTGACAAATCTTGATGAATTATCACTCATAATCCTCTCCTCTGACGATTCGGTTGATTTTACTCCAAATCCCTAGTAGAATCAAGCCAGACATTTGTTAGTGTGAACGGGCTTCATATCCCTAAAACACCACGACTACTAATGTCCCGACTACGGTCGGGACGCTGCTATCCGTAAGGACGCAGGGTCAAGTGTTTTTGACATATGAAAGTCCCGACCACTTCTAGCAAGTGGTCTTTTTTATAATCAAAGGGGATTGAAATGAGAAAACTGCTTGTCTTACCTATTATCGCATTACTTGTTGCTTGTGAGAGCGAGGAAGACCGCAAAGAAAGAGTAGCGGAATACCACAGAAACAGAGTATATGAATCAAGTTATGAATCGTGTAGGGATTATACAAAGAAAAGATGGTGGGCGATTGAAATTCGGTTTCAAGTGAAGTATTGTGAGTGCTATGCCCGATATATGGTGCGCAAAATGGAAGAAACGAAAAGGACTGGCATGACACGCGGCGATAGTGATATTGCTTTCCATGAATCAAGAATAGATGCGATGGACTATTGTCATAAATTTTTAGACGGTGCGCCTTTTTAACGATTTAGAGGTTGATTTTTTGGTTTTTTTCGGCGCATCTTTACTATTACGAATTTGCGATGGTGGCGTATTAACAACCGCATTTGCTAATTGCTCAAATGTTGCGCCATGAATAGGTTGAATTATTTTTGCTGGTCTAGCCATTTATTAACTCCTTGTATGAAAGATGTTTGTTGAATCCGTTGACTGCGACTATTGATACACGCGCCCAAGCGGGAACATGTCGCATATTAAACCTGTGGCAATATTCATCAATATATTTTTGCATGTGCTTGATGCTCCATTTGTGATAAATTCCCTTATATCCGCGCTTTATTATCGCCCAAAATGATTCAATGCCGTTTGTATGAACTGACTGGCGGACATATTCGTAGGAGCGATGTTTCACTATACCGCGATTAAATTCATTAAGTCCACTATAAGATGGACATTCGTCAGTATAAACATCAGAGCCGGCTTCAACATTATCACGAATAATCCCTGTCAAAGTTGGCATATTGACTTCTTCAACAACAAAAGCCCTTACTTGTCCATCACGAGATTTAATGCCGACAACTGGGGTTTTGCCGACAGTTCCTCCCCCTTGGCGGAGTCTTTTGCGATAATGTTTATTCTTTTCAAGACCGCCGACAAAGGTTTCATCAACTTCCACAACTCCGGCAAGTTTTACATTTGGAAATGTGTTCCAAGAATTACGGATGCGATGCGCCAAGAACCATGCCGTTTTCTGCGTTGTGCCAAGCGTTTCAGCAAATTGAATTGACGACATGCCTTTTTTGGAGTTGGCAAGAATATACATCGCCAACAGCCATGTCCGCAACGGTAATTTTGATTCATTCAACATGCTTTTAACACGGACAGAAAAATGCTTGCGACATTCTTTGCAGCGATATGGCATAGGAATTTGATTTTTATTCTTGGCAATTTCGTGCGAATTGCAATGCGGGCAAGTGATTTTGCCATGCCAACGCAACTGTTCAAAGAACTGCACCGCAGATTCCTCGGTTGGGAATTGCTTATGAAAATCAAATAAACTGAAATTTTCAGCCATTTCTTTACCTCTTTATCATAACTATTATAGCAAAGAAAGTGTGGCTAGTCAAGTATTTTTATTATTTTCTTGTCAAACCGTAAAACGCTGGCTAGTATTGTATATAAGACCCAATCAAATCAACCGACTGGCTGTTCATACCATTCAGAATATACAGGTTGTCATTTGTGTATAAGATGTTCTTCATCAAGGCCATTATACCTTTCTTACCGTAGTTATTGCAAGCGCTTATCTTTGTGATGGCGATTGCCCCAACCAAATCGGAAAAAGGAGATATGAATGAGAACCTGTGGCGGCGTAAGCCACCCGAAGCCCGCAGGGCGAAGGGTGGTGGCCTTGGTGGGACTTGAACCCACACGCACAACAGGGTGCAACAGATTTTAAGTCTGGTCTGTCTACCGATTCCAGCACAAGGCCATAGGCGTATTTATAAACCTTTTTAACCAAAAAATCAACCTACAATCTTTTAACCAACTTTACGCCAAAAGTTAGCCATAGGTTAGCCAGCGCATTTTTTACAACTTTTGCGACAGCGTATATTTGGCTTATTTCTGCGGCATTGCGCCGAATTTCCAGGATTTTAACCCTTGAATTTTAAGTCTGGTCTGTCTACCGATTCCAGCACAAGGCCCAAAACAAACCCGCTAGGCGGGGGAAGGATGGCCTGCCACCCGAAGCCCGCAGGGCGAAGGGTGGTGGGTTGGGAGGGACTCGAACCCCCGACCAAAGCGTTATGAGCGCTCCGCTCTAACCAACTGAGCTACCAACCCCTGCATTTCCGCACCTTCGGCACGAATTGCGAGATCAATTTTACCCCGAAATTTTCCAATTTGCAAGACAAAATTACTCAAATTTTCCATTCCTCAAAGTAAATACATTATCAAAAATTTCATACGAGTTAAGCTTGTGCGCTATGACAAGGATTGTTTTTGATTTTTTCAATTCTTTTATTACATCGAAGAACAAGGCCTGATTCTCCTTATCAAGCGCCGATGTCGGCTCGTCAAACAAAATAACCGGCGTGTCTTTCAAAATCGCACGCGCAATTGCTATCCGCTGCTTTTGCCCGCCGCTTAAATTAGAACCGTTTTCGGCCAGTATCGTATCATAGCCATTTTGAAAGCCCATAATTTCACTATGAATATTGGCGGCTTTGCAAGCCACAACCACATCTTCCAATAAAGCATCCGGTCTGATAGTTTTGATATTATTAAGAATAGTATCGTTAAAGATAAACGGGTCTTGATTCACAATGCAGACTGTATGGCGGAAGCTTTCCTCATCAAATGAATTTATATCATAACCGCCGATGAATATCTTTCCGTCCGATGTTTCCAGCAATTTTGACAACAGTCCGAACAAGGTGCTTTTACCGCAACCGCTTGCACCAATAAGTACGGAACTGCTCTCTGGTGCAATATCAAAAGATATATTTTTCAACACATTATGCTTTCCGTCATATGAGAATGACAAATCTTTCACACTTATATTCGCGTGTGAAATTTTATGATTTTCCGCTCCCCATTTTTCGGCTTGCAAGTCATTTACAATTTCAAGGACTCGTTTTGCGCCCAGCTCGCCGCGCATCAAATGCGTCTTTATCAGGCCAAGATATCCGACCGTATCGTATGCCAGACTTTTATAATTGAATATCATCAGCAATGCAACTACGGTGATTTGTCCCGTCGGAAACAGCCACAAAGCACACATTATGACCAGCACTGAATCAATCGTCCTTTGGCTAAGCATTCTTGTGAACGCCCATGAATTCACGACGGTTTCCTTACGAATATTTATATCCTGATTCTGCTTCTGGCATTCGTTATTTTGTTGAATGGATGCGACCTTAATCCCAAGCCCTTTGATATCCTTCAAGCCCTGATAAGTTTCATTCAGCTTGGTGGTTATCTCGGCATTATTGTCGTTCAGCTTTGCGATATATTTGGTTTCCACTCTGACCCGCGCAAGCTCGATTAAGCATAAGAGAACCAGCCCGGTAGAGAAAAATAATCCGATTTGCCAATTCATAAAGTATATCAACACCAGGAAGCTTAAGCCGGTTGCCATATCCACCAACGGGCCGGCGGCGTAATGAAACGATTCCCCGATTTGAATCGTATTTTCGCGCAGGCGTTCGTTATAGAATCCGCTGGTATGTTTTTTCAAGTCAGTGAACTTACCGCCGATGATTTTTTTCATAATATCCTGTCTGATATTATACGCAACGCGGCTTGACAGGATTGCGACAAGGCGCACCCACAAAAACCAGAATGTGTGGTGTATGATGACCGCAGCCATAACCAGCATGGTGAATTTGACCATCACGGCGGCCGCCTGATTGGTTATGCCTATCAACTGCTCGCTCATCAGCCACGCAAGTATCATGCCGAAACTGCTGGCCGTAACCATGACGAACAGCAGAACGATAATAAGCCGGATATATTTTCTGAAATATGGCCAGAACTGCCATAAATGTCTGTATCTTCTAAATGCCATTTTATTTCCCTTTGGTTATTTGCAATAAAAAACGGGCGGATTATCCGCCGCGTATTTTTATGCAAAACAACCATCGGGGAATAATCCTATGGGATTTCTCCTGAAATTTTGATGAAGTTTGCAAAAATTGGACACATAGTTTTTAACCTTTGTTTCGCCCATTATATCAGGGTATTTTCAAATTGCAAATTTTTAAATCCTGTGTGTATTCCCGTATACCAAATGTGTAGATTCACACATCAGTTAAGAACAGATATTCGATTTCCGCGCGAACGCCTGCCGACGCGCCGATTATTAAAGCCGTGGTTAAAAGTTTTTTATTTGCCTCTCCTTGTCATGCGCAATTGTAACAGGTGGCGCGTACGAAAAAAATAGGCATTGATTCGGCGTATGGCAACCTGTATCATTCGTCCGCCATGGAAAAATTCAACCAACCAATTATGCGCAACATACCGCTTATTTATGCGGGCACTTTTTTGGGCGGACTTAACATATACGCGCCAATCATCGTCATCTATATGGCACAGGTTTTGGGCAGTTATGCACTGGCGATGAGCCTGTTCGCAATCACGCAAATATCCGCCGCCGCACTGGAATTGCCCACCGGCGTCATGTCCGATAAAATCGGGCGGAAATGGACCGGCGTCGCGGGCGCGATGTGCGGATTCTTGGGCGTTCTGTGTTATGCCGTCGGGATGAATTTTTCTGTTTTTGTTGCGGGGGCAATCCTGCTTGGCCTGTCTGCCGCTTTTATAAGCGGGAACGACGATGCCATGCTGTACGACACATTGAAACAGGTTGGCGCGCCGGAAGACTTTCATAAACACAAAGGCCGCACGGGCTCGCTTGACCAAGCGGCGCTTGGCATATCCGCATTTATCGCGTCGGGTATTATTCTGATTTGGGGACTGCACGCGACGGTCATCGCAACTTTGGTCCCGTTATTCTTGGGCATAATCGTCGCCATACTGATGCGCGAACCGTCCGTCAACAGCAGGATCGAACAAAACATTTACGCGCACTTGAAAACATCCATCAAACAAGTTTTCAAAAATCGAAAGCTTCGCCTGCTTACATTCGGCAAAGCAATCGCATGGGGGTTCGGAGAAAGCCAGTATCAATTTGTCGCCGCATTCTATAAGACCCTCATCCCCGTCTGGGCAATCGGGTATCTTCGTGCCGCCACGAACGCGCTTGCCGCGCTTGGGTATTTCATTTCGGACAAAGTGACGAAAAGAATCGGGGATTTCAAGGCGGTATTCTACATCGGGGTAATCGGTTGGTTTGTCTATCTTGCGGCAATCTTGATGGCCAATATCGCAACGCCCTTTATCCGAACGGCAATGAGCGTTTTTTACGGCATCCGCATGCCCGCACAGGATGCGATTATGCAAAGGGAATTCACAGACCACCAGCGCGCGACGATGGGGAACGTCGTCGCCTTTTTCAAAAGCCTGTCCTTTGCGGCATGTTCGCTGTTCGTCGGGTGGGTCGCGGACGTTTGGTCGCCCTATGTCGCGATGATTACGGCATGCGTGCTTTCCGGCCTGGCATGGCCGTTCGTGTACAAGGCGTTAAAGCCAGAATCAAAACTTTAACGGCAAATCGCGGTGGTCTTGCGGAGGCGTGTCGCCCGGCGTCCATTGATATTTTTTCATATCGACTTCTTTATCTTTTGTGAATTTGACGCCCTCGGCGCGAAGCGACTTTGTCTGGTCCTTTATCCAGCCGGGGCACAGGCCGCCGCCTTTGAACACAACGCGATGCCACGGAAGGTGCCAGCTGTTTTTGTTATTGCTTGCATAGCCAACAAAGCGCGCCATGCGCGGGCGGCCGATAATTTGTGCTATTTGGCCATAGGTTGCGACGCGGCCCTTTGGTATCCGCGCGACAACTTCATAAACCTGTTCGTTGAATGATTTCATAACAAAAGAATTTTGGCATACGCCATTCGATAAGTCAAATACCGGGAAAAATTATCCTTTATTTTTCTGGACGGTTTTTATAAAATAATATACAAGAGGGCACGCCCATGAATTGGTTTGAAAAAAGCAAAGCAAAAGTTACCAAAGAATTGAATTCCGATGCGAATGCGGGTCTGGGTCCGGATGCCGTCATATCGGCGCGGAAAAAGTTCGGTGAAAATCAGTTCAAAGAGCCAAAAGGCGACAGTATCTTTGTCATGATACTTTCCCACTTAAAAAATATCGCCGCCATCATCCTTCTTGTCGCGGCGGCGCTTTCTTTGTTTATGGAGATATATTACGGCGACGGGCTTATCGAATTCCTTGTCATTATGGCTATTATAATTTTGAACGTGACGCTTGCGGTCACGCAAGAAATGGGCGCGGAACGCGCGCTTGCCGCGCTTCGCAAGCTTAACAGCCCGACAAGCATTGTCATCCGCGGCGGAAGGCGTGTGGAAATAGCCTCTGAAGACCTTGTGCCGGGCGATGTCATGTTGTTAAAAACCGGCGATATGATTTCGGCGGACGCGCGCCTGTTGGAAGAAACCGATTTTATGGTGGACGAATCCGCGCTTACCGGCGAAAGCACGCCGGTTGAAAAAAATACCGACGCGACGCTTTCCGGAAATGTCACGGTCGCGGACCAAAGCAATATGGTATTCCGCGGATGCCTTGTCGCCGCAGGCCGCGCAAAAGCCATCGTCGTCGCGACCGGCATGGATACCCAGATGGGGCGGATTGCGGAATATTTGACCGACGCGCGAAAATTGCCGACACCGTTACAGGTTCGCATAGACAAGGTTGGAAAGGCGATAAGCGTTATCGGCATCGCCTCTGCGGCGATGGTATTTGTCATCGGCTTTATCCGCGGGTCCGATTTTTGGGATATGGCGTTCCTTGCCATCGCGCTTGGCGTTGCGGCGGTTCCGGAGACTTTGCCGCTTATCGTCACGCTTTCGCTTTCGCACGGCGTGAAAGAAATGGTGAAAAAGCACGCGCTTATCCGAAAGCTTCCCGCGGTGGAAACGCTTGGCTCCACGTCGGTAATCTGTTCGGACAAGACCGGAACGCTTACACAAAACCGCATGGATATAAAGCGCCTTTGGCGGGCGGGCGGAAAGCCGTTCGGCGACGATGCCGAATTTTCGCCCGAACAAATGGAATTGCTTGAAGGCTTTGCCCTTACCACCCACGCCGTCGACGAGGCACAGGACGACGGCACAATCAAAGTCATCGGCACGCCGACCGAAGCGGCGATTATAAACCTTCTTATCAAAAAAGGCGGGTCTGTGGGCAGACTTGAAAAAAACTATCCGCGGGTTGCGGAAATTCCGTTTTCATCCGAACGCAAAATGGCGACCACCGTGCACAAGCATCCGGACGGCGGCTATATAGTCCTTACCTGCGGCGCATTCGACAGGATTCCTTTCAAAAAAATCGGAAATAAGCCGCATGAAATTCACGACGGCTTTGCGCGGGACGCTTTGCGCATATTGGCGCTTGGCATAAAACACATAAAGAAATTGCCGAACAAAGCCAAATGGGGCGAATTTGAAACAGACCTTGACTTTTTTGGGCTTATCGGCCTTATCGACCCGCCGCGCGTTGAAAGCGCGCCGGCGGTCGCGCTTGCCCGCGCCGCCGGAATCCGCACAATCATGATAACCGGCGACCACGCCGTCACCGCCGAAGTAATCGCCCGCGACATAGGAATACTTTCCAAAGGCGACAAGGTTCTGACCGGAAAGGAACTTTCGGAAATAAACGAAGCGCGGCTTATGAAAAACATCACAGGCTATTCCGTATTCGCGCGCGTGTCGCCCGAAGACAAAATCCGCATCGTAAAGGCATGGCAAGCGCGCGACGCGGTCGTCGCGATGACCGGCGACGGGGTTAACGACGCGCCCGCGCTTAAAGTCGCGGACGTCGGCGTCGCGATGGGAGTCACCGGAACCGAAGTCGCCAAAGGCGCCGCCGACATGGTTTTGACGGACGATAATTACAGTTCTATCGTCGACGCGGTAAGGTGGGGGCGCGGAGTTTTTTCCAACATACGGAAAACGGTTTACTTTTTGCTTACGTGTAACTTTTCCGAAATCATCCTTATCCTTGGCGCGAAGATTATGGGTTGGGGCATCCCGCTTACACCCATAATGCTTCTTTTGATAAACGTGGTATGCGACGGCGTGCCGGGCATGGCTTTGGCGCGCGAGAAACCGGATTCGGACATTATGCGGCGGCGGCCCGTCGCCCGCGGCGCAAGCCTGTTCGACGGATTGAAGACCGCCATTATAATCCAAGTCGCCGCATTCGTGGCGGTCGGATTCACCGCGTATTATATCGGCAAATTTATCGTGTTGTCGGATGCGTATCTGCCGTCGCATATACTTGGACAGACCATGGCGTTTATCGTCATAGGATGGACGTCAATATGGCATATCTTCACCGTGAGAAGCCGCCGGTCGGTTTTCAGAACGCCGGTCATGGATAATCCGATATTGGCGTTCAGCGCGCTTGGCACGACGATTCTGACCGTTCTTTTGGTCGTTATACCGCCGCTTGCCGATTTGTTCGGCATGACGCCGGTCGGCATCTATCATTGGCTTGCCGCGTTTGGCCTTTCGATTCTTCCAACCTTTACCGCCGAAGCGTACAAATTAATGCAAGCGGCCTTGAAGAAATAATAATTGCCATTTGACTTTTCGATTTTTTCGTGCCATACTTGCGACGTTATGCACAACGCATTCGCGAAATTTTGGCACAAACGTACGTTCCCAATCAATTTGGGGCGGGCGGCTGTTGTCTTGTCATAACTAATTCAACAAAACCTCTTCCACAAATTGATTGGGAACACCGAGCCGCCAAGGGCGGTGTTTTTAATTACAAAATACAACAAAAAGGAGTATAAAATGTTAACACTTGAGCAAGCCGTCGAAAATTATGGCAAACTGTACGCGCGGGAGCTTGCGACCATAGAAAAAGAAAACGCCGGGCGGACGCCGGAAGACGCCGCGGAAAACATCAAGGCGTTCAAAAAAGCGCAACAGGAGAAACTTGATAAAATTTTGAAAACGAACCAAAAGGCAATCCAATGAACGATAAAATAATTGAACTGTTAAACCGGCTTGTCGCAATTCCGTCCGTGACCGCGGACCGCGCGGCAAATCAGAAGGCATTGGACTTCATCGAACAATCGTGCCACCCGGCGATTATCCGGAAACGAATTCATGAAGACGACATGGCGTCGCTGCTGATTGCTTTGGACGATACTCTTGACTTTGACATTCTGGTTTTGGCGCACGTGGACGTTGTGCCCGCGCCACCGCAAATGTTCGAAATGCGTCAAGATGGCGACAAATTAATCGGGCGCGGAACGGCGGACATGAAGGGTCCAATCTGCGCCTGTCTTTCCGTTCTTAACGAACTTGCCGCCGCGGGCGCGCGCAAAAAAATCGGCATGCTTATCGTCACCGACGAAGAAACCGGCGGCAAGATTACGCCGCATTGGATTGACAGGATGGGACTTACGACGCGGCTTCTTTTGGATGCGGATTCGGGAAGCGATATAAACGCCGTCACCGAAAAATCGAAATGGTTGTGGCAATTGAAATTGACCGCCCGCGGGGCGCCTGCGCACGGCGCATACCCGTGGCTTAGCACCGATGCAATCGAATTGCTGACCGCGGCGAACGCAAAACTTCGCGCGCTGTTTCCGATTTATTCCAAAAGCAATGTTCCGGACGACAAGTGGGTGTCGACCGCGCACATAGGATTTATCGAAGGCGGAGAAGCCGTGAACTCCATCGCCGCCGCGGCAAGCGCGACATGGGATTTCCGCCTTACCGGCCGCGACGACATCGCGCGAGTTCAAGCCGTGTTGGACGAATTGCCCGCCGACGTGACGTACGAGACTATCGGCACCGCCGACGCCGTCATTGCGGACCGGACGCATCCGATGTTCCAAAAATACCACGATTTGATTGCGGAAAAAACCGGGAAGCCGGTAACGCTTCGCGTAACGGGCGGCGCGACGGATGCGCGTTATTTTGTGCCGATGGGTGCGCTTGTCATCCCGCATCAGCCGACGGGCGACGATGTGCATTCGGATACCGAATGGCTGTCGATTTCCGCGCTTGAAACCTATGCCGACATTTTACGAGAGTTTTTGAAGTAATAAAGAGAATGGCGGATGGGGAGGGATTTGAACCCCCGATACCCTTGCGAGTATATTCGATTTCGAGTCGAACGCATTCGACCACTCTGCCACCCATCCGCGGGTAAGCCCGCCAAACGGTGGGCGCGCCATTATATCGCACCAGAAAACGAATTGCAAGCCGTTGTGAAATTAATCCGGCTTTTTTAATTTTTCCAATTCGGCTTTCAGATTTTTATTTTCTTCGGAAAGCTCGGCAATGCTGGCCATCAAGACATCCCATTTTTTATCGCCGGCTTTGATGTCTTCAAGAATCCTTGCGAATAATTTCTTGACATTATCAAGGTACCCTTTGTCCGTCATGATTGCCCCCTGTATAAACAAGCCATCTTGAAAAAGATGGCAGGAGGTTAATATCTACAACAAATCGTAGCCCGCCTTATTCAATATATTCGGCGGCCTCCCGCCAAATGGGGAGGCATTGTTCGATGACAACTTGTTGGGGATATTAAGCCCCGATGCCGGAATCGACATGATTCCGGCGGGATTATATAACACCGGCGGACAAATTGCAAGCAGGTGCATATTTTATTTGACCGGGGGGCTTTTGCGGACTAAAATGCTTGCGAATAAAAGGACTTTCTTATGAAACGCTCTGACCTTGTCCGTTCTATCCAGGTTAATTTCACCCGCATGCGAAACGACGACGCGGATAAAATCGTGTCGGCAATCGCCGAAGACATTACGGACGCAGTCGCACGTGGCGACCGCATAGAAATCCGCGGATTCGGCCGCTTTCTTCAACGCACCCGCGCAACAAAGCAGGCGTTCAACCCGCGCACCGGACAGCCTATGCTGCTTTCCGCAGGCAAGACGATTCTCTTTCGTCCAAGCATAGAATTAACCAAAAAAATGAATTAAAAAATGTAGGGGTCGAATATCTTCGACCCCAAAGGGCGCAAGATATTGCGCCCCTCTGCATTAATCATTAACGGAGCAAAAATGTCTATATTCAGAAAATCCGCGTCGGGCATAAAAAACAAAGTACGCGAACGTTATCACAGCATTAAAAAACTTATGTGGATAAAATGCAACAAATGCACCCGCATGGTTTATTTCAAAGACTATAAAGACAACCTGTATATCTGTCCGAAATGCAGTCATATATTCCCGATGACACCGGGACAGCGGTTCAACCTGTTGTTCGATAATCGGGATTGGGTTGCCATCGATTTGCCAAAAGTTTCCGACGACCCGCTTTGCTTTACGGACCGCGAATCTTATGCCGAACGGCTTGTCGAAGCCCGCGACGAAACCGGCGCGTTCGACGCGGTATCGACCGCGGACGGAAAAATCGGCGGCGTGGCCGTCACCATGTGCGTCATGAATCCGGAATTTATGATGGGGTCCATGGGACGCGCGGTCGGCGACGGAATTATCGCGTCAATCGAACATGCCATCGCAGAGAACAATCCGTTCATTATCGTAACGGCGTCCGGCGGCGCACGGATGCAGGAGAACGTCCTTTCCCTTATGCAGATGGCGCGCACGACCGCGGCGGTGAACAATCTGCACGCCGCGAAGATTCCGTATATAGTGATTCTTACCGACCCGACTTATGGCGGCGTTACGGCTTCGTTCGCGATGCTTGGCGACATACATATCGCCGAACAGGACGCGCGCATCGGCTTTGCGGGCCGGCGCGTTATCGAACAAAACCTTCGCGAAAAACTGCCGTCTAATTTCCAGACCGCGGAATACATGTTGGAACACGGCATGGTCGACATGGTGACAAAGCGCGCCGATATGAAGGCCGCGCTTGGCAAAATTTTGAAAATCATCACCAAACAGCCGGTGGAAATCGAACCCATAGTCGCGGCGACGCCGAAACCGGAAAAACATCACAAAGGTGCAAAAAGCGACGAAAAGACGGAAGGCGGCGGCGCGTATGAAAAGGTCAAACTTGCGCGGCATGAAAACCGCCCGCACTTTCTTGATTATATCGCGGCGCTTGTCACCGATTGGATGCCGCTTGCCGGCGACCGCGCGTTCGGCGAAGACCCGGCCATGCAGGGCGGATTGGGATATTTCCGCGGAATTCCCGCCATGATAATCGGCCAGGAAAAAGGCCGCGACATCGCAACGCGCCAAAAATACCGCTTTGGAATGGCAGCGCCCGAGGGTTATCGCAAAGCGGCGCGCCTTATGAAGCTTGCCGAAAAATTTGAAATCCCAGTTATTACTCTTGTCGATACAGACGGCGCGTTCGCCGGCAAAGAAGGCGAAGAACGCGGACAATCCGAGGCCGTCGCGGCATCGACCCAAGCGGGACTTTCCATCAAGGCGCCGTATGTAAGCGTCATCGCGGGAACAGGCGGGTCCGGCGGCGCGATTGCAATCGCAACCGGCGACAAGATATTGATGATGGAAAATGCCATATATTCCGTTATCGCGCCGGAATCATGCGCAAGCATTCTTTGGAAAGACAACAAGTACAAGGAACAGGCGGCGGAAATCATGAAGCTTACCGCGCGCGACATGGCGGACCTTAACGTCGTTGATGAAATCGTACGCGAACCGTCGGGCGGCGCGCAGACCAACTGGCTTACCACCATGGAAATGCTTGGCGAAGCGGTGACGTCCAGTCTGGAAGAACTTATGAAGATTCCGTATGCGGAATTGCCGGCGCGGCGCGCGGCGAAATTCTTTGCGATGGGACGCGATGTGGAAATATATCGCCCGGAACATAAAGAAGACCCGGATTTTTGAAGAATATGTAAAGTGCAAAGTGTTTACACTTTGCACTTTAACTATCGCATGTTATGCAAAAGCTCTTTCATCTTGTGGGCGTTTCTTTGGCATTTGTCCGACCAAAGCACGTATATATCCGGACCTTTGATGCCCTTCTGTTTCAATACGGCGATTGCCTCTCTGCCGCCAAGCATGCCCATAAGTTCGGTCAATGCTATGATCGCGCCCGGATTACCATTGGCAAGGCGCCGGATATCGTCGTCGTTTATACTTGTGTGTGATTTCGCGGGCACGGCGCCCTTTGCGCGGCCGTTTATATAATTGCACAGCATGTCAAGCGCTTCGGCATATTCCATTCCCTGTGCGTGCCTTATCGGCAGATATTCCCGGGGCGGATTTTTCATAGCGTGCAGAAATTCGGCAAGCATGTCTTTCGGTTTGACGCGTATTTCATAAAATTGCGTTTTGCCGGTTTTATTATTCGGTTCAAGCCCCGGCTTTTGCATTTCCGAATTTATAATTTCATAATCGCACGGCGGGATAAGCATTTCGTTTTCGGTATCTTTTTGAACGCCAAGACCGCGCCGCAATTTGCCAATATCAAGGTTGCCGATGTTTGCGGGCAAATGAGCCTTGATAAGCGTGCCGCGGCTGAATTGCTGTGCTATTTTCTTGTCCGTCGTTACGGACACAACGCCGGTGACGCCGTTGCGTTCTATGGTATTGCATCCGCGCCAGACGATTGTATCACGGGGAAGCTTGTATTCATCAAACGCTTCGGATACGGCGATAAGTCTTTCCAAAAACGCACAGTCGATTGGGAAATATGCGACTTTGTGGTCCTCGCTTTTACCCAAATATTCAACCATGCTAATCGAGAGCATCATGTCGTTGAAATGGTTCGGCGGGAAACAGCCGAATGAGAATGAAAATTCATGAAACTTGTCAGCGCAATAGGTCTTGTAATCGCGACCGCGAAAGAAATTATTGACGTATATGCCGGAATTATGCTTGTACCCGGCAAGGAATTCGTAAATATGCGTTTTGTTCGGCATTGTGCGTAACCCTTTGTGTCTTTGGGCAGAGCTTATCATAAAATACCACTTTGTCAACTTGCAATATGGTAATCGTCGGGATATTAGACTGGGGTTGACATAGGGGCCGAATATCGAAGACCCCTATAATTTATTATTGCGACATGGGATTTGATGGGTATAGGCAAGCTGTAAGCCGGATTCTGTCGTGGACCATAATTAATCTGCATTTCACATTACTGCGAATGTCAAGCCCTCTACCCGCCGGTTCCGCGGGGACTCGCGGCACGCACAAAGCGTATACGGCTGTTTGAAGTTGCACCACATAGAGATTGCCCGTTTCATCCACCGCTTTCCGTGGTTCGTCTCTGTTGCTCTAATCGTCGGGTTTCCCCGCCCGGCCGTTAACCGGTATGCCGTCCCATGGTGTCCGGACTTTCCTCGGCCGGGTTGCCCCCGCCGCTATGGTCCGCTTGCCTATGTTGAAAATATAGTGAATTTTAACGGGATTGCAAGAGAATTATAGGGTCGGGGTTCGTCCCGCGCGCCTATGGTTTCATACCCTGGCGTTTTGCGCTTCCCAATGCGGTGCGAAGCGATTGTTCTGCCACAATGCGAATCCGCGGCGCAAGCGCGCGCATATTAAGCGCGTTCGCCACATTATTCGCGAATAATTCCGCAATCTGGGTGATTTGAGCCGGGGAAATGACATGCACGGCCGACGTAATCTGGTCCGGGGATAATTTTATGACGGCCTTGCGCGGCGACGGCGGTTTGGCGCACGGCGCAGAGTCCGCGGTGGTAAGTCTCTCAAGAAGATGTTCTATGGTATCCGGCACGAGGTGCATTATACCATAAATTAGCGGTTAGTGGTAGTGGTTAGTAAAGGCGGAAGATTCTCCGCCCCTATCGTTGTTCAATATATTGTACAGACACTACCACTAACCACTCGACAAAAATCGCTTTTTCGTGTACAATTATCCCCATGACGTACGTTAATAATGCGGTTTACCAAGCTGTAAAAAAGCAAAACGGGCAACAGTTCGCAAACGACATTCTGTCCGCGGACAGCGGCATATTCGACATCCCCGGCCTGTTAAAGATTGTAAAATACGCCGGACGCAACGCAACGCCTTTGATACCGTACCTTAATTCCTTGAAGAAAGTGGAAACCAACGAAGTTCAAAAGGTCGGCGACCCGTTCGAATTATTGGCGCGGGCGGGATATGACGCTTATTACGCGGATACTCATGAAAAGCACAATCGTATCCGGAAATATTATTATCGGAATAACAAAAATGACGAACTTGTCTGCTTTCTTGACCATTCAGATCGCACGGACAGATATTACGTAATCAACGCCGTAAAGAGAAACGCCAACTCTTTGCGGCGCGAAGATTTCACCACGCCGACGCGCGACGACGAATACGGCACTTCCGTCATATCCATACATATCAAAAAAGAAGGCGGATTCATCTGTATCACAAACCGATACAACCACACCGTCACCAATCCGGACAATACTTTCGGCAGCAATCCGGACAACATTATCTTTGGACTCTCCGCCGCATTGAAAGCGCATTTTAATACGGATTTCGCAAGCGGTATTTCAGAACTTCCATACAATTGCACCATCGTCGGCGACAGAATCGTAAAATATAATCACGAAGTCGAAGGCGTTTATTTCGGCGATGATTTTTATGTCAAACACGGCAAGATTCACGACCTTGACAAAGGCAATCAGGTTATGATGGATTACTTCGTGCTTGATACGAAAACCGGAACGCTTACCAACCCGTCAAGCGCCGAAGACGGATTCGTCGCGGCGTTTAACCAGGAAATAAAAGGCAAACGCGTCCACATAACAAAAGACGAACGGGGCCGCCGGTGCATCATGGCGGACGGATATTGCGTCGCAAAAACGAACGGCGGCGAAATTGTTTCGGTGGATTTGCCGAACGTGCAAAGCATCGGGGATAACTTCCTTCGCCGGAATACTTCCCTTACCGAAATATCGTTGCCAAGCGCGCGGGATATTGGCGCCTGCTTTTTGTTTTTTAACCGGCCATTGGTCCACATCAATTTGCCGGAAGCGCAACGTATCGGGGAAGACTTTCTTCGCAACAACAACAGTTTGACTGAATTGTCCCTGCCAAAGGTGAAATTCATCGAAAGGGGATTCTTTCGCGATAATTGCTCGTTGGTCAGTTTGTCTTTACCAAACGTACGGGTAATCCCCGACGATACTCTTCATCATAACGAGACCCTGGCCACCCTGTTCCTTCCGAATGTGCGCTCCACCGGGCATAATTTCCTTCACAGTAACAAGGCTTTGACTTCCCTGTCCATGCCCAATGCAGAGGTCATCGGAGGTAATTTCCTTTACGAAAACGAATCTTTGACCGAAATATCTCTTCCAAATGTGTGGGAAATCATGAACAATTTCCTTGCCTCGAACAATAAAATGCTTGCAATATCCCTTCCGAAAGCGCGGAAAATCGGGGGCAATTTCATTTCCGACAATCGGATATTGGCGAAAGCATCATTGCCGCTTGTCGAAGAAATCGCGAACAATTTTATGAGCAACAACCATACCATGACGTCGATATCGCTTCCCAATGTGCAGAGGATTGGCACGAATTTTTTCGCCTATTCAAACACGCTTGCCAAAGTGTTCGCGCCGCGGTTGAAAGAATTCGGGCGATATAATCTTGTCTCTCATGAAATGTATTCCAAGCCGTTTCTTGATTCCATCGACAAACAGAAGAAAGAAGCCCTGAAAGCCGGCGCTGCGGACGTAAAGTATAAATCCGGAAAGCGGCACGCGGTGCGGGTGCCGTCGCCGGGCAAAAAACCGCGCGAGTAATCGCAGCCTCCCCTTTTTTGTCGCATTTCCGGATCCCGGGCCCGCTTTGCGACCTTAACCCTTGACCTTTGGCGATGTTTTTACTATATATGGCGGGATAATAATTCAGGGGCGCAAGATATTGCGCCCCCGCTGGGGTCGAAGATATTCGACCCCAGCGAATCGAAATTCGGAAAGGACCGTCAAATGTTACAAAAAATTATCATGAAGCTGCTTGGAAGCGCGAATGACAGAATCGTCAAATCTTATGACAAAACCGTATCCATTATCAACGACTTGGAACAAAAATACCATAAAATGACCGCGGAAGAAATGCGCGCCGCAACAATGGAATTCAAAGAACGCCTTGCGTCGGGCGAAAAGGAATCCGCAATTCTTCCCGATGCGTTCGCCCTTGTCCGCGAAGCGTCCATCCGCACCACCGGGATGCGGCATTTCGATGTCCAGATGATTGGCGGAATGGTCCTTAACAACGGTCAGATTTGCGAAATGAAAACCGGTGAGGGTAAAACCCTTGTCGCGACGCTTGCGCTGTATTTGAAGGCGCTTCACGGCAAAGGCGCGTATCTTGTCACCGTTAACGACTATCTTGCCAAACGCGACGCGGAATGGATGGGCGTGATTTACAAATATCTTGGGTTGACGGTCGGCATAATTCAACACGACATGACCGACGAAGAACGCCGCGCGGCGTACGAATGCGACATAACTTACGTCACCAATTCCGAAATGGGTTTCGATTATCTTCGCGACAATATGAAATTCTCCAAAGAACAGCTTGTACTGCGCCCGTTCTTTTATGCGATCGTCGACGAAGTGGACAGCATCCTTATCGACGAGGCGCGCACGCCGCTTATCATTTCGGGGCCCGCCGAAGACACGTCGGAACTTTATAACAAAATCGATGCGGTTGTCACAAAACTTCGCCCCGAAGATTTCAAAAAAGACGAAAAAGACCGTCATGTGACGCTTACCGAAACCGGTGTCGATTATGTTACCGGGCTTTTGAAAGAAGCCGGACTGCTTGCCGGAGAAAACCTGTACGCGGCGGAAAATGCGGCGCTTGTCATGCATATCCAGCAATCGCTGTTGGCGCACAATCTTTTCAAACGCGAAGTGAATTACGTCGTGCGCGGCGGCGAAGTCCTGCTTGTCGACGAATTTACCGGGCGCGTTATGACCGGCCGCCGGTTCAGCAGAGGATTGCACCAGGCATTGGAAGCAAAAGAACGCGTGCACATCCAACCCGAAAACCAAACCGTGTCGTCGATTTCTTACCAGAATCTTTTCCGTCTGTTCCCGAAACTTGCCGGAATGACCGGAACCGCGATGACAGAAGCCGCGGAATTCGAAGAGATATACAAATTGCGCAGCGTTGCAATCCCGACAAACCGCGCGGTCGCGCGCGTCGACCATCACGACGAAATATATCGCAACAAGACCGAAAAATTCGACGCCATAATAAAACAAATCAAAGACTGCATGGAACGCGGACAGCCATTGCTTATCGGAACAGTATCCATAGAAAAATCCGAAGAGCTTGCCGAAATTGTAAAGCGTGAATTGAAAGTCGAACCCGCCGTCCTTAACGCCAAACACCATGAAAACGAAGCGAAAATCATCGCCCAGGCGGGCATGCCCGGCGCCATAACCATCGCGACGAATATGGCGGGGCGCGGAACCGACATAAAGCTTGGCGGAAATGCGGAAGCGCTTATCGCAGAGCTGGCGACTGACAACGAACAACCGACAACTGAAACGCTTGAACAAAAGAAAAAAGAAATCTATGCGAAGGTAGAGGCGGATAAAATCAAAGTATTAAATGCCGGCGGGCTTTATGTGATTGGAACCGAACGGCACGAATCGCGCCGCATCGACAACCAGCTTCGCGGACGGTCGGGACGTCAGGGCGACCCGGGCGATTCCAAATTCTTCCTTTCGCTTGACGACGATTTGATGCGCATATTCGGCGCGTCGCGGCTTGACGGAATGCTTACATCCCTTGGGCTTCAGGCGGGCGAAGCAATCATGCATCCGTGGATTACAAAGGCGCTTGAAAAAGCGCAAAAACGCGTCGAGGCAAGATATTTCGAATCGCGCAAAGAACTTCTTAAATACGACGACGTTATGAACGACCAACGCAAAGTCGCGTACGCACAGCGGCACGACCTTATGACTTCCGATGATTTACAGCCATTCCTTTTGGAAATTATGGGCGATGTCGTCGAACAGATTGCGGAAAGCAACATCCCGGAAAAGGCGCACGTCGAAGATTGGAACTTTGCCGGAATTCACGAATCAATGATGCGCGTTTTCGGTATTGATATAACCGACCTTGACGATTGGAAGCGCAATGATTCGCTTACCGAACACAAAGCGTACGAAGGCCTGCTTCGCGTCGCGCGCGGCCGGTACGAACACCAATTGCAACGGTACGGCGCGGAAATGATGCAGAATGCGATGCGGCAGACCGCATTGCACGCGCTTGACACCGGATGGCGGCGGCATTTGGCGAATATGGATATGCTGCAGACCGGAATCGGACTTCGCGGATATGCACAGAAGAACCCGCTTTATGAATACAAGCGCGAAGCGTTCGATTTGTTCAGGAGCACCATGAATAATTTCAAAGCGATGGCGCTGTCTTACGTGTGCCGCCTTGAACTGTCGATGGACGAAGTCAACAACCTTAAACGCGAACACGAAGCGCGCGACGCAAGCCTTAACAGAGCCGCCGCAATGTCCAACCGCAACGGCGCGTGCGCATGCGGGTCGGGCAAAAAGGTCAAACATTGCTGTGGAAAATTGAGTTAGAAA
>WRCO01000018.1 GCA_009783855.1 Alphaproteobacteria bacterium
CCTCAAAAAAGAATTAAAAAGCGCGAGAACCAAGCTGCAGCAAAGAATGAACTTTTTGCCAAAGCGTGATCTTGAGCTGCAACGCCCCCCGCTTGTCAACCTGAAAGAGGATATAAAATTCTCCCCCCCCCCCCCCCCGCCATCGTAAATCCCGGACCGCTCCAATCGCGGCTGTAATAACGAAGCCCTATATGCTTTTTGCCCTTTTCGTAAGAGCGGTGCATGATGAATTCCACCTTTCCGTCAAAGCAATAAAGACGGAATTCGCGGTCAAGCCGTATGTCAAGAAGTTCCCGCGCGATGACTTTGTATGGCACTCGGTATTGCAACTCGCACGTCCGTGTCCAATAATGCCGGGTGAACCATTTTCGCATTTCGTCCCGAAGCGCGCCCATGTCAAGCACGCTTTTATCCGGCACGATTTTCTGTTTTCCGGTGCCAGTGTTGAATTGGAAAATAAATTTTTCGGGAAGTCCGGCAATGTCGATTTCGTCGGGCGAATCCCAAACACCGTGAAGTTCCGGCAGATATTCGTTTCCGATTTTTTCCGCCACATATTCGCGCGCCCGGTATTTGTCGGCGCACTTGGCTTTAAGCGCGGTCGCGTCGAACATCATCGCCCACACGATTTTATCATTGAAATCGGTAAAGTCGTCCGTCGGCATCTTGCCCGTGCGCGCATGGAAAAGCTTTTTTAACAACAGGGGCAGCTTTTCTTTCGGACAATTCAGCAATCGCCGTTGAAGCAACCGAAATCTAATCCTTCCAATAATTTTATTCATGTTTTTTACTCCGGACAGTTTTGTATTTCAAAATGAAATCTATCTGACGTTTATGAGTCTTGCTGCGGCAAAACTGAGTATATCTAAGGGAAGCTCTTTCACGGCCTTAAAGCTGAAACCTTCGAAATGTCCTATGTTGTTTATGTGATAAAATTGGCGAGAGAAATAATTGCACCCATTATGATGAACGGTTCCGGCAATGCCTCCGCTTATGCAAAAGCCATCAGAAGGGCGCAGATATATGACATCTTCCATCGCCAAAGCCTCTTTGTCTTCCGTTACAAAAAACAACTCGCAAAGCGGTTGCGCATGTGCATAATCGGGTATGCGAAGCCCTATCGGCCGGCCTCCATTTATTTCCTGTCCGGATGGTATGATGTTATAGCCTTCTTTTGCATGCTCTTCTAATTTCAGGGGAGTGCCTATGCTAATATGGAATGGATAATGAACGACTTTCAGCGCAGGCTCAAATATTCTTTCACATGCTTGAAAAAACTCAGTATCGGAAATGGGCAAACCAATAATACCGCGGGTGCTGCCATAAGATTTCAGCAATTTAGCATTACTGAGTTTGCCAGGCCCGCTGAAATCTCCGGCCCGGCCCATCCTGGTCCCATTAACCGTGCAAACAGCCTTGCCAATGGTGTCTATGGAAGTTGTCATATGGATACGCAGATTATCATGAGGCCTTGCAGGACCGGAATCCATGATTATCGACATCATGTCTGCAAAACTTTTTGTGTAAAGGTTCTTGGGCAGATTATTATTCGGGACAAGACGATTGACTTCTTTTATGTATTCTTTTTTCTGAGAGCGAACAATTTTATTGACCCGGGCGACTATATCCATAACAGCTTGCCTTATGTTTTATTTCTCTTGTCCCCCATTCTTGCGAAGAATAGCATTAATTCGGCGGAAATCAACCTAATATTCACTAAACTTGTCCTTTATAAAGGACAAGTTTCGAACTTGCGACAAGATTGGGTTTCTAAAGAAAAACGGCCGTTTTTACGCGGCCCGCATAATATGGCCGGGATTGATTTGCGTCTATCGAATGAATATCCAATTATTGACTTGCGGATAAAATCATATTATCTTGCTGCATATGCAGAACAAAACCGAAATATTATCAAAAGCAAAACAACTTCTTGCAATGCATAACAAAGGATTACTTGGCGGCAAGGAAATGCCCGAAGACGAAAATCCTGGACTTGATAAATTATCCGCCGAAAACTTGCTTTATTTCACTTTGCCAATGGCATTAAACTATCAACGGAATTCTTATAAACTTTGGGAAGCCGCAAATAAAACTTATGCAGACCCGGAAACAAAAAATGTTTTTAATCCGGTTGCAGTTCTGAAAATGAGCGCCATGGAGTTACGCAAGGCATTGACCAAACATAAGGTTGCATTACAGCCGAACAAGCACCCTGAAATATGGCGGACTCTTTGCCATACATTTTCGCACGTGCCGATAGACCAATTTTTGAAAAATCTTGATTTCGATATAGAAAAAATCAAATCGCATATACAAAAGAATAAAAAGGTTTTTCCATACTTGTCCGGCCCAAAAATTTTGAATTATTGGTTATATGTATTGGGAAACTATACCGAATTTCAGTTTAAGAATCGCCAGCATATTACAATTGCACCGGATACACATGTTATCCAGGCCAGTGTTCGCCTCGGATTGCTTGAAGAATCGGAAACAACTCGTGGCGATGTGCGAGAATATGTCGCATCGCTATGGGAGAATTTGCTGGCAGACGAGTCCATTATGCCGATAGATGTTCATACCCCGCTGTGGCTGTGGAGTCGTGGTGGATTTGTTCGGTTAATCGGTTGAAGGCTTGAAAATGTGTGGATTGGTTCGATAAATCTTAAAAAACAGTCTTTTTTGAGATGTTGGATTATCGAACTCGCAAAATGCAACGCTACCTTGACTTGCAGACGATTTTTTACCTTTCTGCCAAATTTGGTCGGGGCGACTGGAATCGAACCAGCGACCCCTTGCACCCCATGCAAGTACTCTACCAGGCTGAGCTACGCCCCGACACGAGAGTATTTATACAATCGCCGCGCCCGAAATGCAAGATTAAAAAATTAAATCGCAAAAAAGTCAAATTCCGCACTGGCATTATCATTGCGGGATTTTGTTTCATATGATGCGATCTCTATGTCTACAATATGTCTTTTTCATAGTTTACGATATTTTGAAATATCGCTTCTTGGCTTTCTCGCCAGACTTCAATCTGGTATATTTTCGGAACTCGCACAAACAGCCCTGTATATCGTGCAGACTTACATAATCGCTGCCACTATAATCGGGATTGTCCCATTTTACACCAAACCAGTCTTTTCTTTTTTGTTTTTTCAATAAAGCAAAATATTCTTTTTGGGACGCGTGAAGAAAACGACATTTTTCATTTGCTTCTATTTTGTTTAACTTCTTTCCAAATAAAATCTCTAATCCCCAATGTGCGCCTGGCCCAACTATTAAAAAATCATTTGAAGTATATAGAACTATATCAGGCCTGCCTTTGGAATTTCTGGAATATGTACAATCCAATAAAATCTGCCCCGACAAAAACGGGCCAGCCATGGCAACATATTTTTCAATAATGCCAAGTCCGGTCGCGCCGTCGCCGTGCTTTAACTCTTCCAAAATCTGCGGCAATTTTGGAATCAACGCATCAAGCATAAGCAACACTTGAACGTGTTTGTCTTTTGGTCGATATTCTTTATTGAACGGATGCGACGATATCAGATAAGCATCCGAAAAAATTGGCCCTTCAATCTTATCAAATCGTTTTTCTAATTTTTTTACATCGAATGTTTTTATATCAAGCAAACCATCGAACAGTCTTTCAAACGTGTCGCGTTTGTTAAATATACGATATGCGATGATATTTAAGAGTTTATTTTCCGGTGTTATATCTGTTCCGATTAAATGTTTAGATATAGCGGTTGTTCCGGAATCCAATTCCCGATAAACATTGCAAAATTTGAAACTTGAAAATATAGGGTCTGTTGCCCAAGGCGCAGATTGTTTTAATACAAATCTATCGTGCCAGATTTTTTGGCGGTCGTAAATAAATTCATAAAATTCAATCAAGTTTTGCATACATAGAACATAGACCTATTGAGTGTAAAAGTAAAACCAAAAATAGACTTGTCCTTTATGGGCCAATAAAGGCCAATCGGCACCGAATTGTGATTTAATAAAAATCCCGCGACGCGGGATTTTTTGTTTAACGCTTGCTGAATTGTGTCGAACGGCGCGCTTTGCGGAAACCAAAGTGTTTGCGCTCTACAACGCGCGCGTCGCGGGTAAGGAACCCTGCGCGTTTCAATTCTTTGCGAAGTTCCGGTTCGATTAAAAGCAGCGCTTTGGAAATGCCGTGCTTTACCGCGCCGGCTTGACCGGACAGGCCGCCGCCGCTTACGATTGCGTGAACATCAAACAATCCGTCGCGCTTTGCGACACCGAACGGCTGCATGATAATCATTTGCAACACCGCGCGTTTGAAATATTCTGCCATCGGTTTGTCGTTGACGATAATTTCGCCGCGACCGGGCGCGACATAGACGCGCGCGACAGAATCTTTACGTTTTCCCGTCGCATACACGACGCCTTTGCGCATTGTCACTTTGTCGCCCGTCTTTGCGCTTCGCGCTTCGGCGGACTTCGCCGCCGTTTTCGGTTTGTCCGCCACGGCTTTGACCGGCGCGGGCGCCGCTTCTTTCTTTACCGTCGCGACTTTTGGCGCGGCTTCTTTTTTGGGCGCCGGCTCTTTTTTCACGGTTTCTTTTTTTACCGCCGGTTTCTTTTCCGCTGCAACTTTCGGGGCCGCGGTTTTTTTGGCTGGTGCTTTTGTTACTTTTTCTGCCATTTCTTATGCCCTTTTGTTTTTCGGATTCATCGCGCCGAAATCAACGGCGACTGGTTTTTGTGCGCTGTGCGTATGTTCCGGTCCCGCGAACACATGCAGTTTGGTAAGACGTTTGTTGGCAAGCGCCACGGATGTCCGGCGTCCCATCATGCGCTTTACGGCGTTGAACACGAACTTTTCCGGTTTTTCTTCGCGCATTTTGCCGAACGTGCGTTCTTTGATTCCGCCGACCCATCCGGTGTGCCAAAAGAATTTTGTCTTGTCGGCCTTGTTTCCGGTAAGGGCGATTTTTTCGGCATTGATAATGATGACATGGTCGCCGCAATCCATGTGCGGAGTAAATGTCGGTTTGTGTTTGCCGCGCAAAAGAATGGCCGCATAAGCCGCAAGCCGCCCAAGCACGATATCGGTCGCATCAATGACATACCAATCGGCATGACATTCGGATGCTTTTAATGATTTTGTTGCTGGCATATTATTACCTTTTTGTTAGCGTGATAATTATTGCCCACGTCCCGCCAAAAGTCAAGAAATTCTTGTGTGGTATTATGATACCTCTATTTTGTCATTCCCGCACAGGCGGGAAAAGGGCTTGTAAACCGTCGCGCAGCGACACAACTTATCACCGCCCATTTGGTATCGGCGCGCACAATATAAGCTTGTCCGTCCGCTCTTTATGCGGCAACTTATAACTTACGGTCGTGTATTCCAAAAGGTCGTCCAACCGGTACCCGCCCGCAATATCCAACGCATCGCAAGTATGGCGGACGATAAATTCCCGCACCCATTCGGAATCCGCCGCATGCCCGCAAATCGTCGGGTCGAACACAAGCCAAATCATTTCCGAAAATCCCGGAACCATCCTCACCTGAGTAGTAAATGGGAACAACCGGCAATCAAGCGGCCGATGCTTGTATATAGCGCAACCATTTTTGGCAAGCATCGAACAGGTCTTGCCTTTGATTGCCGGATGATAGAACCGTCCGCCCATTGCATCGACAAGACCTTCGTAAAGCCGCCTGTCCATATCGGTCTTTATCCGCGGCACGAAATATTCTTGGACTTCTTTGAAACTGACCTCGCACGCGCCGATGCGGCGAAATTCAGGGATGTCGTCGCCATAGATTCTTTGTATCTTGTCCAATTCAGGTTTGGAAACAACCGGCGGATTAATCTTGTCGAACTTGTTGCAACAGCCGCCCCGGCGGCAATTTTTACAAAGCTCGTAATTCGTATCAATTATTTTCATAAAGACACTATAAAACAACCGCCGCCGAAATCAAGCTGTACGTCGTTTCTTTGTCACTCCCGCCCTGTGAACTGTTTTTAACAATTAATAATTGCTCAAAACAAGAACGGAGGTGGGATAACAACAGCTGTGAGCGAAGCGAACACAACTATACTTTCCCCTTGTATTTGCCACCCGCTTATTTATAATCCTATAAATAAGCAAGAGGTTCATAATGGATTGGTTTATAGTTTTATTGTTTCTTGTATTATGGGGAATAGTAATGAAAGCCCAAGAGCCAAAAGACAATTCCGAACCCGAATTATATATGCAGGTGTTGGGCATTATTGGGTTATTACTGGTGCTTCCATATATTGTCTATCTCTTATTGGGTGGCGGAAAAAACAAGCAATAAAAACCCCGGCAACGCCGGGGTTTTTGTTGAGCCGTATGCGACTAGCTTTTCTTTTCGAAAGCGGCGCCAAGTATGTCGCCAAGTACCGCACCCGAATCCGTAGATTTGGCATAGTCTTTGACGGCCTGTTTTTCCATCGCGGCTTGCAGTGCGCGGATGGAGAGTTTGACGCTGTCTTCTTCAACGCTTACCACCGACGCTTCGACGGATTCGCCGACTTTATAGCTTTCGGTTTTCTGTTCGTCTTTGTTCATCGACAAATCGGTACGGCGGATGATTCCGCGCGCGTTGCCCAAATCGACAATCAATTCGTCCGGCGTGATTTCGGAAATGGTTCCGCGAACAACCGCGCCTTTTTTGATGGCGCTGCGTTTGCTGTCAGAGCCTTCGGTCAATTGTTTGATGCCAAGCGTGATGCGTTCTTTTTCCGGATTGATGTCAAGAATCTTCGCCGTGACTTCCTGTCCGCGCACGAATTTTTTAAGCGCTTCCTCGTCAAGCTTGTCCCAAGACAAATCGGAAATATGCACCATTCCGTCAAGGCTGGGGGTAAGTTCCACGAACAATCCGAATTCGGTCGTGTTTTTAATCGGGCCGGTGATGACATCGCCGACTTTGTAATTTTCCGCGAATTCTTTCCACGGGTTTGCCTGGGTCTGTTTATATCCAAGCGATATGCGGCGCTTGTCCTGGTCGATGCCAAGCACGACGATGGAAATATCCGCGCCCGCCGTCAAGATTTTCGATGGGTGGATATTCTTGTTGGTCCAAGAGAGTTCGGACATATGGACAAGTCCTTCGATTCCGCCGCCAAGGTCGACAAACGCGCCGTAATCTGTAATGGACGACACTTTGCCGGTGACAACGTCGCCGACATTGAACGCGCGCGACGCGGTATCCCACGGGTCTTCTTCCAACTGTTTCATGCCCAAGGAGATGCGGTGTGATTCAGGGTCGAATTGAATGACCTTGACGTTGATTTTTTGACCGACTTTGACAAGTTCGCGCGGATGCGAGACGCGTTTCCACGAAAGGTCCGTGACGTGAAGCAGTCCGTCGATTCCGCCAAGGTCGACAAACACGCCGTAATCGGTGATGTTTTTGACGACGCCTTCGACAACGGCGCCAAGTTCGATTGCCTTCATCGCTTCTTTTTGCGTTGCGGCGATAGAGTCCGCTTGGATAGCGCGGCGCGATACGATTGCATTGGTGCGAAGTGCGTCCATTTTCAAGACGCGGAATTTATCGGTCATCCCGACAAGCGATTTCGCATCGCGTATCGGGCGATGGTCTGCTTGCGACGATGGCATGAATGCGAACACTCCGCCAAGGTCGACGGTATATCCGCCGCGGACGACTTCCATGATTGTACCTTCGGGGTCAAGTCCTTCGGCGACAGATTTTTCAAGGTCTTTCCACGCTTTTTCCGCACGCGCCTTGGTGTATGACAATACGGCGGACCCGTCGCGCGATTCATAACGTTCGATAAAGACGTCGATAATGTCGCCGACTTTTGGGACGTTTGCGCCGAATTCGCGAAGCTGGACGCGGCCTTCGGATTTAAGTCCAACATCGACAAGAACAAAGTCTTCAAGAATGTCTTTGACGGTGCCTTTGGTGGCGTACCCTTGAAGGGTTTCCTGAGAGCCGTAAGATTGGGTGAACATTTGTCCGAAATCTTCGCCGGACAGAGGATTAAATAATTCTTTGGATAAATCTTTCATGAAAATATACAAAGCTTGCCAGATTCCGCCCGAAAACCTGCCCCCTTGCGGGATGGGAAAGAGTTGGCTTACGAGCAACGCGAGCTATAGCAACTCTTGGGTGGGGTAACAATCGGTCTTACGGGGTTATTCTGATTGCATGGCGCCCGTCCGCAGATGCCCGCCGATTATGCCACCAAAAATCCCAGATTGCAAGAAATTTGTGTCATTATGGTGAAGAAACAGGCGCATCAACATTCTCTCCGCGTCATTCCCGCGAAGGCGGGAATCCGCTGTTCAATAGGTCGCCGCCGCAAAACGGCGACACAAATCCCTTGCAAACCAGAATATTCAATGCAATAATCCCGCTACGCTGCGGATATGGCGGAATTGGTAGACGCGCTGGTTTCAGGTACCAGTGGGGCAACCCTTGGAAGTTCGAGTCTTCTTATCCGCACCACACTTCGCGTCTTTGACGCTTCGTGTGGCCGCTTAAAAAATCTGAGTGTCGCGCCGTAGCGTAAGCGAAGGCGGAGAAGGCGGACAAATCAAACCATGAAATCCGAAGACAATACACATATTTATCCAAACCGAGAAAGCGCCGTTGCCGCGGCCGCACCTCACGGGTCTTTGGTTATCTTGATGACCGATGACGAGGCGGAAAAATTTACAAAAGAATTTGAAACAGAGCATCCTGAATTCGTCCCACTGATGAAAGAACTTGTAAACGAATTTTTGAAACCCTCGAATCAAAAATAGGATTAATTAAAAAACCGCCCAACGGGCGGCTTTTATTTAAGCGATTCTATCGCGGACCTTACTTCCTTAATGCAATCGCCGATTGCGAATGCGGCTTTCATTTTGGCGGTGTCTTTATCGTTTACGCGGTATTTTACTTCGGCGATTTTATCCGCCAAAGTTTTCGCCGATATAATCAAACGAATTGGAGCGGCGACAAGGTCGGCGTCGGCAAACTTTTCGCCCGCCCGTGCATCGCGGTTGTCAAGAATTGTATCGATTCCCGCTTCCAGCAAGTCGTTATAAATCTTTTCCGCCGCGGCATTCGCCTGTCCGTCTTTATCCGGAATGGCGATTACGTGAACCGCGAACGGCGCCGTTTCCATATTCCAAACCGGCCCGTTTTCATCCGCGGATTCTTCCAATATTCCGGCAAGAATACGCCCCACGCCGATGCCGTAACATCCCATAATCGGATGCGCTCGCACGCCGGCGCTATCTGCAAAAGTAAGGTTCATGGCCGCGGAATACTTGTCGCCCAATTGGAAAATATTGCCGATTTCGATGCCGCGTTCTTGTTTCATTTCCGCGCCGCATTTCGGACATTTTGCATTGTCGCCGACCGATTCCTTGTTGGTATTAAACCCGCATGCGCACAGATAAATCGTGTCTTCGCCGCTTTCGTGGACAAGCTGGAATTCATGCGCGACGCTTCCGCCCATGTCGCCGGACGGCGATTCCACATGAACGAAATTTTTGAACCCGCATCGTTTGAAAAGCTTGTAATAAGCGTCAAGCGCGCGGCCGTAATATTTTTCCAAATCTTCCTGTGAGGTATGGAACGAATATCCGTCTTTCATGATGAATTCGCGTGTGCGGATTAATCCCGCCCGCGCGCGCAATTCGTCGCGGAATTTGGTCTGTATCTGGTACACCATGAACGGCAACTGGCGATACGATTCCAACACGGTCTTTACGAAATCGACGACGACTTCTTCGTGGGTGGGGTTAAGGACATAGTCCGTCCCGCCCCGCCCCTTGAATTTCGCAAGCACGTCAACCGTATTGTATCGTCCCGATTCAATCCACAAATCCGCGCCGGCAACGACGGGCATAAGAATTTCCTGACCGTCGATTTTGTTCATTTCTTCCCGGATAATCCGTTCGATATTCCGAAGGACACGCAGGCCCAGCGGCGAAAAAGTATACCCGCCCTGGAAAGTTTGATGTATATATCCGCCTTTGATGGCGATTTTGTGACCTTTGGTGGTCGCGTGGCCGGTTTCTTCAAACTGTCTGCGCACGCATAAATTTTGGATAAGCATTTTTTACCTCGTTGTTGGTGGCTCGTGCTGGTGGTTCGTGACTTAAGTTTTTTGATAACACTATATCACGAGTCACCAGCCACCGGCACCACCCACTATTTCAATTTCATATATTCATCACTGATTATTTTTTGTAAGACATCAGCAAGCTCTTTCCTGTCTTTGAATTCCGCCAATGGCGGCGGCGGCAATACATGGATTTCAACCGTAAATCCGCCAAGCACGAATATGTGAAGCATCTGCGCGATAAGGCCGCGTTCGACAGACGCCTTTGGACCCTCGGTCTGTTTTGCGTTGGTGAACCAAGCGTAATGTTCCGCCATATCGACGTCGGAAATTTTTGTGCCGTCGCGGTTGCGATAGAACATGGCAACCGGTTGGACCGTCGCGCCGCACATGCGTCCTTCCCGTTCAAGGAAATTGAACATGGCGGACTTGAACGGCTTCACGTACGCGCCGTTTGTGGTCGTGCCTTCCGGGTATATCGTCATCGGCCATGTCGCGCGCTCCATCTGGTCGCACACCGCGGACAGCGCGGCCAAAGCGGTCGCCGGATTCCGGTCGATAAACACCACACCGAACTTTTTCATAAGCCATCCGATAAAAGGCCAATCGGCCGCTTCTTTCTTGGAAAAGAAGCTTGTGCCGAATGCAATCGGAAACGACACGAATTCAAAAATCGATATATGGTTGCCGACAATCATCAGTGGCCGCGCGTCCGATAACTTTCCATGGACCCGGATTTTCATCCCGATAAGGAACGCCGTTCCCCGCATATAAAAGCGCAGAAATTTCGGCCCGACCGTCGAATACGACGGCACGAACAGTCCGGCGATAATGCTTAAAATCGACCAGATTACATAAAGTCCGAACCGAAAGGCTCCAAATATATAATTAAAAATCGTTGGTTTCTTCATATCGTGCATCGCTTTCTTCTATACGTTCTACGGCTTCGGCGTCTTCGGGTTTAAGGAAGAATTCGGCAAGCATGAACAGTCCGGTAACCGGCGACAGCAATACTTTTCCGAATGTTTTCCACGCGCCCGGCTTGATGCCAAGATGGTCGAACGCATCCGGGCTTCCTGCGAAGTGCTTTTGATAAATTTTGGAAATATTTTTCGTCTGCATAAGCATGAACACGTCGTACGAATTGAACGGCGCGTCAACGAAAACTCCCTTGCCAACCTTCGCGCCAAGTCGAAGGTACCCTTTGACAAGCGGCGTCATCTGTTTCCGGGCAAGGTTTTCATCGACGAAATCTTTGGGAAGGATATTCATCTTGGTAAACCTTGGGTTGACGTTTTCATCCATTTTGCCGACTTCGACCGTTGCGCGCAAAGACGGCGGGGCAAGATGGTTGTAATACAGATACGATATTGCCTGTGCTGATTCGCCCGGCTGTTTCCCGGTCCAGGACGCGACGCCGAAAATAAGCACGATTTTATTTTTAAGAATATAATCGCCAAGCCCCATCCAAAGCATGCGCATGACAAGCGAATCGCGGTATTCCGGGTCGACGCACGCGCGCGACATTTCGGCGATATTGCCCTTTACGCGTTTGATTTTGTTAAGGTTGAATTCGGTTTCGGTATAAAATCCGTCCATCTTTTCGGCCGCTTCGCGGTCTATGATGCGGTATGTGCCGACGATTTTTCCTTTGTGAAATACGGCCATATAATCGGCGAACCGGTCGTAAGAATCGTATTCTTCGCGAAGAAGCTGTTGCTCTTTGGATGCGTTTGCGCCTTCTTCTTCGACGAATATTTTATACCGCAGGCGGCGCACGTCGGCGCGTTCTTCTTTTGTTCTTGTTAATCGGACTTCATAGTCGCGAACTTTGATTGCCATAATAGAATCCTTTTATATAAATTAAAAATAGACAAGCCCCATCGCTTTTTTTACGCGGTCCGTGGTGGCGGCGGCGCGTTCGCGCGCAGCGATTGTGCCTGAGCGCAGAATTTCCATAACGGCACCCGGGTCGCGCGCAATCGCTTCGCGGCGTTCGCGTATGGGGCGCAGAATTTCCTGTAAAACGTCGTTAAGGAATTTTTTAACCTTCACATCGCCCAATCCGCCGCGTTCGTAATGCGCGGCAAGTTCGGCATAATCCGCATATTCCGGAAGGAATGCCGCAAAATGTTCCGGCTTTGCAAACACGGACAGATAATGAAACACCGGATTGTTTTCGGTGTGCCCCGGGTCTTCGACACGCAGGTGAAGCGGGTCGGTAAACATGGTCTTTACCTGTGCCGCGATTGTATCGGCGGAATCGCCAAGGTTGATGACATTGCCGATGGACTTTCCCATCTTTGCCCCGCCGTCTGTTCCGGGCATGCGGCGCGCTTTTTCATTTTCGTTCACGATGCCGCGCGGCATGACAAGCGTTTCGCCGTAAAGAGAATTAAACTTGTGCACGATTTCGTGCGTCTGTTCGATGACGGGCATCTGGTCTTCGCCGACCGGCACGATGGTTGCGTCGAACGCGGTTATATCGGCCGCCTGCGATATGGGATAAACCAAAAATCCGGTGGGAACGGACGCGCCGAATTTTTCCCGATTATTTGCGATTTCGGTTTTGACGGTCGGATTGCGCTGTAATCGCGCAAGCGTGACAAGATTCATGTAATAGAATGTAAGCTCTTTTAATTCCGGAATCTGCGATTGGATGAACATGGTTGATTTGGCCGGGTCGATGCCGACGGCAAGGTTGTCAATCGCGACCTGTAACACGCTGTCATGCACTTTTTGCGGGTCGTCGGCATTGTCGGTAAGCGCCTGGTCGTCGGCGATAATTACGAAAGTTTCGTATTTGCCGCTGTTTTGCATTTCCACGCGACGGGCAAGGGCGCCAGCATAGTGCCCGATATGAAGGCGGCCGGTCGGCCTTTCGCCAGTAAGTATTATTTCTTTTTTCATGCCCCGATTATTGCAATCCGTTTGCGGAAAAGCAAGTTGATTTTAGATTCCGCCCCTGCTATCATGTCCGGCATGGTGTATGATAAAAAAATGATAAACAGTCTTATTTGGCTTGCCGTCGGCGCGACTGCGCTTCGGCTTTTGTCTTTGTCGCTTGGCATTTTGCCAAGCATGTCCGATGCGCATGTTCTGGACGTCGCGCGCCATATCGCCGAATCCGGCGACTTTATAAGCCCCACGGTTTCCGAAGATTCGCCGTTCTGGACTTTTGCGCCGCTGTCCTTTTGGGCAAGCGCGCTGTCGATGAAGCTGTTCGGCATAACGTCGTTTGCGGCAAGGCTGCCAAGTTTTCTTTTTCTTTTCGGCGCGGGCGCATTAACGTGGCTTTTCGCAAGGCGGCATCTTGGACCCGCGACCGCCGCGCGTTCGGCCGTAATTTTGGCGACGGCGATTTTGTTTATCGCGTCGATGGATATGGCGGGGCCGGGCGCGGCGCTTGCGTTTTTTGTGACGCTTTGCTGGATAAGTTTTTATAACGCGCTGTCCGTGCCGGAAGATCGCGACAATATTCCGACGACAAGTTTTGAACGAGACAAGGACGGCATGCTTGTCATGACGCTGTCGCGGCGTCCGTTTTGGATGGCGTCGGCGGGGTATTTGTTTTTCGCGTCGCTTGGTCTTGGCTTTTTGGCGGCGGGGCCGGTGATGCTTCCGTTTGCCGTGATTCCGATATTGTTTTATGTCTTGGTCGCGAAAAGATGGAATGAAATGTCCGGCGCGTTTCCGTGGTTTGACGGAACCTTTATAATGCTTGCGATTGCCGTTCCCTGGTACGTGTTTGCCGAACTTGCGATGCCGGGATTCTTGTCGCATTATTTCGGCGGGTTTCGGATTTTCGGCGGCATAGGCCTTTCATGGGAGGTCTGGCCGTATTGGCTTCTTGGCGCTTTGCCGTGGTCGCTGTATTTCGCAACGCGGATGTTTTGGAAGGATTTCAGACAGGACGCGCTGCGCGTGGTCAAGGGGCGGGACGATACTCTGGTGTATGCGTTGTGCTTTGCGACATTGTCGCTTGTATTGATTTCTTTATCGAAAAGCGTGTCCGCGCCGTCGGCTCTTATCCCGCTTGTCCCGTCGACGATGCTTCTTGCGGCGCTTATGCCGGGCGATGCGCGCTGGCTTCGGTGGACGGCTGTTGGAACTGTTTCGATTTACGCGCTTACGATATTTATCGCGATTTTGCTTTGATGTGATTTATTCTCTTGCCGACTGGCGACCGGTCACTTACAAAAATCACAATCGGCAAGGTGGTCGTTGACGTATCCCGTCGCCTGCAGGTGGGCATAACAAATCGTCGTTCCGAAAAATTTGAATCCGCGCTTTTTCATATCCTTTGCGATTGCATCGGACAGCGGGCTTGACGCCGGAATATCGGCAAGTGTTTTCGGCTTGTTAACCACGGGCCGCCCGTTCGGCAGAAATTGTTTTATGTAATTGCAGAAACTTCCGAATTCTTTTTGGATTTCGATGAAGAGTTTTGCATTGCTTATCGCCGCTGCGATTTTCAAACGGTTTCTTATGATGCCTTCGTTTTTTAACAATCGCTCGACATCCGCCTCAGCAAATTTTGCAACTTTTTTCACATCGAATCCGGCGAAGGCTTTGCGATAATTTTCCCGCTTTCGCAATACGGTAATCCATGACAGCCCGGCCTGAGCCGCTTCAAGCGTCAAGAATTCAAACATAGTTTTGTCGCATGTGACAAGCCGCCCCCATTCTTTATCGTGGTATTTTGTATACAGCGCGTCGCCCTCGCACCAACCGCATCGTTTGGGATTTTTCATACTGTCTCCTTTTTTTAAGTCTAGCGCAAAGGATCTCCGTGCTTCAAGGAAAACTTGCAAATTGTCCTGCACAGGAATATAATCGCCCCGAAACCAAGAGGAAGTTGTAATGAAAAAAACATTTGTGATTGTTTTTCCCGTCCTGTCCGCCGTTTGCTGTTTCCGCGCCGCGGACGCGGCGCGGAATCCTTTTTTTGACGGTTACGCGCACCAGTTCGGCGCATCGATGGGTGCCGGCGTTAATGGTCGTCAGCTGGTGCCGCCGCCCGTCAAACCGGTTCCCTTTTCGGAATTGCATCTGCAGTACTCTGTGCCGACGACTATGTTTTATCTGCCGGCGCGATTTTCGATGAATGTTTCCCAGACCGTCGGCTTTGGTCGGAAATACGGCTGGGACTGGACCAGTTATTCCATTCCGATTCTTTATCTGACCCAGGATGTATCGCCGTTGCACGGTGAAAAATGGTATGCGGGCCTGGGCGCGGGCGGCGGTTTCCAGCTGGTAAAAAACGAACGCATCAGTTCGACATTCCTGTTTACCTTCAAAATTTTCATGGGATACAGATTCACCGAAAGAATGGCGGGGGAATTTTATGTAAAGCACTTTTCGAACGGAACCCTGACCCCTGAAAACTATTCTTATGGCTTTTACGGGTTGGGGATTACATATAATTTTTGAAATTAAAGCGCCCGTAAAGGGCGTTAATTTTTTGGCAAAACCACCGGACCGCCGCGCAGCGGCAAAAGGTGGTGGACGCGGAGGGATTCGAACCCACGACCCACTGATTAAGAGTCAGTTGCTCTACCAACTGAGCTACGCATCCATCCGTCTTCGCCCGCCGTCGGCGGGCTGCGCCGGAACCCGGCGTGGCGAATTATATATTCTTTGCGCGGCTTTGCAAGATTTTTTCGCACGTTGCGCAATATCGGCAAATACTGTGACCGTATGTTTGAAAAAGCGACCGCCGATGACAAACAGTGCCGATAAGCATTTTTATCAATAATTTACCGATTGCCCGATTTGTCTGATTGGTCTCAATCCGACTCTGGGCGTCAATATGTCGTTTGCAAAATCAACTGGGGGTTGAAGTCATTGAGCTGTCTTTCGAAATAGTATATTATCGGGATAAGTTCCTATTGCTTAAAGGTATGAAAATAGGAAAAATTACAGAATCCGGAGAGAGGACACCATGACCCACGAAGATATATGGGACGCAATAGAATCTTTTGCCGCCGAACGGGAAATGACGTGTTCGGGTCTTGCGCGGATGTCCCAACTTGACCCGACGACTTTCAACCGAAGCAAACGATGGTCGAAATTCGGTCAACCAAGATGGCCAAGCACGTACAGCATTGCAAAAATCCTTGTCGCGACGGAATCCAATTTTGACGACTTCGCAAAGTTCTTCAGAAAAAAGGATTGAAAGCTACATCTCTTCCGGGATTTTAAGCCCCATCAAATCTATGGCGGTCGACAGTGTTTCAACCGCCGCGGCAACAAGCCCAAGACGGTGCGCGCGCACATCGGCCGGCACATCATCGCGAAGTATCGGGCAATTGTGATAGAACGTGTTTATCGTCTGGCACAAATCATAAGTATAGTTTGCCAAAACATCCGGCGCGCGCTTGTCAAACGCCGCGCCCACCGCGCGGTCGAAATCCAAAATGGCAAGCGACAAAAGCCTTTCATCAACCGAAAGGCAGCATGTTTTTTTCGTTTGCCCGGCGCCGTTTGCCTTTTTTAACACGCTGTTCAACCTTACGGCTGTGTAAAGGATATACGGTCCGGTGCGGCCTTCGAATTGCGTCACCGCATCGGCATCGAATATATAATCCGATTTTGTATCGTGCAACAGGTCGTTGAATTTCAACGCGGCAAGCGCAATCATTTTGACGGTGTCTTCAGTCAGGTTTTTCCCGGATTCTTTAACGCGCGCGCGCGCTGCGGCGTCCACCGTTTCAATCATGTCAAGCAATCCTGCGACCGTGCCGTCGCGGGTTTTGTACGGTTTTCCGTCCGCGCCGTTTATCCCGCCGAAATAAGGGAATTCTAATCTGTCCGCGGGAAAAATTCCGGAAAGCTCCGCCGCGCGGAACAATTGCGCGAAATGAAGCTGTTGCCGGTAATCGGTGAAATAAATTATCCGGTCCGGCTTGTCCGTAATCTTCCGGTAATAGATTGTGGCAAGGTCGGTCGAATCATAAGTATCCGCGCCGCGCGAATCCTTCCACATGAACGGAGGCATCGGCGCCTTGTCGTCGTCGCGTTTAAGCTTTATGATTTCCGCGCCGTTATCCAGCGTCAAAAGATTTTGTTCGCGAAGGATTTTTTCAACCGGGTCAAGATATTTCGCCGCGTTTCTTTCGCCCAGATTATTGTCGAACGGCAGCATGCCAAGGCGTTCCACAATATCGGCCATCTGGCGCATGCTTATGGACAGCATTTTTTCATAAAGCGCAGCATAGTCAGCCCGCCCGTCCTGGAATTCCTTTTTTATCAACAGCACTTGTTCAAGAAATTCCGAATTCTCTTGCGCGTGCGCGCTTGCGGCCGGATAATAGTCGTTGAATTCAGATTCGTCGATTTTGAAATCCGGCTTGTCCCAATCGTTCGGAAATTTTTTCATAATCCACGCGATGACAAGCGCCATAGGCTTTCCCCAGTCGCCCATATGATTGTAAGAGACGGGTCTGTGCCCCAAAAATTTCGCAATGCGGTAAAAAGAATCGCCGATTATGCCGCCGCGCAGATGCCCGATATGCAAAGACTTCGCGACATTATAGGAACCGTAATCCAAATCAATGACTTGCGGCGGCGCTCCGGAAACCCGCTTGGCGCGGTGTTCGGAGTCGGGAAAGACATTTTCCAAAATAAAACTGTCCTTCAAATTTATATTTATAAACCCCGGCCCGGCGATTGACGCACAGCGCGCAAAGGGAAGGGCGCAGATATGCGGAAGAATTTCCTCCGCAATTTTGCACGGATTTTGCTTCAAAGCTTTTGCCAAAACCATCGCGGCGTTTGTCGCGAAATCGCCATGGGTGCGGTCGCGCGGCACTTCCACGACAACGTTCGACATGTCCGCGTCCGCCAAAGCCGGGATTTTTTCCAATGCGGATTTTATCTGGTTGGTTATAAACTTGTGAAGATTCATATTTCGTGCTCGTGGTTTGTCGCGCAAAAATAAACTTCGCCGTCGGCGAAGTTTTATTTTTTTACGACGGCATCTTTGTTTCCGTAAACACCACATGTTTGCGGACTTTCGGGTCGTATTTTCGCATTTTCATTTTGCCCTGCGTATTTTCGGACTTTGTATTTTTTGTTTTGGTGTAATAGTATCCGGTTTCCGGATTATTCATTTTCACCACGATTTTTGCTGCTTTTTTCTTGTTGGCCATTTTATTACCTTTATATTTCTTGCCCGCGGATACTAGGGCAATAATTCCATGATTGCAAGTTTTTATTTAAGTTCGAACGTCGCGGTAACCGTCACGGATATTTCGGAATCCGTGGCAAACAGGCTTATCCCCGAATCCGCGCCTACCCCGCCGCCCAACGCCGCCGCCTGGCGCATCATCATCGGCCGCGGCTGTATGTCGCCCGGGCCTGCGATGCGACTGAATTCTGCCGAGACCATGCGTCCGACGCGGCGCCCGTCCGCAGCGGCGATAGAGTTCGCATTCGACCGTGCGTGTTCGACCGCGGTCTGGATACAGTTTTCAATCGCGGGCATGATTTTCCGGGGCGAAGAAAACATCCGCAGATTGCCGGGGAAAATATTCGGCCGGCCCGCAAATGCCGACATGACTTCTTCGATTTTGTCGCGCCGGTCGCTTGAAATGACAAGTTCGATATTGGTTTCGAATCCGACAAAGATTTCTTCCTGTCTGTTGTGGTCCCATCTGTTTCTTTCATGGGAATCGAACCGCGCGGTCTGCATTTCCATTGTGTCGTCGTCGATTGATTGTGTGTATTCGGCGACGATACCGTATGCCGCTTTGGCTCTGCGAAGCGATGATGCGGCGTCCGGGTCGACCACGGTGACGCGCACTGTTATCGCGGTGCGGTCGCGTTCGACGCTTGCGATGCATTCGCCGCTTGTCAAAACGGTCGAAGTCCTCCCAAAGGGCCGGGCGGTGATGACAACCGCGGCGACCAGCGCTGTTATCGCAAGTGCGAATGTTTTGTTGATGGACATGTTCCCTCCTGATTAGCCTGCGACTTTTTTACGAAATTCCATACTTGGGCGGAAAGTGGTAACGCGGCGTGCGGAAATCACGGCGGCTTCGCCCGTCTTTGGATTGCGTCCCATGCGTTCTTTTTTATCCAAGATTTTGAAAGTTCCAAGCCCCGCGATTTTGACTTCTTCTCCGCGTACAAGGGATTCGGCGATTTCGTTGAAAAACAAATCCACCATCTTGTATGATTCGGCGCCGGTGAGTCCCGCAGTCCGCTGGATATTTGCGGCCAAATCAGCACGTGTAACAGTAGCCATGGCACACCTCTTTATGTGATACCCTGATGCTAGTACGCCCCAAGGCAAAAGTCAAATAAATTAGCAATTAACAATGAATAGTATTTAACGGGGGGAACGCCGCAATCATAGTGTAGCAAAGAAACACAACAAGTCAAGATTATAGCGATTTGCAGAATATAGCTCTTGTGCCTTGAAATTTGCGGCTTATTATCTACCTATATAAGCGACGGAACAGTCTTCGTTGCTTTGAAACCCAACCGCAAACCAAAGGAGATTTATTATGGACAAGAAAGACCCATGGGGCGAAATAGAGGTTCCCGTAAAGAACGATGGCACAGTTACAGTTTACTATTGCGGCGAAGAATATAAGTTGGATGTAGAGGAACTTGAAAAACAAATAGCAGAAGAAAAGGAAGAAGAGCAAAAAAAGGAAGAAAACAACGCCAAGGCAAGAGACGCCGTTGCATGTCTTGTGTCGGTGCGAAACGCCGTATCGCTTGCAAGACACCGGCATTTAACACAAAGATACAGATAGTCTGTGTCTTGATAAAAAAGGAGGCTTTGACATGACAAAAGTAATACCGTTGCTTACGCCGGAATGTGTGGACGCGATGGAAAACCTGATAAAGCTCTTTGAAAAACGCAAAAAGGAAATAAAGGAAAATTGCAAAGATGAAAAGCGCCGCGAAACATTTACAACGTACTTTGATATACGTTTGATTGTGACGAAATGGATGCTGACCAATGACCCCGCGCAGATAAGGATTTTCCCAAAAGAAAAAACGGGCAAGCCTTAAAATTAAAAAATCCGCCGTACGGCGGATTTTTTCAGTTAAGCTTTGCCTTTATTTCCGCCAACTTCGCAACGCTTTCCGCGATATGGTCGTTGAAGTCCGCCTTTGCCAAATCAAGCGCGTACTTGACGGCGTTTGCGAATGCAAGCGCGTCGGAATTTCCGTGCGTTTTTACCGAATATCCGTTAAGCCCCAAGAAGATGGCGCCGGCATAAGACCGCGGGTCCATCTTGTTTTTAAGCCGTTTGAAAACATGTATCAAAAGAAAGGATAAAATGATGGCGATGATGGATTTTTTGAACGTTTCCGACAAGACGCGCTTGATTAATTTCGCGGTGCCTTCGATGGTTTTAAGCACGATGTTGCCGGTCCATCCGTCGGTGACGACAACCTGTACATGGCCGGCGGATATGTCGTTTCCTTCGACAAATCCGATATAATCGTACGGCAATGCGCCTCGGTGTTCGGTTAAGATTTTGTTAAGCCGCTGCAGGGTTTCGTTGCCTTTGGTTTCTTCTTCGCCGATGTTGAGAAGCCCCAATTTCGGGTTCGGCATATTTCCCACGGTGCTTGCGTAAACCGAGCCCATGATAGCGAAATCAAACAGCACTTCCTCGTCGCATTGAATATTGGCGCCAAGGTCAAGCATCACGCACCGATGGTCGCCGCCGCCGGCGGGCACCATGGTTGTAATTGCCGGCCGCGATATGCCGTCGACGGTTTTAAGAAGCATTTTGGAAAGCGCCATAAGCACGCCGGTATTGCCTGCGGAGACAACTGCGATGGAATTGCCTTCTCGCACGTCTTTGATTGCCATGTACATGCTTGTATCGGCCGAAGCGCGTATGACGTCGGCGACCTTGTCGGTTGCTTTGATTCTTTTCGGCGCGTGTATTATTTCGGAATTGGCGGCGACGCGCGGATACCGCTGTGCAAGGATGCGCATCTGGCGTTCTTCGCCGAATATTCGGAACTGGACGCCGGCGCCGCCGTTTTGGTACAGGAACTGATTAAGCCCGCCAAAAACAGCTTTGGGGGCCTTATCGCCCCCCATTGCATCAATAGCGATGATTTGTTTATTTGCTGACAACTTGTTTACCGTCGTAATTTCCACAGGCGGCGCATACGTGGTGCGGGCGCTTTTTTTCGCCGCATTTTTTACAATTGCCGGCCGGCATGATTGCGATTGCATCATGCGCGCGCCGCATAGCTGTGCGTGCTTTGGATGTTTTCTTTTTTGGAACTGCCATTTTATTATCTCCGTTTTATCAGACGGGCATTTTACCTTATCACAATTGATTTGCAAGGGGAAAATTGGGAACCGTTAAGATAATAGAATAGCTTCAGAAACTCCCAATTTTCAGTTTCCGGTTTTGACTGTCTACTATGGCAGACAACCATAAAAACGGCAGAAAATCAAGTTGTCTAATATATTAGAC
>WRCO01000019.1 GCA_009783855.1 Alphaproteobacteria bacterium
CGGGAATCGCGCGGTCATCTGTCTTTGTTCGCCGGTGATCTGTCCAAGATTGCGGCCGCCGATACAGTTCTGGATATGCGGGTCGGATGCAATCATATCAATGGTGCGGTTTATCGTGGTGGCGATTGTATGAAGTTCCGCTTCGATTATGCCGATTATTTGCCTGTCGTTCGGGCCCCGGTGCATTTCGCGAAGCCTTTCTATATAATCTTCGACACCGATTTCGCCGGGCGCAAGCCTTCGGTTATTATCTCTCTGCGCGCCGCGCGCGCCGTCCGCCGCCGCCATGGTTTCGGTGTTGCCTATTCTTATCTGACCAAAAGAAATCATCCCAAGAACGCGATATATGTCGCCGGATTTTTGACTGCGCAGCGACCCGGTTCCGAATTCGTTGAAATCCGGCGCCGCAAACGTGTTGCAATCGGTAAGCGACCCGCAGACCAGCATCATCCGGTCGTCTATCACCGCCTGGCAATTTTCAAGCGCCGCGTTGTCGATGTTCAGATAAAGCCCCATAAGCAATTGGTCCAAATCCTGCATCGTGAACGGCCGGCCGCGGCCGCGGAAAGTCCGGGCGCAAATCGGCAATGATGTAAGCGGGCACATGTTTTGCATAAATTCAAGGTCGACACCGGCGCACGCCGCAAAGTTGTCCCCGCAGCCAAACGGAAACGGCCGCGTGAAACAGGCGTTGACTTCTTCCACGCAACGGTCGTTGCCGATTGCGCGAAGCCGCGCGACAACGTACTGCCAGATGTCCGGTTCCATCCGTTCGCACGGGTCGATTTCAACCCGGCAAGTCGCGCGCGCAACACGCGCGCCGTCGCCGTCAAGACACGCGTCTATGTTGCCGTCGGGTCCCATCCGGTCGTGGCAGGCGCGACCCATGATGCATTCGCTTATCCTTTCCATACATGATTGACGCATGTCGGATTCAATCCGCAATTCGGCAAGGTGGATATCCGGCGCAATATCGACAAGGAAATCATCCCACACGAAATTCCGCACCGCTATGCATTGGTCAAGCACGCTTTCGCAAAAATGACGCCGCGCGTTCAACCGTTCCAAAGTCTGAACGCTTATGACAAGCCGCTGTTGATGCGCATTGCCTCCTGTGCGTCTTGGCTGGGTGCGGCCGGCCGGCGTGGCCATGGCATCCGCCGCCGCAAATTGAGCGCATTCGCGCCAATCGCCGCCGCATACTTGCGGACCTTGCATGCATTCGCGGAATGCGATTACGCACTGACCCCGATTGAACCGGTTTTGTTCGCCGTGCAATTCAACCCGCGCCATACGGATTTCGGTATGCGCGTCCGTAAGCCCCTGGTCCGCTTCCCTTTGCAAAGCATCGACGGCAAGCGCGAATCCGCGGCAATCGTTGCGCACCTGGGTTCCGTATAATTGGACAAGCAATTCCATATCATTCGCGCATTGCGGCGGCATGCGGCCGCGGCACATATCACGAACCGCCATTTGCAGCGCGTCTCCGGTAAGCGCGCTTACATCGCCATCCGTGTGCGATATGAAATCGGTGGTGAGCAGATTCATAAATTCTTGACGTCTGTCGCGGCGCGCTTGGACTCTTTCCTGTTCAAGACCGCCGGCGATGACGTTGCCGTGCGCGTCGTACCGCCGGCCGCCGGTGAATATAATGTCGGCCGCGGCGCCCGCGCGGATTCTTTCAACTTCAATAGTGCGAAGCCGTTCGGCTTCGGCATTTATAGGCGCAAGCCGCGTAATCCGGTCGGTTTGCGTTTTGTGGTCATTGCTGCAAAGGCACGACCCGCCGGATTCGTTGCCAAGGTTGCAGAACTGGTCCATGCATCCGAAAAATTCATCGCGGCATCTTTGGTTGAATATGCGTTGCGGTTCAACGCGGGTACTCACCCGCGGTGTCTGGACGATTATGGATGCGTGCACGTTGTTTGCGGCAAAGCCGCAGATAAGGCATAAGGCACAAGGCATAAGGCATATGCGTTTTGCGTGTGCGGAAATTAATTTCAACAATCTCATACTGCGTATGCCCTATGCCTTGTGCCTTATTACATATTTATACTATCCCAGACTTCAATCGTATTGCAATCGACCTGTCTTGTTCCGCGCTGTTGGTTGCCGATAATGGCGCCCCCAAGCGCGCCGATAGCGGTGCCGATTCCGGGCGCGATTGTCGTGCCAAGCGCCGCTCCGGCCGTCATACCGGCCGCGCGTCCTTCCGCCCGCGCAGAGGCTCTGTTATCAAACGTTGCGCAGACCCTTTGCCGGCGCAGTATCCGGCAATTGCGCGTGTCGGGCTCGTATACCGCGCTTATCACCCATGACCCGGCTTCCTCTCTGTTGCCCTGGTTGCCGCGGTTGGCCGCCTGAAGCGTGCCGAAGTGTTCCACTTCGCACAATCTGCGTCTTTCCGCTTGGTCAAGTCCTCTTGAAAGTTCCGCCACGCGTGTGAAATATTCCCTCATCACGCGTTCTTCGGTATTGGCGCGCGCCATCATCCGCGTCGCGATGAATATATTGTCGCCGATGGACCCCTGGCACGCGGCAACCGTCCTGTCGCGTTCAAGCTGTCGCATAAAGACGTCCACTTCGTTGTCGACCCATTCCTGTATTTGGCTTCTTCTTATTTCGTTGCCGGTTCTGTTATCCGTTGTGAATTCCGGACGATACAGGGCTTCCAGTTGTTCCAACGCCCTGCGCGCGGCGGCCGGGCTGTCGTTGGTGGCTCTTATAACCTGGATATCCGGGTTCGCCGGAAGACACGACATATCGGTTCCGCATATTCGGCCGACGCTTTCCGCAAAATGGTTGACGCATCCCGTCATAAGCGCAAAGTCCATCTGCAAAGTCGCGGCGGACATAAGCGCCGTAAAGTCGGCGGCGGTCACACTGTTGCACGACGGGAACATCCGTCTTGGGCACATGTCTTGCAATGCCGTGACACTTTGCCCGACGCATTCGGGATTGGTGAAATTAATCCCGCATCTTTCTTGCAAGCATCGCGTCACGTCGTTCTGGCAAAACCGGTTGCGAAGCATGCCCAAATCGTCCGCGATTCCGCGTCTGAAGCCCGGTATAATCGTGTCGCATTCGGCAATCATAGTACATATTCCGGCGGCGACGTTAATGTTGGTAAGGCATTGCGCGTTGTTTTGAATTCCGCACGATTCTTCCAAACAATCCCATGTCCGCGCGCGGCACGTCCGGCGTACGTTCTGGTCGTTGTGAACCGTGGCAAGCTCAAGAAGATGCCGCACTTCTTCGTTCCAATCGCGCATGACGTAATCGCGGACCGAATTGCATTCGTCAAGGATGTTTTCGCACGCGTGCGCGCGGCGCGTGATAAGGCGCCGGTCGGCACAGTTTTCGAAATTCATGCCGCATCCGCCCTTGGTCGCGACACAGTCGCGGAACGCATGCATGCATTCGCCGCGGTTGAACCGGTCGGACGTGGTAAGCATTTGCTGGCGCGCTTGACGCACTTCGCGCTGGGCAAGCGCGACATTGTCTTCGGCCCCTCTTTTCATGTCGGCAAGGTATCTGTTGAATGTCCGGCAATCGTCGGCAATCATTCGGCTGTAAAGATTTTCTTCCATTCGCGCATCGGGTCCGCACGCGGCAAGCCGCGTGGCGCAACCGGACCGCGCAATGGCAAGCAGCGCGGCGCCCAGCGTTTCATCAGAATTGCCGCCCGGGGCTTCGTTCCACATCGCCAAAAGTCTTGTGCGGCGGTCGGCCGTCGCGGTGGCGCGTTGGGTATCGGCAAGCAGTCTTTGTTCGCGGGCGGTCATTTGCGCGCGTGCGACGTCTTCGTGCCGGATGCGTTCGGCGCGTTGGTTAATTTCTTCGATTTCCCGTTGCAGCGATTCCGTCCGCCGTATATCGTCGGAACAGATGCACCGTTCTCCGTCAAGCGGATCGGCAAGACAGAACGCGTCCATGCATTCGCGGAAAGTGGCGCGGCATGTTTCGGAACTTGGCGGCGGGGGCGGCGCAGGCGGCTCTGGCGCGACCGGCGCGGCGGCGGCGGGGGCGGCCGCGGGGGCGGCGGACGCCGACATTGGCTGCACGTTTTGGCTTGCGACGCGCGCACCCGAACCCGCGCCTGCGCGCGAAGGACCGGCATCGGCTGCATGCACAATCAGCATTATTGATACGTAGACAAGCGGCGCAAAACCGCGAAGGAATCTTTTCATTCTCTCATCCCTTTTAATTCACAGTATTTTATCATAAAAAGTGGGGAATGGAAAGTGATAAGTGAAGGGGCGTGCTGGTGGCTGGTGAGTTTGGTTTTTTGTAGAATTCTTCCAGCAACTTCATCCTACCAACCACCAGCACCAAAAAATCCCGCCAAAAGCGGGATTTTTTAATTCTCTGGAATATGAACCGGCGCGGGGGCGGTCGGTGCCGCCAATTCGCGGCGAAGCGCCGCATCCTGTCCCGTCATATCGGTGCGCGACACAACAATCGCAAGCATTGCGCAAAGAGTGAAGAATATCACGGCAAGCCACGCGGTAAGTTTGGTAAGAAAGTTGCCGGCGGACGCTCCGGTAAGCGCGCCGCCGAACATGTTCGCCGCCGAACTTCCCGACATGCCGGACCCTTCGGATTTTTGTAACAAAATCACACCAATCATCATAATGGCAACGATTATAAGAAGTGTAAGAAGAATGGAAAACATGTTAAGCCTTTAATTTCAGATAACGCAGGACAGATGCGCAATTATAATGAATTTTTGGCGCGCCTGCAAGGATTCGAACCCTGAGTCTTCTGATCCGTAGTCAGATGCTTTATCCAGTTAAGCTACAGGCGCGTGCGGGTAATAATATCCGATTTGCGCGGAAAATCAAGCGGAAAATTCCAAAATATTCCGATACGTCATATCCAGAATCCGCATATTTGCCTCGACAGAATTGAACGCGGTATGCGGAGTGATGATTACGTTTTCCATGTGCATCATCTTTTCATTGCGCATGACGATTTCCATCTGGTCCTTTGACAATGTTTCGGCGCCTTGCGCAGAATTCATCGCGGTTTCAAGTTCCAGCACGTCCTGTGCCACGCCGCCGACATGCCCGGAGACCAGCGCATCGTAAAGCGCGGGCGCGTTGATTAATTCTCCGCGGGCAACGTTTATCAATATGACGCCGGGCTTCATTTTGACAATCGCGGCGGTGTTTACGATGTGATAATTTTCGGCATTCGCGGGGATATTAAGGGCGACTATGTCGGATTCTTTATACAGTGTGTCAAGGGCGACATATTCGACAACGCCCGAAAGCTCCGGATTCTGTTCGCGGCCGTACGCAATGACGCGCGCACCGAACGCATGCGCAAGCCGCGCAAACCGCGACCCGATGACTCCGGTTCCGAATACTCCGACGGTCTTGCCATGAATATCATGCCCCATATACTTTTCCATTTCCGGGCGGCCGTCAATCATGCCCCGGTTCGCCGGGATAATTTTCCGCATTAGACATAAAAGAAGCCCCATCGCAAATTCCGACACGGCGAATTCGCCGTATCCGCCCACACTCGCGACCTTTATATTATGCGCGGCGCAGTATTCGACGTCTATGTGATTGACACCGCTCGAGCGCGCGGCGACAAGTTTAAGGTTCGGGAATCTGGAAAGCACGGCGGCATCAAGCACGGAATTCACAAATACGGAAATGACATCCGCGTTCAAATGCTCTGCCCCGGCCGCCTGTGCCGTATCGGATACGAATTCCACACCGGCATTTTTGAAATCTTTGCCCTTGTAATAATCCGACAGCATCTTGTCGGAATCAAAGAATATTATTTTCATATTTTTCCCCTTTTCGGAAAGTATATCATAACAAATGCAGGGGCGCAATATTTTGCGCCCTTATTTGGGGTCGAAAAGATTCGACCCCTATAATTTTATAGCTTTGTGGGCGCCCTCTTTTCTGATAAAATATACCGCAAGAGAGAAGATGATAAAAACCCGCAATTTAATTTTGGCAGGTATGCTGTTTGCCGCGTTTGCGACGACGTCCGCGCGGGCACAGCGTCCTCGGTGCGACTGCACCCCGGAACAAAATGCGGTCACATGCATATCAACAGGAGGCGACGGCGGCCGCCAATTGTGTTCTCCAGAGAATTGCAAGCCCGGTTTTGGGCTTCGCACCGCCAACGCGCGTAATTGCACACCATGCGGCACCAATCAGATTTCCGAAAACAATAGATGCCGGAATTGTCCCGCAAACGAATTTTCCCAAGATAATCAATGCAGCAACCCATGCGCAGATATGAACCGAGACGGAATGACCGCCGGATGGAATTCAACAAACCGGCTTTGCTCCATCAGATGCGCAAATGTAAATCATGTGCTTGTGCGTGAGCCCAATGGCGCTGCCCTGAGATGCGAACCATGTCCAAACGGCACAATTCATAATGACGTATGCCGGCCGTGCGGCGAAGGTGCAACGGTTGCTCAAAACCGTCAAGGTCGCAATATATGCGTATGTCCGGATGGCCGACGATGGGACGCGGAAAGCAATGAATGCCACAACACCCGCGGCCAAGACCGACGAGCCACAGCCGAAGAACAACGGCAGCAGACCGAAGCGCTGACACAGGCGGCCGAAGAGGCGCGAACGGCTTTTCAGGCCATCATAACACAATTGGGCAACGCGAATTGATTAAAAGGCTTTTGATTTTCGTCATGCTCTGCACGCTTGCCATACGGGCGGATGCCGATGACCTGCATGCGCAATTTAGCATAGCGGTTGAAATATACAGGGATGCGGTCGCTGCCGCCATAAGAGACAATCCAAACGCAACGAATATAAGCAACATCAACCGCGAACTTGACCGAAATATAAATAATGCCGCAAGACAACTTGGCCTGTCGGCAAGTGGAAACAACAGGGGCAATACCGGCGGAGAAATCGTGGATGACCGCGACCAATCGGCCGCAGCCGTCCGGGCAAGACAAAGAGATTGCGAAGCATCCGGCGGAACCTGGGAATCGGTGAGGGCAACCGCAGGCGCGACAAACCGTTGCAATTGCGGCGACGGGCTTATGACCGCCACGCGTTCGCGGACATTCAACGTACCGCTTACATGCAGACCGCAAACCGCGGAAGCGCTTGCCGAAGCGGACCAAAGATACGCCGAAGCGCGCGCGCGCGAAATGTCCGCCGCCAACCGCGCTCTTGCCGCCGCAAGCGTCGGCGCCATCGGCATGGGCATGACGGACATGATGGCCGGCCGGGCCCAGCAACAGGTCGACGAAAACCGCGCCCGCGAAATCTCCGTCATCGAACAATCTTTGAATTGCGGCGTCCAGGGTAATCAACGCATAGGAAGCGGACAATCCGGCAACGCGCCGATGATGCCGCGAAACGTGGTCGAAATGGCGGAGGAATACGCGACGCTTGCCGCGCGCGTGCGAAGCATCCGCGAACAGCTTGGCATACCGCTTGGCATCGAAGGGGAAGCGCTTCTTGACATGGGGCGGGCTTACGACGTCGTCGCGGCACAGGAATTTGTATTCACCGGCGGCTTTTCAACAGCCGCGGAACGCGTGGCATCCGGTGATGCCGCGGCGCGCGCACAGCGTGGTCAGACCATGGCGCTTGTCGGCGTGGGTGCCGCAATCGTGGGCGACATCGCGCTTAACGTGATTAATGACGGGCGGCTTGGCCGCGGCGACGTGGCAAGATATATGCCCACCCGGCCGGAAATGGCGCCGGCGGCGGCCGAACCCGACACCGGCCCGCAACAAATATGCGCGCCAGACGCACAAGAGTCCCGCACAAGAGACGGTGTGACGGAAACCCGGACATGTTCAGGGGACGGAAGGCGGTGGAGCGGATGGATTCCACCGGGTGCAGGGCTTTTGTGCACACCGAACGCAATCGAACCATGCGCCGAGGGCGAGCCAGAGGGAATAAGACAATGCGCCGCGGACGGACGGTCATGGAGCGCCTGCGTTTCAACTTTAACCGACGGCGGCAACGACGACGGCAGTGAAGATGAAGGCGATGGTGATGGCAACGGCGACACTGAAAGACAAGACACACCTGCCCCAGCTACGACAAGCAGCTGCACAGGCTATGAACGCATCGCTCATTCGGGCCCACAGGGTCGGAACGCCGGTATAAGGGCGTGCCCAGCCAACATGATGCCGGCGGGAGCAACCCGCGCCAACCAATGGTGCGACGAGGCGGTCGGAAGATGGAGAGGCGCCTGCAACGCGCTTGCTTGCGATAACAATCATACTCATGACCCCCGGAATTTCCGGTGCGTGGAGCGCGTTCCAGAGGAAACAGTCACCTTTGGCGAAATGGAAGTGCTTGGCTGCCGGCCGGGCGATCCCAATTGTTGCGCGCCGGGAACAAGCGACACCCGCCCGGGTCAGATGCCAAATTCACGACAAGTCAGAATATGCAATGACAATCGTTCTTGGAACGCATGGCAGACCGAATGCAATCCCGGACACCGCCCGGTTAATCGAATGTGCATACCTTGCATAGTTGGCCAGCCATGCCCAAGCGGAATGCTTGAAGGCCCTGCACGTGGCTGATACTTGAAATTAAACCCCGGCACACGCCGGGTTTTTTATTCCGGGGCCGGCTCTGGTGCCGCCTCTTGTGCCGGTTCGGTTTCCGTCGCCGACGGCGCGCGTGCGCGTTCGGTGCGGACTATGCGCCCGCGGTTCAAATCATACGGCGTCATCTCTACCTGAACCTTTTCGCCGACGTTTACCCAGATGCGGTTCTTACGCATCTTGCCGCACACGGTCGCGATAATCTCGTGCCCGTTTTCCAATTTCACCCGGAACATAATGTTGCGCATTTTTTCCGTTACCTGACCCGAAAAAATAATTACATCGTCTTTTGCCATATTTGAAGTCCTTTTTGTTTATCGGATTTTATCCCCGCATATGCGGAAAAGCAAGTTGTTTTCTTTACAATACAGGGGCAAATGATTTTTGCCCCTGTATTATTTTGTGAAAATATGATAAAATGGCACAACATGAAGCGAAATCTTGCGATTCTTTTTGCCGCCTTGTTTTGCATCCCGGTCGCCGCCACGAACCGTGTGGATATGGCACGAACCGCAACACCGACGGCGCCCGCGCCTGCCCGCGTCGCCGCGACAGAGGGCGCCGGGCGCTCTGCCGCGCCCGCGATACAGACCCGCGCCGCAACTGTTCAAGCCGCAACACGCGGCGAAGGCATCGCAACCCGTCCCACATCGCAAAATATTTCCGCACGCTCTGCGGCGGCGCCCGTATCCGCAAGAACCGCAACTATGCCTGTCGCGCAACGCGCCCCGCGTATTGCAACGACGCGGCCCGCCGCATCGGTTGTCGCGCGCTCTACAATCGAGCCCGCGGGCACGCCCGCATCCGTCGCCGGCGGGTATAACGCATGCCGCGACGCATACTTTACATGCATGGACCAATTCTGTGCAATCGCGGACGAATCATTCCGACGATGCGCGTGCAGCGCCCGGATGGACAGCCTTCGCGCGATGGAGCGCGGATTGCGGCAGACCGGCATATCTTTGCAAGACTTTTCCGATTTGAACCTTGATGCCATCGGCAGAACCGCGCGGGAAGTCACCGTAATGCAGACCGGAACCGAAGGCGAACTTGCCGCGACCGCAATATTCGACAATTCGCCGGGCGCGACGACTCTTGCCGGAATCACCCAGGTTCTGGAAGGCGCAAGGGCGAATCAGAACCAGCATCTGGCCGCCAACCTGTCCACCGCGGGCATGCTTGATATCGGCGGCGATATTAATCAAATATGGCTTTCAAGCGATTTTATCGGCTCTAATGACCTTTCGATGCTGACCGGCGTGGCGCTGTACGAACAAGTGCACGCGCAATGCGTATTGCTTGCCGCAGGGTTTTGCGACCGGCCGGCGACTTTGAATATGGTCGTGTCGGCATACGGAATGCATATCGAACAGGATTGCAACACAGTCGCCGCGGCAATCGAAAACAGAAGACAGCAATTCATGGCGACAACAAGACAGGCCGGATGGCAAATGACGTCCGCGCGCCTTGACACGCACAACGCTCACAACGAGGCGTCCATCAACGAATGCATCGCACAGGTGCGGCGCGACATTACGGGCACGGCATCGTGCGGGCCCGGGTTCGTGCACTGTCTTGACGTGACCGGACTGTTTCTTGACCGCCGGACGGGGGACCCGATATACAGCCCGAATTTCTACAGGCTTGAAAATCTTATCTCGCTTGACGGCAATATTTTGCAGAATGCCCAAAACAATTCGTTTATCTCGTTGCTTGAACGGGAGAAAATATTTGCGGCGCGCGGGCTTGATACTTGCCGCGACGTCGCGGACGACGTATGGGAAGAATTCAAACGCCAAGCGATTATAGAAATCGCACAGGCACAGCGAAAACGCGTGACGCAAGTTAAAGAGGAATGTATCGACACGCTTAATGTATGTTTTGACGAAACCCTGACGCAACTGCGCGATTTCAGCGGGTCGGACCAAATCCTGCGCGGCATGAGGATAGAATTGTCCGCAGATTTATGCGACAACTATCTTCGCACATGCGAAAATCTGTTCGGCAGCAGGGTCGATTTGCGCAACCATATGCACAACATAGGGACAAGCCGTATTGCCGAAGGCTGTCTTGCATCCTTGCAATCGTTCCTTGTCGACCTTTGCACACCCACGCTTGGGGATGAAAGGGCGATGGGGTATCCGTGGCTTTGCCGGCAGTACGTGCCGGGCGGGTTTACTACTCGGGCGAACGACAGCGAAACTGTGTATAACAGGTTGGTTGTCCATGCCATGGATTTTTGCGTACGCACTGATGTAACCCATATCGATGCCTTACCGCCCAAAGTCGTGGCGGATATAAACCAAGCATTCGATGGATTCGTAACCGCTATGCAGGATGCGATGCGCAGAGAATGCGAAGGGCCAAGGTTTCGCGGAACATGGGTCGAATGGGCAAAGCCCGCGGGCGACGCCTTCTTCAACAGGTTCAATTACGCGCCAATCTGGGGTCAATGCGCCAATATTATTTTGATGGAGTAAACTTTCCGCTTCGCGGGAATCCGACCGGCACCGTATGACCTTGGGATGCGCGCTTGCCAAGCCATGGCGACCAATCGTCAAGCATTGTCGTACCGCGGCCGGTGGTCCAGCCAAAGCCATGCTTTTTTGTAAAGAACATCGCGTCAAGCGTATAGGTGCGGTCCGCGTTATATTTTTGCAATATCACGCCCTTGCCCCGCGCCATTTCGGGAATTTCGGATGCGGGGAATATTAACAATTTATCATTGCTGCCGACAATGGCGATGTACAGGTCGCCGGGCGCGTTTCCACGCGCCCCTGCGTCTATACAAAGCACCGCCGGATTTTTCGCGTCGACATTCATAACCTGGCGGCCGTTTTTGGTCTGTGCCAGACAGTTTTCACCGGCGATTACAAATCCGCTTCCATGCCGGCCGACAAGAAGATATTTGCCGGACGCATCAAGCACGAACGCGTTGATGATATTTTCATCCGCGCCGATGTCAAGCATCATGCGAACCGATTCGCCGAATCCGCGCGCCGATGGCAAAGTATTCGCGGACAAGGTGTGCATCTTGCCGCCCGATGTGAACAGATTTATCTTGTCGGTCGATTGGGCGTGGAAAGCGAATTGCAATTCGTCGCCTTCTTTGAATTTTATATCAAGCGCGCCCAAATCAAGATGCCCCTTGGCCGCGCGTATCCAACCCATGGCGGAAAGAAGTATCGTCATCGGTTCTTTTTCGATAAATTCGTCCGGGTTTACGACGATTTCATCGTCCGCCGATGCGGCCGCCCAAACGGTGCGCCGTTTTCCAATCGCGGTTTTTTTGTCGTAATCTTTTTTGACTTCGGCGAACCATGCCTTTAATTGTTCGTTCTGCAATTCTTCCGACGCCATAAGCGCTTTTAATTGTTTTTGTTCTTTGCGAAGCGCGGCGTCCTCTTTCTTGATTTCCATTTCTTCCAATTTGCGCAAACTGCGAAGCTTGGTGTTCAAGACCGCTTCGACCTGTAATTCGGAAAGAGAGAATTCATCCATCAAAACCTGTTTAGCGTCGTCTTCGTTTCGGATGATTTCAATAACGCGGTCAAGGTTAAGATAAACGACAAGCAATCCGCCAAGGATTTCAAGACGGCGCGCGATATTGGAAAGGCGCCAATTGGTGCGGCGGCGCAGAACGTTTTTCTGATGCGCGACGAATTCGTTAAGGACCTCGCCGATTTTCATAACGCGCGGGCTGCCGTGCGAGTCGATGACGTTAAAGTTCATATTGAACTTTGATTCAAGGCCGGTCATCGCAAACATGTGCGCCATAAGTTTTTCCGGTTCGACATTGCGGGTCTTCGGAGTGATGACAATGCGCACATCGGTCGTCGATTCGTCGATGATGTCGTCGGCAAGCGGAAGTTTTTTTGCATCGATAAGCGTGGCGATTTGTTCGACAAGCGTGGATTTGGTGATGCCGTACGGGATTTCCGTCACGACAATCTGGTATTGGCCGTGCGATTGCTCTTCCGTATGCCATTTTGCACGCACACGGAAAGCGCCCTTGCCCGTTTCGTAATTCTTTACGATTGTATCGAAATCATCAATAAGGATGCCGCCGGTCGGGAAATCCGGTCCGACAAGCTTTTTCATAATCTGCGTAGTGGTCGCTTCGGGTTTATCCACGATCAGTGTCAATGCATCGCAAACCTCGGCGACGTTATGAGTCGGAATATTCGTCGCCATTCCGACCGCGATACCCATGCTGCCGTTCGCCAATAAATTCGGAAACGCGCCGGGCATGACCGTCGGCTCGGTCGTGGTGCCGTCGAAATTCGGAATCATATCGACGGAATTTTCGTCTATGCCGTCCATAATCATCTGTGCCGCCGGCGTCATTTTGGATTCGGTATACCGGAACGCCGCGGCCGGGTCGCCGTCTATGTTTCCGAAATTCCCCTGACCATCAACAAGCGGATAGCGGACGGAAAAATCCTGTGCAAGGCGCACCATCGCGTCGTACACGGCGTCGCCCGAATGCGGATGAAACGAGCCAAGCACGTCGCCGACAACCTTTGCGCATTTGCGGAACATTGTGCCGGGCATCAACCGGTTGCGAAGCATGGTGTACAAAATGCGCCGCTGTACGGGCTTCAAACCGTCGCGGACATCCGGCAAAGCGCGCGCCACGATAACGGATACAGCGTACGAAAGATACCTTTCCGACATTGCGTCGGCCAATTGCTGAGTATCTATATGTTGAATGACTTCTTTTGCCATGGCGGGGATTAATCTATTTCATCTTGATGAAAATTGCAAGTAAGAAAAATCGAAGCCCTTGACAAATGAGAAGAGTTCGATACAATCAAGGTCCCGATCAAGGAGTTTTGAATGAACAAAAAATATGGATTTATCGGCGCGGTGGCGGTTTTCGGCATTTATATCGTGGCGAATCATATCGCACATGTGATGGAGAACCGCAAAGTGGACGAAGGCTCGGACGACTATACCGACGAAGAATTAAAGCGCTTGCGGGCGGGCAAGAAAAATCCCCTGTCATATATCACCGCATTGCCAAGAAAGGTTATTGGCGAACTGAACAGGCGGTTCGACCCGCTTGACTTTCTCAAAGACGAAAAAACGCGATAAAAATAAAGCGAATGGATATGCAATGGCAAGAGAAATCGAAAAGAAATGGCTTGTAAGCGCCGCGCTTGTAAATTATTCGGATTTCAAGCGCAAGTCCGATAAAATCACAGAAATAGAACAAGGATATATTCCGCACCAGGGCGTGCAGTTAAAGCCTGTGTGCCTGGCATTCCCCGGGTTTTTGAACATACCCATCGACAATGATATTTACAAAGAAATCTTGGCCGAAATATGCGATATGAAAGGCGGTTTTCCCAAAGACCTTACAACAAGATACAGAATCAAAAGTACGAACGGCAAATCATCGAATGTTTTTACCATCAAGGGCAATAAAAGCAAGGACGGCCTGTCGCGTGATGAAATAGAATTTTCAATATCCGAAGATGTTATAAAAGGCATAAGAAAGTTGAATCTGGACGCCGTTGTAAAAACTCGGATGAATATTCCATGCGGGAAACATACGCTGGAAGTTGATTTTTATAAACAGCCCGTGTTTGCGTTCATATCCGTCGAAACGGAATTTCAAACCCAAGAAGAAATTAAATCTTTTGACCTTCCTGGCTGGCTGGCTGTTTTGAAACCGATTGACGTAACGCCTTTGCAGACTTTCAAAAACATCGCATTGCTGTCAAACCCATCCAAAGCCAATTCGGAATTTGCAAGATTGATGAAAGAAAATCAAAAATAGCCCGCCATATTTTGTATTGCATGTTCTTGTGCGCGCCATTATCATTTCCACGAGGGGGTATGCCATGCGTATTATATCATTGAAACAGGCCGCCGAAATGAAATTCAGCGTTGTGCACATGTTCTCGGCATCCGGTTACGGCGATGCCGTAATGTTCGCCGCCGTGGCGCGTGAAATCGTTCGTCAAACGGGCAAGCCAATGTTGATTGCCACAAGAACCGTAAACTATGAAATGCTTGCCGGGATTGATGTCGGACTGCCTGCGGAAATATGCATACTGGACGCATATTACGCGGAAATCCTGAACAAGGCCAATGTCAGTAAACTGGCGCGTCATGGAATTTCTTTGAACTTGTTTTCCCAGACAAAAAAGAAAGCGATTCTATCGGAAATAGCTGTGGGAATGGGAATGACAGGCACGCAAAATCTGACCCCGTTTTTGCATATAGACGAATCACTTGATAATTTTGGAAAATTTACGGAAAAGCCGCAAATTGCCATCATGAGCGGTGGAATCTATAAGAAAATCATGCCGACGCATATATGCCAAAGCATTGTTGATAAGTATCGCGACAAATGTGACTTTGTACTGATCGGCATGAAGGACGACCCGGCGATTTCCAACACTGTCGACATGCGCGGAAAATTAAAATTTCCATCCGAAGTTTTGGCCGTACTACGCGAATCAGATTTGTTTGTCGGAAGCGAAGGCGGATTAATGCATATGGCCAGAGCGGTTGGCACGCGCGCGGTTATCGGCGATGCATGGTTGGGAAAAGTAACAGGCTATGCGGGGCATACACACGTGTTTCCGCGCGAAACGCGGAGTTGGGGCGAACGCATAGCGGGCGACATGAATACTTTTGACACAGAAGACCTGTATAACGCGATTGACGCACAATTGGCAGAATGCGGGGGGGGGGGGGCAATGCCGGACAATGTTGTTGATTTGGCCGGAATTGAACCGTTACGCATGGAAATAAAGCGCAATACAATTATGTTTAATGGCGGGGCAATAATTTGTTATTATATCCTTTCATTGTTTCATAAAAAATTTACCAAACTTGCGCGCGCCAGAATAGAACGGTTGAAACATGAATTACAGTGGTGTTTTTTATGAAATACAAAATACCGGCGGTGCCGGCACGCTTGGCAGACGGGGCATTTCCGTCGGGATTAAAAATCCGCCTTTCGGCGGATTTTTTTCATCAGAACCCAAACACCATTCTTTGTTTGGATTGTCTTTTCTTTTCCTTGCGCACCGCTTCTTCTTTAAGGCGTTTGCGCGCGGTCGTCGGTTTTTCGTAACGCTGGCGCTCTTTGCTTTCGCGGTACAGCCCTTCCTTTTGGGATTTTCTTTTCGCAACGCGCAACGCCTGTTCGACATTGTTGTCGCGGACCATAACTTTTACCATGTGTAATTCACCCCCTTTAAGGACTTTGCGTAAATTTGTGGGAACATTATGCACGCATATATACGGATTTGCAAGGAAAAACGAACTAATTTGACAATCGCCGCAAAATACGCTATCATGCCGGTCCCTGAGGTAAAAATGACACAAGAAGACCCTGAAGAGCGAAAGCACTTTATAAACCAAACGACCCTGTTTTTTTATAACAAGGTCAATATTCACGGAAAACGCGGAAAAACCACCGAAATACACGTCGCGGATACAACAAATGCGCACACGTCGCGTCATTTGGCGAACGTGCACATGTCGTTCGCGGACAACCCGCGCGGCACGGCCGTCGTCGTCCACGGGTATAACAGTTCCGTATTCTCCCCGGCGACGAATCTTTCCGCGCTTGCCAACGAATGCGGTCTTGATTACGCTTTTGTCGAAGTTGTAAAGCATTCGATTCTTGCCAAACCGGAATTTGAAAATCTTCAGCATTGCAATATGCGGAACCTGGAGGAATTGCGGCTTGGGATTTATCGCGGGCTTCGCGAGATAAGAAAAGACCGCGACCTTTGCCGAGCGCGGCGCATAGCGGTCGCGCATTCCATGGGTGCGCGCGCCGCGTCGGATTTGATGCTTTCGGGGCGCACCCGCGACATGTTCTGTGAATATATTATTTCCGAAGGATACGTTCTTACCAGTCCGTCCATAGTAACCATGAAGAAAAAATTCGGCGAAAAAATCACAAAGCGCGGCAATATCAAATACGGCATCGCGCCGGACGATACGCCCGTGCAATACCTTTCGATTATAAGGGACATGATTCTGCCGCACGCCCTGCCCCTTGAAAAAGAAATGGAATTCGACGGTCCGATTATATTTCAA
>WRCO01000020.1 GCA_009783855.1 Alphaproteobacteria bacterium
GCTTCTATATAGGCAAGGATGAATTCCATTACATGCGTTTCAAGTTGTCCTATGTACGCGTTTATTTCCGTCTGTTTTGCAAGTTCTTTCTCTGCTTTCTTGAACGCTATTATGTCGCGAATCCACTTCATTTTTGCCCCCTTTGTTGGCTTAATATTCGCATTTTATGCCTCTTTTAGAATTTGTCAAATATTATTGCCCCTGCTTTGTCTATACATTATGTCTATACAAATCGTTTTTGATGGCGCGACGGGCACGATTCTTAATATTGTCGTCGGCAACATAAAACTTGACAAAACATGTTTCCGGGATATACTGTGCGGATAAATACACATAAAGATTCAAGGGGTGTGTAAATGACAAAGAAAGATATACTTCAAAAGGCCGGCTCCCGGATTGCGGACGCCGATACGCAAACAGCCGACATAAAAATCGCCCCGGCGGGCACCACGCCGCCGCCCGCGGCGGATGCGCCGAAAAAAGACGGACCAAAAAAGCATCGCACATCGTTTTGCAAACGCTGCATTTCCGGCACAAGATGCGGCGTGCGGTATGTTTTTGTGAAACTTCCGTCTGGCTTTTGGAACTGGATTCGCAGCGTAAATATTATCGGGCTTGCCAATTCTGCCCTGCTTTTGGCGATTATTATAATGTTTTCCCTGCTTATAAGCCGCGTCTTGGACGCCGGATGCGATACGGGCGGCAACAATGATACAACGCCACAGACGCACGTAGTGACCCAACCAATCCCCCGCGCACCGGCGCCCACGGTCGCACAGCGCACTCCCATTTCTGTAAGCGTTCCGGCGCGCGTCACGGTCGATGCGACGAACGACAGGCTTGTCGTCGCGATGCCATTGCAACGGGTGGTTCGCCCGGCGACCGCAAAAGCCGTGCCACAACCGACGGCACGACCGGTCCGGCCGGCGCGCGTGACGCCGACAGATAAACCGGCAAAGCCGCGCCCCAAGCACCTTACCCCGCGCGCGCACGGCGTCGCGCCTGAACCCCTTGTCGCGCAGACCTGGTCGCACGGCGACACGATTGTCGACGGAGAATATCCGGGCACCGTGACACTTGCGCCCGGCGCGGGCATTCGCGGCAATTTGATTTTGCAGAATCACCGCCGGTACACCCTTCCCTGTGGCATTCATGTCAAAGGCAATTTGTTACTGCGCAATGTCGGACAGCTTCGGTTTTGCGACGATTTTACAATCACGGGAAATATTTATGTAAGCCGTGATTCAAGCTTTGGCCCAATTCCGCGCTCTGCGCGTCTTGGCGGCAATGTGATATTCTAAACAGGAGGACAAAATGGCAACAGTAACAGATTTTTCAGACACCCGGCGCCAGCTTCAACAGGATTGGAGAGGAAAAACCGTGGCGACGATGGACAAGTTTTTTCCAGAGGACCAGCCAATAGGGGATTCTTTCCGGAACTATATTGAAACGTACAGCCCTTATATGAGTGCAAGAGAAATCGACAACGGCGATACGGGCATGACGATACATCTTGATTATCCAATTCGCGACAGATATGTCGAGGCGGACTTTATTTTGCCAAGCTTTGTATTAAGCAAATGCAAAAACAAATATGCCGTCACGGCGAAATTCATATACAAAGACCTTCAAAGCGAAATGGCGCTTTCGGACAAATATTGCAAGTCCGTGTTCAATATCGCGCACAATTACCTTAATCCTTCCAAGCCCGCAAATCCGTTTCAGCGCGCCGGACACAAAATACGCTCCGCTTATGATATTTCCAAATCCAAAATCAAAACGGCATGCGACAAAATAACGGACGCGCGGACCATTATCAAAGCCGAAGCGTTTCTTGGCCACTGTTTGAACTTTGCGGGCATCGCCATATCGGTTAACGGGCTTGCAAAAATACCGGACGCTTCTTGGGCGATTCCGCAATTGGTCTTTGGGGCGATTGCTCTTGCCACTGGGCACAAAGCGGTCGCGGACGCGCGCAAGGAATGGGTAAATCTTGAACACATCATGCGCAAAAACAAAAAAGAGTTGACCGGCGTAAAATACAGCCGCGAAAAGAAAGAGGTCGTCGCGTACAGCCTTGTCGCGGGCGGACTTTGCGCGCTGCTTTTGTCTTTTTGTGCGCGCACGGGTTCCGCGGCGCATATACTTTCTTCGTCGGCCGGGCTGTACGCGTTTTACACGGCGCTTAAAACCGGATGGATGTCAAAGGTATTGGACGACAAAACGTCCAAAAAAGGATAACCGACATGAATATTTTCAAAGCCGCCTTCATGCATTTCACGGATTACAGAAAAGCCCGGCTGCAAAAACAGATAGATTGTCATACCAATGCGGCGGACAGAATCAGCAGCGCTTATTCCGAACTGTCCGTGCGCGACCAGTTGCAACAGATGAAGCACCGCGAACTTGCGGAAATCTTTTCAAAAAAATTAAAGAGAATGAAATGACAGAAAAATACATACCGATGAAAAAACGGAAAATAAAAATTACATTGCCGAAAACGACCGCAAATTTTGCAAAAGTGCGGGCGACGGTATCTTATGTTATCAACCCGGCAAAGACTGCAAAAAACTTCTTGTCGCCGCCGCCGTCCAAAAAGCCCAATGTTAAAATATCAAGACAGTTTGTTTGGATTCCCTTACCGAAGAAGATAAAATACGTCTTTGTGGAGTCGCAAGCGGACAAGCCGGAAAACGCGCCCGTCACGATTATAAGACTGATTGCGCACGCGCCGAAATCAAAATAACAAACACAATCAAAAGCCAAAAAGGAACAGCATGAAGTCCAAAAAACAAAAAACAGCGGCGGTCCATTCGGATTACGTCATTATTAACGGGAATTTTTTCGGTTCAAGACAGACTCTTAACGGCCATGACGTGTGCACGGGCTCTCTGGACTGGTTCGCGCTTGCCAAATTGAAAATCGAATCCACGCCAAAATTTACGACGAAATACGGCGCGGAATACGAACTGGTTGAATTGCATGTTGCGACCACAAATGAAAGTTGCGGATATTATAGGGAAATCAAAGGCCCGAAATATGATGCCAATGGCAAAAACGTTATGTTCCGCGCCGTTATTCGGAAAGGGACAAAGGGCAAGAAACTGTCCTCTGCCTGGGTTTTCTTTCGTGATTATCAATCAACCAAAGAAGCGTCGCAAAGCGGTCCGGTTAGCGTTGCGGGCAACCTGTATCACAGCCTAAACGTGCGCCGCGGTCTTGTCGCGGCAATGCCAAATATCGAACAGACGAAACAGAAAGCTTAAAAAATCGTTTTTATATAAAACTGAAACCCGCATTGGTATTGCCTTTGCGGGTTTTTATTTTGAATTTCTGACTTCTATGTCCGACATATACGATTAGCCACGCGATTTCAAACCGCAAAAATTTGAATGATTCAATGTTGACATTGGCAAACTATACTATATAATCCGGTCCATTCTGCGGCCGTTCGGGTCGCCATCGGGTTTTTAATATATAAAAATTGAAAATTCTGGTGCTGTGTCTGTTGCCGGATAGGCAAGTAAAGTAGACAGGCAGATTAACACCAATAAACAACAGGAGTTAATCATGTCATTGGTATCTATTGATAACGCATTCTTTTCTTTTGGGGACAAGGTCATACTTGGCGGAGTTTCTTTCAATATAAATCCGGGCGACAAAATCGGACTTGTCGGCGATAACGGCACGGGCAAATCGACTTTGCTGAAAATCCTTATGGGCGGCCTTGAATTAGACAAAGGCACGGTTGCGCGCGGCAAAGCATTGCGTAAAATCGGATATATCGAACAAGATATTCCAAAAGATTTGGAAGACAGGACTTTGCGCGAAGTGCTGGCCGACGCGATTCCGGCGGAAGAGCGGAATTACAACGCGTGGAAGGCCGACGTCGCGCTTGAAAACATCGGCGCGCCTGCGGACCACTGGGATAAAAAGATTTCGGAATTGTCCGGCGGATGGCGCCGCCTTGCGTTGATTGCGCGCACGAATCTTGACGACCCGGATTTAATCATTTTCGACGAACCGACGAATTATTTGGATTTGGAAAAAATCCTGCATCTGGAAAATTGGTTTCGCACTAATTTGAACTGTCCTTATTTAATGGTCAGCCATGACAGGCAATTTTTAGACAACGTTACCAACCGCACTTTGACTTTGCGGGCGGGCGATATTATCGACCACAAATTGCCGTATTCAAAATCGCGCGAAATTATCCTGAAGCAAGATATATTGGACGCCGAAAAGCGACAGGAACAAGCCAATGAAATCAAACGGCTGGAACGCACGGCGAAACAGATGCTTGTGTGGGACAAGTTCACAAGCAGGCACAAGCCGATTCTGACGCGCGTGGAAAGAATCAAAGACAATCTGACCGATGCGTACAAAGGGAAAACGCGCGACATAAATCTGCGACAGGAACAGATAAGGCCGAACGTCGTTCTGCGAATTCATAATTGCGATATAAAAACGCCGGATGGAAAGCATCTGTTCCGGATTGACGACCTTTATGTTTCAAAAGGCGACAAAATCGTGATTTTGGGAAAAAACGGTTCCGGAAAAACGCAGTGCCTGAAAGCGCTGGTCGCGGCCTTTGGCGCCAAGGATGGCAATTCGACGAAATTCAATCCGCAAGTCAACCTTGGGTATTTCGACCAGAATATGGATTCGCTGGACGCCGGCATGACAATATCGGACCATTTGCAAATGACGACCGACCTGTCCAACCAGGGTGTCGCCACCGCATTAATCAAAGCCGGATTTCCATACAAGGAACTGGACAAGAAAATCGGCGCGCTGTCTTTCGGCGAACGCGCGCGGTATTTCTTTTTGCTGTTGCATCATCTGAATAAAAACTTTTTTATCCTTGACGAACCGACGAACCATTTGGACATCGACGGCCAGGAAAAGTTAGAAGACGAATTGTTGGACAACGACGGCACCTGCATATTCGTTTCGCACGATCGCCATTTTGTGCAAAGCGTCGCGACACGGATAATGATGATTGCCCGGGGCAAACTTGTCGAAATAGATTCGCCGGAAGTCTTTTACAAGACTTTGGAGAATTATATTGCGCTGCTTGACAAGTAAAAAACCGCCTTTCGGCGGTTTTTTTATCTTATCTCCAGGACCTTCACTTGGAACACTACATCCTGTCCCGCAAGTTCCGGAACATGATATTCCGTCGGGAATGCAAGGGTGACTTCGCGTTCTTCGCCGCGCTTTGCGCCGACCAATTGGCCTTCGAACCCTGGGATGAATTGGCCGCTGCCAAGCATTAACGGAAAGCCTTCGGCCGTGCCGCCCGGGAATTGCACGCCGTCCATAAATCCGGCAAAATTAATAACAACGGTGTCGCCAAGCTGTGCAGTCCTGTCCGACGAGGAATCACACGCCGACAGAAAAAACGCCAGTGGAAGTACAAGCATCAAAAGTTTTTTCATTTTCTTTCCTTTTTGTGTTTTGGTTTTTTGTTTGTTAATTAATTGCACAAGCAAGCATCCATAGAATTAATTAATAGATGCAGCGAAAGCCGTATTCGCGCATGGTGCTTCCTTCGTTCCTTGCCATAAAGTCAAAGTACGGTGTCGGACGCAGGACTTCGAACGACGGGCGGTCATATATGATGACAAAATGCCGCGCCCTTCGGCCGCAAACACGCCTCATTTCAAAATCCGCGACTTTGCCAAGAACGGTGGCGGCATCGCCGTCGATACCCATGCCATTCGCGTTTTGGACAAGTTTCAGACGCATTTCGCGCATATCCGTGCTGCCAAGCATTACCTGGACGCGAATCATCGTGCCCCTGTATTCCTGCCAGCGCGTATGAACGCGCGTAGATTCCCACCGGTCGTGCATTTCAGCTTTTTCGGCCGGGGTTTTCGGGCGGAACATTTCGATTCCAAAGTGCGGATTGTTTGGGTCCATGAATCCGCCCGTTCGTTCGTTCATAAACGGCGCGTCCGGCCCGCCGTGCGCAAAGTCGTGCTGGTTATACGGTACCGGCTCACTCCTTGGCGCGCAGGCGGCCAAAACAAGGCACAAGGCACAAGGCATAAGGCATGATAGTTTTCTCATATCATCTCTCTTTTTTATCTATGATTAAATTATAAACACTTTTGCAGATTGCCGCAAGGGCTAAATTATGATAAAATAAGGGCATGTCTGACATTGTCCTGTCCACTTTGATAAAGCCTTTGGAAGAATTCTTTATGCCGGAATTCGTCGAAGAAATTGCGATTAACCGCGCGGGCGAGGTTTGGATGCGCCTTCACGGCGCGCGCGTTCCGTGGGCGGCGTACAAATCCGAAAAGCTTTCAAAGCAATATCTTGTCGACCTTATCCACACTGTCGCGAATGTTTACGAACGGCCGTTCGACCCTGTGCGCGGTCTGCCGGTGGTTTATGCGACATTGCCGGGACAGCATCGGTTCACCGGAATCGCCGGCCCCAACGTCATGTATGACGACAAAGACGTCACCGGCGGCGTCGCGCTTAACATCCGCGGGCACTTTGTGGGCAAGGATGCTTTTGACAAATATCATTTCAAACAGGGACAGCCGCTGCTTAAAATCAAAGGCCGCTCGAAAAAGAAATCCAACGACCCGTACGAAAGATTGATGCAGGCGATTAACGAAGGAAGCCCTATCCTCATCTCCGGCGCGACAAGTACCGGAAAAACAACTTTCCTTAATCATATCCTTACGCTTATAGACCAAAACAGCCGCGTGATTACGGTCGAAGATGCGCGCGAACTTCACGTGCCGCAAAAGAACCGGGTGCATTTCGTGCTGTCGCGAACGGAACAAACGAACCAGATGAATTATTCGCGCCTTCTTGACCTTGTCGTGCGCATGACGCCGGACGTCATCATCGGCGGCGAGATTTCGACGGACAACGCGTCGGTGATGTGGGAGATGATGGGCACGGGGCACGACCATTTTTACACAACGATTCATGCGGAATCGGCCGAAGCGGCGTACGGCGCGTTCGCGGACAGAATTCTTCACACGCAACCGGCATACAAACGCGCGGAATTAATTGCTGAAATGAAAAACAAGCTGCACGTGGTGCAGCTGTCGCGCGACGGAACACTGCGCGCAGTTACAGAGGTTATATGACCAAATTAATCAGAACGGGTCAGATACTGCGGATTGCGAAGTTTTTGGCGAGGGAGTGTATTCAAGTATGCATGACCAAGCCAAAAACAAAGCAAACGCAAGGCGGATGACCCGTTATAATTAATTTGCCTTTGGATGCGCTTTATTATATTCCTTCATCACCATCGACATGTCGACTTTTGTATAAAGCTGTGTCGTCGACAATGACGCATGGCCAAGCAATTCCTGCAAATGCCGCAAATCCACGCCGCCGGAAAGCAGCGACGTCGCGTACGCATGCCGCAACGCGTGCGGCGTCACGTATTCGGGAAGCTGCAACATGTTGCGGAGATTCTCCACAACCTTTTGCGCCATGCGCGACGACATGGGCAACCCGGTCGCGGAACGGAATAACGTGTTGCCGCCAAGCCGCCGAAGGCGGATATATTTTTCAATCGCGTCGTATACCGCGGGAAGTACCGGCACAAGCCGCTCTTTGTTCCCTTTGCCGCGAATGCGAAGAACCTCTGGCCGTGCGGCGATGTCTTTGTCGGTCAGTGACAGCGCTTCGGAAATTCGAAGACCGCACCCGAATATAAGCAAAACAAGCGCGTTGTCCCGCGCAACAATCCACGGGTCCGCGCCGGTGTCTTTTGCGGCGTCCGACATGTTTCTTACATCCTTTGCGTCGACCGCCTTTGATAAAGTTTTTGGAATCTTCGGACTTCCGACAAGCGAAATCGATTCGTTTTTTATATCGTGCTTTTTGTCGATAAATTTGAAAAATCCGCGAAGCGATGAAAGCGCGCGCGCCGTCGATTTGAACGACAGTTTCCGGCCGCGCCGGTCGGCAAGCCATGCGCGAAATTGCAAAGTATCAATGCGCGAAAAATCGCGAAGATGCAAATCCGCGCCGCTGTATTTTTCGCAAAAACTTATGAAATCCCGAATATCCGATTCGTACGCCGCCGCCGTATGCGCGGAATACCGCTTGGTATTCGTAAGATAGTTTATGAAATCTTGTATTGTTTCATTAATCATTGGCGGCTGACGGCTGGCGGCTGGTACAGGCGGCTGACTGCCAAGCCACCGGCACGAACCACCGACCACTATTTACTGTCTTTCAAATACTCCGTTATCAAATCTTCCGGATACGAAAATATCCGTATGTCGTATTCGGCCAAAGGCGATATGAACCCGGCGCGGTGCATGTGCGCCATAACGCGGCCGAATATGTTCCAATATCCTTCGGTGTTAAGGTAGTATACGGGCTTTTTGGTTTCCTTTACCTGTTGCATGGTAAGTATGTCGGTCACTTCGTTAAGCGTCCCAAGACCGCCCGGCAAAATACAAAAAGCGTCCGACAATTCGTACATCCTTTGCTTTCGTTCGTTTATTCCGTCGACGATTTCGGATTCCGTTATGCCTTCCAGAATTGGCTCTTGCAACGCGATGACATGATGGGTTGAAATTCCTATGACCTTGCCGCCATGGTCAAGGACCGATTGCCCGACCGCACCCATAAGGCCTTTCTTCCCCCCGCCGAAGACAAGGCGGATATTGTTCTTTGCCATCAATTCGCCGATGCGGATGGCGGCCTTTTCGTATTCGGGATTGGTTCCAAATTGATGCCCGCAATACACGGCAAGCGATTTTTGTTTCGTCATACCTTTTCCTTTTCTTTACTTTTCAGAATAATACCATAAAATAGACCGAATATGAAATACAAACGTGATGATTTTTTCGAAAAACGAATCGCAGTGGCGGTAAGCGGCGGTGCCGATTCGATGGCGCTTTTGCACATGTGCCGCGATTTGGACGCGACCGTGCTGCATGTCGACCACGGTTTGCGGGCGGCGGCAAAAAAAGATTCCGCATTTGTGGCGGCGGCGGCAAAGGAATTAAACCTGTCCTGTGTGATTTTGCAATGGACCGGAAAAAAGCCGAAAACGGGGGTAGAGGCCGCGGCGCGGGACGCCCGGTACGATTTGCTGTTAAAATGGTGCCGCGATAATGATGTCGGACACCTGTTTGTCGCGCACAATGCGGACGACCAGATCGAGACCTTTTTGATGAACCTGGGGCGCGGGTCCGGGGTGTACGGCCTTGCCGCGATGCCGGATTCGCAATCACGGCGCGGTGTCACGGTCGTCCGGCCGCTGCTTGACACGCCGCGCCGGGACCTTGAAAAATATTGCGCCGATAACGGGATTAAATTCATCCACGACGAAATGAACGACGACGAGAATTTCACCCGTGTGAAAATCCGCAAGAACCGCCATGTCCTCTGCGACCGGCTTGGCATTTCCGACGAACGGATTCTGACCGCGATTGAAAATCTTGGCCGCGTGCGCGATATGCTTGAAGATAATGTGGGCGGGCTTGTAAAAGACGTCTTGGCGGGCGGGCGGGCGAAATTTTCCGAATCACGCCTTTCCGGCATGCCGGACGAATTGCGTTTGAAATTCTTGTCGCGCCTGTTCCAGATTCTCGGAAATACCGCCTATGGCCCGCGGCTTGAAAAAATCGCGCGCGCGGACTATATGTTGCAAAGCGATTGCAAATTCACAATCAACAATTGCATAGTGCGACGCTTAAAGGATAAAATTCTAATCGCGCCGGAAGGCTCATCAAGTTCATTCAGGAAATAAAACATGACAAACCAAAAACCGCAAAAAGACAAATCTTACCTGTTTCTTATCATCTTCGCGCTGTTGTTCGCCGGCATAATCACGCGAAGCGTCCTTGTGCCTTCGAACGATTCGATAAAACTGCCGAATATCGCGGCAAAGGAATTCGCCGCAAAATCGGTCGAGGTTCAAAGTCTTAATTTCTCCGAACTGCTTGCGGCGGCGCGGGACGGGCAGATTGCGACGTTAAGTCTTCGCGGCGATACGGCGACGGGCGAGATGGCGGACGGCGCGCGGTACAAGGCGGTCGTGTCGCACGACCCGGCGCTTCTTGCCAAATTATCGGACATGGGCGCGATGGTTACGATTGATAATTCCAAAGGATGGATGGATATGATTGGAACCTGGTTTCCGATTCTTTTCACCGTGCTTATTATAATGTGGATTTGGCGCGCAATGCGCGGAGGCGGAATGGGCGGCGGCATCGGCCGAATTGCCCAACAGATGAATCCGACAAAAATCATCGCCGGCACGAAAAAGAAAACGACTTTCGCGGATGTCGCGGGGATCAAAGTCGCAAAACAAGAAGTGACCGAAGTCGTGGACTTTCTTAAAAACCCGGACAAATTCCGAAAAATCGGCGCGCGGATTCCGCGCGGCATATTGCTTTCGGGCGAACCGGGCACGGGGAAAACATTGCTTGCCCGCGCGATTGCGGGCGAGGCAAACGTACCGTTCTTCGCGACAAGCGGTTCTGATTTTTCCGGAATCATAGTCGGGCTTGGCGTTGCGAAAATAAAAGAAATTTTTGAAATGGCGAAACGCAATTCGCCGTGTATTTTGTTCATCGACGAAATCGATGCCATTGGGATGTCGCGCGGCCGGTCTACGTTCAACGACAATGACCGCGAACAGACTCTGAACCAATTGCTTATTGAAATGGACGGCTTTACGGGCGATTCGGGCATCATCGTTATCGGCGCGACGAACAGGCCGGACATGCTTGACGGCGCGCTTCTTCGCCCCGGAAGATTCGACAGACAGGTTTATATAGAACTTCCGGATATGGCCGGACGTCGCGAAATCCTTGACCTTTATGCCAAAAAGTTCAAATTTGCCAAAGGTACGGATATGGGTGAGGCCGCACGCGGCACAACCGGATTTTCCGGCGCGGATTTGGAAAATCTTCTTAACGAAGCGGCGCTTCTTGCCGCGCGCGCGGGCCGTAAGGAAATCGACGCGAAAGACATAGACGAAGCGCGCGACAAAATCCTTATGGGGCCGAAAAAAGATAAAAAAGTTTCGGCAAAGGATTTGAAGCTTACCGCATATCACGAAGCCGGCCATGCTTTTATAAGCGTGCATTACCGCGATATAACCGACCCGATTCACAAAGCGACGATTATCCCGCGCGGCCGCGCGCTTGGCATGGTGCAAAAGCTTCCGATTGACGACAAGGTGTCCGTTACTCTTGCCGAAATCCGCGCGGACCTTGTCATTGCGATGGCGGGCCGCGTCGCAGAGGAAGTATTTTTCGGGCGCGACAATATAACGACGGGCGCGGAAATGGATATTGCCCAAGCGACGTATCTTGCGCGCCGGTCGATTACCATGGCGGGCCTGTCGCAAAAAATAGGCCCGGTCGCGGTCAACCAAGTCGATACTTTCGGTCATCGGCACGCACTTGAAAGCGCATCTGAAAAAACCGCCGAATCGGTGGATGCGGAAGTCCGCGCATGGATTGATGCCGCGTATAAAAACGCGACCGCTTTGATTTCCAAAAATCGTGCGGTTGTCAAAAAACTTGCCGAAGAATTGTTAAGGCGCGAAACATTAACCCGCGAAGAGATTGAAAAAATCATCGGCGTTAAAAAGAAAAAGTAATGTCGTTCAATCTTGAAATTATTCGCATGTCGCCGTCGAATACCAATTCGGTGCTTGTCGCGGCCGGCGCGGACGCGGTGATTTTCGACCCGTGGGGTTCGGCGGCGGATTGGAAAAAGCTTTTTGCCGAACGCGGTCTTAACCTTGCCGCGATATATCTTACCCACGGGCATTACGACCATATGTCCGCGATTCCGAAATTGAACGCGGAATGGTTTATGCACCACGCCGACATGCCTATTATAAAATGGCAGAATCCGGTTTTGTTTGTTCACGGATACGGCACGCTTGATGCCAAGAAAAACCCGCCGCGCGATATTGCCCCCGGCGAAATCGAAATCCTTCCCGGTTTGAAATGCGAAGTCATCCACACGCCCGGGCACAGCGCGGGCAGCGTATGCTTTTATATTAAAACTCCGCTGCAATCCACACCTCACGCTTCGCGCCTTATGCCTTACGTATTAATATCCGGCGATACTTTGTTCTTTAACACCATCGGGCGGACGGATTTGCCGGGAAGCAGCGACGCGGCGATGGACGCATCGCTTGCCGCGCTTGCCGCGCGGGGTTTTCCGGATGACACTTTTGTAATTCCGGGGCACGGTCCCGCGGGCGCATTTTCCGACGTTAAAATCGAGAACAAATTCCTTTTTCGCAAGATGAAAATATGATATAATTCATGCGTAGCCAGATAAGATGCCCTGTCCTGGATATTTTTTCAATCCATAAACCTTAAAGGAGGGAGTTATGATGAAAATCGTAAGCCTGGGCGCTCTGTTCTGTATTGTGTTCATCGCCGGGGCATCCGCAAGTCAACAGTTAAAATGGTCCGAAATGACTGACGAGCAAAAGATAGAAGCCCAAAAACTGCAACAGACAAGAATCCAAAGATGTATCGACCGGGGGCGAACTTTTGAAGAATGTACAAGGGTTATCTTAAGAACAAGAGATCGGGAAGCCATGAACGGCAACAAGGAAGCGGCCGAACAAAAAGCAAAGCCAAGGCCGGAGATAAAGGAAGCAAAAGATACAGCGGAAGAAGCGCCGAAAAAAACCTGGTGGAGATTTTGGTAATTAAAAAATCCGGCGATGCCGGATTTTTTAATGTCCAGATTCGCCTATGGATTCGCAAACGCATCGAGTAATGCGGAACGGATATCGGAACGGACCGCCGCGTGATTGGCGCAGTTACCTGGGCAATCGATTGCGCACAAGGCGGCAGACGAGATTGTCCAGTGGAATATCCAGCCGCCGTTCGCGCCGTCACTGCGCCTTTTCAAACGACACCAGCATTGCATCTGATTGCTTGCAAAGGCTGAATTGCCATTTGCGGGATTGGGTAAAACCGGGTTGCCCTTGGTGGCCCAAGAGCCTGTTGTAGCGCTGCACGTAGCCTGGACCCAATACGTAGGATAGATGGCAGGATAGCCGCTTAAGGGGGCGCTCAGTTGGGGCATATTCGCATTGTTGTACCAGTTCAAATCCCACCAGACAGCTTGGTTGCCCCATCTTGGATTAGCGTCCCTGAACGCGTGGTCCCATGTCCAAATTCGCGGAAAATCCGCCTGAATTGTGCTGAAAGTATAATCGGGTGCTGTCCTTAGACTTAAAATCTGATTATCCGGCATGCGCACGGTAAGCCGCCCGGGCGCGGTTCC
>WRCO01000021.1 GCA_009783855.1 Alphaproteobacteria bacterium
AAGCGTGACTCTCCAGACCTGTACCGCCCCCAACGGACTTGCCGGCACACAGTTCAGAGTCGGAAACACCGGAAACTGGAGCGCATGCGTCGCACCCGGTCGTGATGGTAACCCCGGCACAAGCGTTACTGTTGCCCAAGTGACCGGAGATTCGACATTCAGAGCGAACGTCGCCTCGGCATTAAACGTCGACCCTGCATTCAGAGCAGCGGTCAAAGGTGACACCGGACCGGCAGGAGGCCAAGGACCGGCAGGAGGCGCAGGACCGCAAGGAAACCCCGGTAACGACGGAGCGCCAGGTAGAACTTGGAGACCGACGGTTGACGCGTTCGGAAACCTTTCGTGGACACAAGACGCGTCCGGAACAAATCCGACAAGTATGAATATCCGCGGTGACAAAGGTGACCGCGGTGACGCAGGAACGCCAGGAGGCACAGGACCGCAAGGGCAGCAAGGTCCGCAAGGGATACAAGGCCCGGCAGGCCGGGATGGCGTTGTGGATGAAAGCCAAATCCGAGAAACAGTTGCTAATATGCAGGGACTTGCATCAGTCCAACAGATTGAGTCGTTGGTCAGCACTATAAATTCTCTTATAAGAGGCGAAGTCGTTGCGCCAATCACGACTCCCGGTAGGGGTAACCCGGCCAACAGACCATAAGGTCTGAATCAAAACACCCCCCGGGATTAAACCCCCGGGGTTTTTAATACGGGGGGATGCCGCATTTCTTCCTTGCTATGATTTGCGGAAATAAGATATAATTCACCGAACTGGTACCCACTGACCAAAACGATGGAGAGGGTGATGATAAAATATATTTCCGTATTCGCGATTTTTGCGATGATGACTGTTGCCGCCGCGCACGCCAATGCCACCATACGTTCCGGCCCGCGAACAGGCACCGCGGGCACCGCGACAATCCGCACCGCCACGACCGGGGCCGGCGCAACGCCCGTACGGTCACAGGGACAGGCAACGTCTTCCGTCGCACGGACGACGACTACGCAACGCTCGGCCTCAAATATCTCAAGGGCTCAACCAACCGCATTTGACGGCGATATGTCCGAATTCGTAAGAACGATGGAACTTGATGCGGTCAAGGACACTCTTTCAAACCGCATTGATTCAATTGCCATAAGCGGCGGCGGAACACCCGGCGCAGACGGCCGCGAAATCGAATTACAGGTCGGCGCGGCGCATATCCAATGGCGGTATGTTGGCGGCGGCGCATGGCATAATCTTGTATCGCTTGCCGAAATCACCGGACCGACGGGCGCCGCGGGCGCGGACGGATTGCCGGGGACCATGGGACTTACCGGACCGCGGGGCGCGGATGGCACAGACGGACGCAATGTTGAAATTTCGGTCATCGGCAATTCTCTTGCATACCGGCTTGCGGGTGATGCGTTTTGGAACGATTTGATTTCTCTTGATATGATTGGCGGCGGGGTTCAACCGGAACATCTTGGATTCCTTGCGTTCCTTAATTCGGCGCCGCGCGACAGACTTTCGCAAGATGTGCAATCCTCACTTGCACGCGCGGATTCCGCGATACAGGAATCGGATATAAACAACGTTATAAGAACGACGGGAACGCATACCGTCACCGGAATTCTTAACGTCCCGACACAACCGCTTCCACCGTTGTAATCAGTTATCAGTGACCGGTTGCCGGTCACTAACTGCTTGCAATCCTGTTTTTTTGATGTAATCTCTTCCGCATGGAAACGGAAAACATCAATTTTACACCAAAGCAACTGCCGACAAATCTTGAAGCCGAACAGGCCGTTCTTGCCGCCGTTCTTATGAACAACCGCGCGCTTGAAAGGTTTGGCGAATATCTGAAAGCCGACCATTTCACGCACCCGGCGCACAAAGAAATCTATCGCCTTATGGACCGGCAATTCGCCGCCGGATTTCCCGTCGATATTATCACGATTAAAAACTATCTGGAACAACAGGGCGTTCTGGATTCCGTCGGCGGAACGGATTATTTGGCACAGCTTGCCGGCGCCGGAACATCCGTCGTAAACGTCGAACAATACGCGCGCATCGTATACGACAATGCGATGCGCCGCGACCTTATCGGCATCGGTCAAGGCATCACGGACGCCGCGTTCGTCGAAGATTTGGACAACCCCGTCGCGCAACAGATTCAAGACGCGGAAAAAAAATTATACGACCTTGCCGCGTCCGGCGAATCCGTCGACAAAGGCGCGCTTACGCTTGGCGAATCACTTCACGCCGCATTGGAACAGGCAAGGATAGCGTACCAGGCCGACGGCAAACTGTCCGGACTTGCCACCGGATTTCGCGATTTGGATAAATCCATAAGCGGCCTTCACCATTCGGATTTGATTATCATCGCGGGCCGCCCGGCGATGGGAAAAACCGTTATGGCGACGAACATAGCGTTCAACGCAGCGAACGCAATAAAAAGTGGAAGCGCAAACAAGAATTTCAAAGGCGCGGTTGTTTTCTTCTCGCTTGAAATGTCCGCGTCGCAATTGGCGGCGCGCGTTTTATCATCGCAAACGGAAATTCCGGCGACAAGCATGCGCAACGGCAACCTTACCGATTCGGATTTTTTGAAGATGTCGCAATATTCGGACGCGCTTTCGGCTTTGCCTTTGTTCTTTGACGATACGCCGGGGATGAGCGTCCCGATGATGCGTACCCGCGCGCGCCGCATCGCGCGAAAGCACGGGGGCCTTGCGCTTATTGTAATCGACTATTTGCAACTTATGACTTCGCCGGGCGGACGGCGGAATGAAAACCGCGTACAGGAGCTTTCGGAAATCACGCGCGGCCTTAAAATGCTTGCCAAAGAATTGGATGTGCCGGTTGTCGCGCTGTCGCAGCTTTCGCGTAACGTGGAAGCAAAGGACAGAACCGACAAGCGGCCGCAATTGTCCGACCTTCGCGAATCCGGGTCAATTGAACAGGACGCCGACATTGTCATGTTTACGTATCGTGAAGAATATTATCTTGCCGGCCGCGACCCGATGGACAAGATTTCCGGCCGAAGCGATATGCAGCTTCAAAAAGAACACGAAGATTGGAAGCGCCGTCTTGAACAATGCCGGGGCAAGGCCGAGCTTATCATCGGCAAAAATCGTCATGGCAAACCGGATACGATACGGCTTGAATTCCACGGGGATTACGGCCTGTTCAAAGACGATAATTCCGTGTATGGTAATTACAGCGCGCCGTCGCGCAGCGATTACGGCTCACCCTTTGCCAAAGCTATGGGCGACGGGCCGCCACCGTCCGCGCCGCCACCGGCGGCGGAGCCAGGCGGTCCCGACCTTTCCGACGTGCCGGATGATATGTAAAAATTTCTTGCAAACCGCCGGAATCTGGGTTAGTATGGCGCCACCTATTCGGGTGTAGTTCAGTCGGTAGAACACCGGACTGTTAATCCGTATGTCGCTGGTTCGAGCCCAGCCACCCGAGCCAGGTTTTACAACCCTTTGATAAAAGTAGTTTGTCAAAGGGCTTTTTCAAGGAATAACAAAGACTTACGCCATTTAATTTTGGAGAATCTTGGTTCGTGAGAATTAAACCTAAAAGTACTCGTTTCCTGATAGGACACGAACCACGCATTAGATTTCCAGCACTTGCAGCGATTTCCACTATATCTATCATTGTTTTGGCAGTTTCCGAATCAGGCACTTCTTGTTTATCAAATGCTTCTTGAACCTCTGCTTGTTCCTTCTTTATCTTTGCTGACATAGATTCATATTTTTCTTTTGAGAAGTCTCCGTCAAGAAACTTATTATCAAGGACTTCTTCTCTGGTCTTTAAGGTCGTGAGTTGTATAGCAAGATTCTTTTTAGCGATTTTAACATTATCAGACTCTTTTGCGACATACGCTTTAATGCCAGTTTTGATTTCTTTTAATGCTTCTTCTGGCACTTTTATATTGCTAAAAATCTCGTGTTCTAGTTGGTTCAATATAACTTCTTCTTTAACTAAACCTTGTTTGCAACCACCTTTTAGATGAAAACATCTTAGATATGTATGCTTATTTCCATTTGTTGTCTTATGGGTTTCAGGTGTGATAGTGCAACCGCAAGTTCCACATCTGATTAAACCACGAAAAATATAGTCTATTCCTTTATAACCTAATTTCATTGGCGGTCGTGCTTTACCTTGTAGGACATCTTGGACTATATCAAACAACTCTTTATCAATAATAGGTGGATATCTTCTACCGATAGAACACATTGTCTTAGATTTTAGGTCTATATGGTCTCAATTTTAGCAAAAATGGCTGATTTCTGGGATGTAGGAGCGTTTTTTTGCGTACTTTCTCTAATTTTCACGACATAATTTAAGTAGAAACAAACAAAAAGGAGTTTCAAAATGAAAAAAGAATATGAACTTTGGTTAATCAAACAGGGATACCGGAGAACTCAATCTGCGCTCTGCGCAGATTGAAAGTGTAAAAGATCACGAATCCACACTTTACACTTCACGCTTTACACATTCCATAACCGGTTTTGCCTGTTATTGGGACCCGTCGGCGGCGCGGCGCAGTCCGCGCATTACGCGCTTTTGGACAGCATCAAAAGCTCGTGGTTTCTAATCGCGCTTCTTTGCACGGCGGTCTATTGGGTCGCAAAACACGACCTGTCGATAAGCGATGTGCAGAAAATCGAAGCACGCACAACCGCGCTTGAAAACCGCGCCGCATCGTTGGAATCAGGCATTGCGCAACTGAAACTTAAACTGGACATGATAAGCCAGGATTTGTCGATAATCAAAACCGCGGTTATGAAATAGCCCGAATCTTCTGGAACAATCCGCCTTCGTCCGTCGGACTTCGGACTAAAGCCAAAAATAAAACCCGCCGAACGGCGGGTTTATAATCAGTTGGTTATAGTCAATCCCGACGTATATCCTGTTATTGTTATCGCCGGATGAAGGAAATACATATCATGGACAACCCGTCCGTCATGGGCCCTGTTTTCAACAAACCCTATGCAACCGGACAACAAAACGGCCGACGCGCAAAACAACATTATCTTCTTCATGATTCGCTCCTTTTGTTACAGAAGTAATTTTAACAAAATGCCCATTGAAATCCAACAAAAATCCGCCGATTGGCGGATTATATTTACGGACAACCGACAAGGCGTGTTACCGAAATCTGCGGATGAAGCAGATAATGATAATCGCATTTGCCGTCTCTATAAGACCCCGTGCACGCGGCAAGGGCGAAGACCGCAAAGCCCAACAACAATACTTTCTTCATGGTTTTCTCCTTTTGGTTTGACAACCGACCCGGATTGTATCCGCGACCGGCTGAAAAGTCAAACGGCATTCTTAAAATGTTTTATGCGAAAGCCCGACACGACGATAACGTCGAACCGCGCATCGTGCGTCCAGCGTTTGCGCAACAGATACGTTTCCGCCGCGCGGCGAAGCCGCACGCCTTGCGAAAAAGTAACGGCTTCTATTCCCGTCGCCGCATCGGGACGATTTTTTACTTCGACGAAGATTATAAGACTGCCCCGGCGGGCGATTATATCAATTTCCGCCCGACCCGTATAACGCCCGGTCACATGCCTTGATTCAAGAATATAAAAACCCTGCAGCCGCAAATACATACGCGCAAGCCATTCTGCGAAAAGTCCGGATTTGTATGTGCTCATTCGGCACGAATCACCAATCACCACCCGAACACCCTGAAAATATCATTCTTCATGGTAAGCAGCAAAAGAAGTATCAAAAACACCCATCCGCCGATAAACATCCATTCGACCCAGCGGCCCTGGATTTTCCGCCTTGTGATGCCTTCAATCAAAAGCATTACAAACGTTCCGCCGTCAAGCACCGGCAACGGCAGGATATTAAGGATGGCGAAATTAACGGACAACAGCGCGACCAAGGAAAGCAGCGCGACGATTCCCGTTGATAACGCCTGACCCGACATTTGGGCGATTAATATAAAGCTCCCCAACTGTTTTGACGACCGTTCGCCTGTGATGATTTGCGATATGACGGTGATGATAGTCCGCGATTCTATATATATCCTGCGCGCGCCGGAATACATCGCGCCGGGAAGCGTTTTATGCTGTTCGAAAGTCTTCGACCCGTCCGCGATTAATCCCCACCTTTCCGCCGGCGCAAGCCTTGCTATGATTTTTTCGCCGCGCCGCAAAAGAGTCAATTCCGCATCGCGCGACCCGGCAAGCTCTTTGGCAAGTATTATGTCGCCCCAACTGGTAATCTTCATGCCGTCGATGCGCTCTACCGTGTCGCCCGCGCGAACGCCGGAATTCCATGCAATTGATTCCTGTATCACTTGGCCGACAATCGGCATTTGAACGGTGCGCGGATGCAACAGGAAAAGCCCGGTGTATATCACGAACGCAAGCCCGAAATTCATCGCGACACCGGCGGTGCAAATAATAATCCTTTTCCACAAAGCGGCGGACAGATAGTGTCCCTTTTTCTTTGCGCGGGGCAATTCTTCGTATTTTTTCCGGTCGAAAATATGTTCGTTCCCATAAAGCGAAACATATCCGCCAAGCGGGATGGCCGAGATTTTCCAAACCGTTCCGCGCCGGTCCGTCCATCTTAAAAGCGCGGGGCCGAAACCGATTGAAAAAGCGTTTATCTTTACGCCGGAAAACCGCGCGGCCCAATAATGGCCAAGTTCGTGAACAAGAACAGCCAAACCAAGTACTACCAAAAATCCAATAATTGTGAAAAACATTCAAAACTCCCGTTTCTAGGCACTAGGCACTGGGCTCTAGGCACTAAAGTTTACATTCACCACCACCAGTGCCTAATGCCCAGTGCCCAGTGTCCTACATCATCGCCAACCAAGTTATCGGCAAGACGTAAATCCATCCGTCGAACCGGTCCAACAATCCGCCGTGCCCCGGAAGCGCGCGCGAGAAATCATCGACGCCGAATTTCCTTTTTATCCATGACGCGGTAAGGTCGCCGTATTGCGAAAGCAATGCCACGGCGATTCCAATCCACATAAGTTGCGGCATGAATCCGCCTCCGCCAAGGATTCCGTATAAAATCGCAATGCCGGCGCCGCATATAATTCCGGCAATCTGACCCGTCCATGTCTTATTCGGAGAAATTTTTTGCCAAAGCTTCGTGGTGCCGAACCATTTGCCAAAGAACCATCCGCCGGTATCCGCGGCGGAAATAACCAAAAGCAATAACAGCATTATCCCCGGCTTTGTCCCCACAAAGTACGCCGCCGCCCCAAGAAACAGCGCATACGGCGCAAGGCAAACGATTGCGATTTCCGCGAAGACTTTCGAATCCTTGTTGCGAAGCCCCTTTATCGCCGCGGCAAGGAATTCCGCCGTTATCCCCATGACGACAAGCACCGCAAGCCACCGCACCGCCGGGATATAATGGTATTCAAGCACGCCTGCGCCGATAACCGCCGCCGCCATCCCCGCGCTTACAAGGATTCGTTTCACTGTGTTCGTCATTTCGATTTTTTCCCGCTGTAATTTTTTTCTGCGCCGCCGCCGAACCGCCGGTTGCGATGCGCGAATTCATCCAAAGTTTTTTGCCATAATTTTTCATTATTCACATATTCCGGCCATTGTTCCGACACAAAGGATAATTCCGCATACGCCAGTTTCCACAAAAGGAAATTGGAAATCCGTTGTTCGTTGCTTGTCCTCACGACCATGTCGATGGGCAATAAATCGCCGGTATCCATGAATGTTTCAAACGTATCTATATCGACGTCGCTTGCCGGGATTCCGGATTCAATGGCGCTTTGCACCGCGCGGACGATTTCATCGTGCCCGCCGTAATCCAGCGCGAACACAACGGTTCCGCCGGTGTTTTCGTCCGTTTCCGCCTCAAGCTTTTCAATCTTTTTCACCAATGTTTTCGCGATGCGGTCGCGCCGACCTATGACTTTGAAGCGAAGGTTTTTTTCTTTCGCCTCTTTGTAGTTCTTGTCGAACACCTCCCCGAAAAGCTTCATAAGGAAATCGACCTCTTCCTTTGACCTTGTCCAGTTTTCCGTGGAAAAAATAAAGAATGTAAAAGTGTTGACGCCGCGCGCGATGAACCAATCGACCATCTTGGAAATATCACCGTCGGCCGCGCGGCGGTGTCCGTGCATTGCCGGCATTCCGCGCTTTTTGGCCCAGCTGCGGTTGCCGTCGCAAATAAATGCGATGTGATGCGGGGCGCGCCCCGCATCCGCGTGGTTTGCGGCTTGCCGTTTGCTGCTTGATTTCTTTTTGAATAATTTTAACATAATATTATGCCTTATGCCCTATGCCTTACACTGACATAATATCCGTTTCTTTTTGTTTTGCGACGACGTCGATTTCTGCGCCTTTTGTATCGAATACTTTCTGCAGGTCTTCGGAATATCTTTTCATATCGTCTTCGGAAATGACTTTATCGGCTTCTGCTTTTTTGATTCTGTTCATAAGGTCGTGGCGAACGTTGCGCAAAGCAATATGGCCGTCTTCCGCGTATTTTTTCGCAACTTTTACAAGCTCTTTGCGCCGCTCTTCGGTAAGCGGCGGAAGGTTAAGGCGGATAACGCCGCCGGCAGTGTTGGGATTAAGGCCAAGCCCGGAATCGCGTATAGCCTTTTCAACGGCCGCGATGTTGGATGCGTCCCATACGGATACGCTTATCGCCTGTGGTTCCGGTGTTGAAACCGTCGCAACTTGGTTAAGCGGCATTTCGGCGCCGTATACTTCGACCCGAACCCCGTCAAGGAGGTTTACCGACGCGCGACCGGTGCGAAGTCCGGCGTATTCTTTTTTCAATACTTCGATGGTTGACGCGGCTTTTTGTTCTGCTTCTTGTTTAAGTGATGCAAAGTCCATATCTTCTCCTTTATCGGTATGGAATAATAGTAAATAAAAGCACGAAAATCAATAATAAAAGTGACTGGTGGCTGGTGCCGGTGACTTGCAGTATGAATTTGCGGAAGTATTATCCCGTAAATCCAGATTATCAGCCATCAGCCACGAAATATGGGGCGAATAACGGGACTCGAACCCGCGACTTCCAGTACCACAAACTGGCGCTCTAACCAACTGAGCTATATCCGCCACAGAGTGCAAGGATTCTAGCAAGAAATATCCGAACTTTCAAGGATAATCTGAACAAATTACATCTTTCGCTTTAATTCTTTTATCCACTTGTCCATAATCGGGTCAAGGACTTCGTTGCGGTCGTGGCTTTTGAAATAATCATTGGAATATCTGCGAAGGCCTTTTGCGGCGCCAAACCTTGCATCGCCGCGGCCGGCGCGTTTTGCAAATTCTTCCAACGATTTGACGGCGTAATGATGAATGCGAATCTTGGCCATGTACGACGGGTCGGCTTTGTGACGCATATTGTGAAAGCTTTCGCCGTTTGTGTCCACGATTTTGCCGAATACGACCTGACCGTGCACGTTTGCGGAATAAACCCGGCGCGGATTTACAATCGCTTTGTAATGGTGATTGTTTTTATTCGCCCTGCGCTTGTAATTTTCGACGACAAGGCCTTCCGGCTTTTTCTTGTGCCCGCTTGAACCGAACAGCACCCACGCCACGACGATTTGCGAAATGCCTGACGGCTGTGTCTTCAAGAATTCCGGAATATTTTTGAACGACACGGGGACAAGAAATTCATCAAGGTCGAAAATCGCAAGCCATTTCGTATCGTATTTATGCCGGCGGATACAATCGTTGTATGCGGGTCTTTGTTGTTTTTGGCCCGGGAAATACGTGTATTCGACGATTCCCTTTTTGATATACGGGGCAAGGATTTCTTTGGTATTGTCCGTGCTTTCGTTGTCGTAAAGATAGAATTTTTCGACCCCGACAAGCCTGTGGAATTCAATCCATTCTTTAAGATACGGGCCCTCGTTCTTCATGATTGCGACGACGGAAAGAAAGTGTTTCGGCTTGAAACGGCTTTCCCAATACAGATTTTTGAAATACAGCATGGGATTGGTAAAAAAATGAAGCATGGCGCGAAGTTGGAATTTTATCCATCCGCCTATGACGTCATAGTGTTTTGTCCGCTTTATTTTTGAATTTAATTTTTTCATCATAATCTTTGGACCTTTGTTATTGGTTCGGCGCAATGATACAGACTTAACAGATTTTTGCAACCACTTTCAAATACAAACAAAAAACCATTGAAGCCGCTCTGGTTTCAATGGGAAGAATTTTTGGTGGCGCAGCCACCCGAAGCCTCGCAGAGGCGAAGGGTGGTGGAGCCGACTGGCATTTTTTTGCTAACTTCCCCATACTCCAATTTATAAGCGCATGGTCGGCTGTACACGGTATGAAATTATAACACTATTCCCAGTTTTCGCCATGTATAGCAATTTCGCATCCCCCCCCTCTATCAATGACAGTAATTGCTGCGATATTTCCAAAGCTTACATTTAATGTTCAATCTCTTGTAACAAATCTATCATTTTTTGTATATTTTCATTGCCATGAACATTAAGTCTGCTGATTGTTGCGCGGGAGCCGAATGGGGCACCAAATTCAACTTGGTATTTGCGCCGCCATTCTTCACCCTCAAAATGTCTGCCAAAGTGATAAAATCTGTTTATTGTATCATTGACCGCGGATTCAAATTTTGCAAATGGCATTTCTTTAAATAAAGTCCAGAGGATTTGATGAATGTGGCGATTGTTTATTTCGTTAAACCGATAGTTGCGATGAAAATAATTCAGTATTTGTTCGGCTTGCCGTTCTATTATTTCATCAACACAATGTGGAAAATTAAAGTTTGGATGCGCTGACCTATATTTATTTAACATCTCTTGACTGACATTAAAATGCGATCCGGTCGGTTCACCGCAGTCTCTATCTGCCCAACTTTGCGTATAAGCATTATTTACGGCAAACACCAGTGCAGAGATTATAATAAATTTCTTCATTATTTAATTATTGCACTGATAATAAATCTAATCAATCTGTTTTTAATATTGCATAGTTCTGTTTGTCCAACCGCGGCCAAACTGGCCCCATCCAGGCAAGCCCTGTAAAAAATTTAATCTTGCGCTCATGAGCGCATCCATAAAGTTATCAATCTGGTTTTCGGGTATGCTGTTAAGCGCCGCAATCGTCCTGCTTCCAGCTATGCCATCAATTGTCAGTCCTGTGCCCTGGTGTTTGTTTAATGTATTTTGTATTATACGGCCAACATTAGCAGGACTGGTCATAACGAACATGTCAAACACTGCGCCGGCGACGCGCTCGTTATCTATTTCATCAATTCTATTTTGATTGTAAAACATATCGGATATGATTCTTGTGTTTTTATTGTTGTCGTTGGCATATTCTTTATTAAACCAATCCGCGACTTGTTGCTGGACCGATTGGTGATTTGGGTGCATTGAATTTGTATAAGCAGAACTTTTCATAAGTTCAGATATACTACTTGGCATGTTTGGCATATTAACTCCTTGTATTTTTGTTAATAAAAAAGCCCCACAGAAGCGGGACGAATAATAAAAAATGACGGCGTGTGCCGTCTTTGTTTATGGGAGCATTATACCAAGAAATTGACTCAAAATCAAGCAAGTACTGACGACGGCTGGCGTGCATGCCATCAAGTGTCTACCAATCACACAAACAAATTACTGGTGGAGCTGATCAGACTCGAACTGACGACGGCTGGCGTGCATGCCATGCAAGTGCTCTACCAATCACACAAACAAATTACTGGTGGAGCTGATCAG
>WRCO01000022.1 GCA_009783855.1 Alphaproteobacteria bacterium
CGCGCCCGCGGCAGCGCAGGTTAGCTAAATTCGGAACAGATAACCGCTGAATGCATCTAAGCGGGAAGCTGGTCGCAAGATAAGATATCCCCATTAATCCTGTCCTAGACCAGGACGTTGATAGGTGGTAAGTGTAAGCGCTGTGAGGCGTTCAGCTCAACCATACTAATCGGATGACTGACTTTTTATCTTTGTTTGATTTGTTGAGTGCTTCGGCACTCTACAAATCAAACGAATGCTTGAAGAGTGTGTTGAATTTAACTAACAACTGACAACTAACAGCTAACAGCTGCAAGTTATTGGGTGTTAAGTTAAAGTTGATTTGATATTTTTGAGATTTATTATGTTCAAATGACTGACCGCTCTTCTGACGACTAGTTGTTAGTTGTTAGTTGTTAGTTGTTAGTTGTTAATTTAGCGTATTTGATTCTGGTGATTATTGAGCGGGAGCCACCCTCTGTTCCATCCCGAACCAGACAGGGAAACCCCGCATCGCCGATGGTACTTTGGCTTAAGCTACGGAAGAGTAGGTCGTCGCCAGAATCAAATACGTATGACATAAAAACCGACAGTATATTCTCTATCCCCGTGCTTGCATGGGGACTTTTTTTCTTGCAAAGCGGAGAATTTATGATAGCTTTGACGCACAAGGGGCGCGAGAGACGCCGAAGTTTCCAAATTTTGTAGGAGGAATCAGGCATTGCGAAATGAAAAACAACAACAGAACAGAAAAAGACAACAATCTTGTGGATTTTGACGACATGGGCCCGGATTATAAAGCCGCGCTAAATTATATTGTGGAAAACTATAAAATCGACGGCCACAAGATTAAAATTCAGAATATCAAGGTTATGACGGCCGGCAACGGTGTAAAGCCGATTGTGTTGAACGTTGAATGCGGCGAAGACGGCCCAGGCAAGGCTTTGGTATTTGTATTCGGGTTGGACGCGGAAATAGAACGGAAGAAGATGATGTCGCAAAAAACCAAAGAAGGACTGGCGCGGGTTCGTGCAGAGGGGAAAGTTCTTGGCCGTCCATTTGGCGGCAGCAATTCCAGTGTAAAACTGACAGGTAAAGAGCAGGTTATCCAAGAGTTACTGGCACAGGGATGCAGTAAAGTCAAAATCGCCAAACAATTAAATGTCAATCGTCAGACCCTTTACAAATTCATAAATCAAAGAAAAATAGCCGCACGGTAATGCCCCCCCCCTATTTGCGGGGGCTTTTATCTTGTAAATAACGGCACGATTACCACGGCGTGTCTTTGGAGCGCGGCCGGGTCCCTTTTATCAATAAGCCGTTTTTCTTCTTCCCATTTCGCGTGGTTGAACGTCGAGTTTTTATGGCATATGTACAGAGGGTGTGATTTATGGTCGCCAAAAATGCGACACATGGGCGAGCGAAAGTCGTAAACGATGCATTCGTATTTTCCGTCTGCGGTCCGTTTCAGGAATTGACAGCGCCCAAGTTCCTGGGACTTGTCGTCAAACCAAAATGAAGGGTCGCCGTGCTTTGGAACGCGCGTCCATTTCAAATCGGGATATTTTTTGGAAATCCCCTCTTTCGATTGGGCGTTGAATGCCACCGGCTGATGACAGCATGCACCGCATTGTTTGCAGGACCAAGATTGTGTCAGCACGTTTTCATTTGTGAAGATTGATACGTTCACGTCGTTGTATCTTTGGTTTGCGGCCGCATCCCCCGCATCCACCAGTCCATTTTCTTTTTCATATTCCCGGCGGTTGAATTTGGGATTCCTGTCGCATACGTAAAGCGGGTAATCATGGTCGCCGTAAGCATGGCAGATTTGCGGGCGAAGTTCGTAAATCTGGCATGCTTTTTTGCCATCTTTATGGTCTTGCAAAAATCGGCATTTGCCGGTTTGCATGGATTTTTCTTCAAAATAAAAGGGCGTGCCTTCTATATCCGTTATGTATATCCATTTCAAATCGGGATATATTTTAGAAAGCTGTTCTTTCCGTTCGCGGTCGAACATCATTGGTTCAAGGCAACAATCGCCGCACCGCACGCAAGACCATTTGTTATCTGACATCGTTAATCCTCTTTTGATTAAGGATAGTGCAATAATTATATTTGTCAATGTATTTTATAGAGTTTTTTATTTGCCAAATGGAATATTTGTGATACTCTTGACCGCAATATAGGGCAAGAGAGAGGTAGCAACAGGAAGATAAAATATGTTTTTCAAAAAGCGCTCTGCGGCGGAACAGCGTCCACTTCAACACGTTATCGTTATCAATAAAAAAGGTGCGACGGATATTAACGGCAGGCTTGTAACGATTTGCGAATGGACGGACCAGAAAGAAGTAAGCCGCCGTTTTATCCAAAACACGGCACCGATAAAACAATGGCTGATAAACGGTCAAAAGCCGGAAATCCTTGATATAAAAATAATTGTTGAAACGCACATGATGTCGAAATTCCCAAAAGACAGGTTCATAGTGCACACGCCCAACCCGCAGATTGCCGGCAATGTCATTTTCTACACTTTTGATATAGCGCTTGATGGGCGCACATACAGGCTTACCGACATATATAAATTGGCCGGGGACAAGAAAGTGGTTTCCGAATTTCAAAAATCCAGACCGTTGATTGTGGGGCCGGTTGCGAACAACCTTGATGAATATGACGATGCTCTTGATGGTGCGCTTCGCGGGCAAAATGAATTTCCGTTCGGTTGGGGCGAAGGTTCGCCGTCCGGATGGCTTTCGTGGGACCGTAAAAAAAATATCGTCACGACGGAATACGCCGCGTGCGAAGTTTTGAACAATTTTGCAACACGCATACCCACGCCGGACCTTAAAGACAACCGGGCTGTATATGACGACACCAGAGGACCGGGGGCTGTGTTGCATCCCGTAAGCGTGCTGTATGGTATGAAAAAGATAGCCAAAAGATAGACGGGCAACAGGGTTATACAATGAACGGAAGCATAGCGGCAAAATTTCCAAAAGGGGAAATTATCGCCCCGGCTGGATGCTTGGGATGCGAGATTCAACTTCTTGAAGGCTATGTCCTTCGCGGTATTGTCGGATGTTTGGATGGAGTGCCCCCGCACCAACAAATAAAGATGCCGGAATTGAAAGTTGCGCCGCCGACAATAAATATAGAAATAAATATGGATGAATGCAAAGAATGCAAGATTGATATGTGCGTTGCCTGCGAACATCCGCTTCCGCGCGCGGTTCACGAATTTATGAAACAGCATATCGAAAATATACGATAAATCCGCCCTATGCAGACCCCAATTGGAAAGCAATTCGTTAAATCTTACGAAGCCGCGCACCCACAGGTTGTCGGCACCAAGCACCGGTGGTGCAAACGGGTGTATTGGGATGCGAATATAAAACCGGATGTTGTGTTGCTTGACGGATATCTGCAGATGCCGGAATCTGATGTTTCGCGCCTTGGGGCGACCAATCCCATGTGGATGCGCGGTATCAAAGTTGCGCGGCATATAGATTATCAGATAATAGACAAAGAAGACGAAGGGTGGCCGACCGGATATATCGTCTGTGATTCCGCGCCGGGGATACAGGTCAAAAGCGTGCCGGATTATGCGGGGTGCAGCGCGTCTGCGATTAACAAACTTGTCCATGATGCGGACGAAATCAGAAAGCGCGGATTTGTCATCGATTGGGTCGGCGATAATCTTTTCTATGACTTTGCGACCGATGTGTTCACCTTTATAGACATTATTCCCCGGCGCAAGGCGTTCAACCGAACGCTGTTGACATTATTTGATCAGGTTGTGGCCTATGACGACCGCAGACGGTCTTTTTACGCCCCTATGCGCTGGTGCGCCAACACAAGCCTGTACGGTACGGTGCGCCGGATATTAAAATTGGAAAGCCGGACGGAAAGGATAGCGCGAAGGATTTTCGGGTGGCGGGACGAATTGACCGACGTTATGAAAGAAATAGACGCGCAGGTTCGGCATGCCGTCAAAATACTTCCCGAAACGCGCAGACAAGAAGACGGCAAATTCCGCGCCAAATGCGAATGGGAGCGTGAAAATTTTCATACGCATATATTGCCGAAATATCGGGCAATGACAGGATGGGAACCGGTAATCGATTGGGAAAACGAAGATTTCGAAACACAGATTATCCCAAAAATACTTGCTTATCTTAATCCGAAAATCAGGTGTCGCGAAGCTTGACAAATGGATTTGCCATAGTACAATCCATCAAACCGCGAAGAGAGACGCGGTAAATTCATCTTGTAGGGGGGAAAAGGAATAGAACCATGTTTCCAAAGGTCGAGCCCTATTCATGCAAATGTTCGGACAAGGACGACGTGCCGTTCGGATGCAGCGGAAGCTGTATGACGCACGCGGACGCCCCGTCGGACAAGAGTAACGAAGTCTTGCAGGAGATGCGCTGGCGAAACAAGACGCTTGTGTCGTACAAGGCGAATCACAGTTACGGGCTGTCTTTAATCAGCGGCGCGCCCTTTAAGGTTGTCAAATTATTGTCCGGGTTGTCCGCGCCCGTGGTGCTTGAGGACGAAATGCTTTTCAACAAAATGATGCCGGTGCCGAAGAACGCGAACCCTTACGAATACGAAGACAGAGCGACCGCGTTTTATCATGACAATCAGCATCTGATGGAAGTCAGGATATGGAAAGCGAAATACAACGACGGAAAAAAGGAAAGGGTAAGAACAATATCACAACTTGTTAAACTTGCAACAAGAGGATAAGAAATGAAAGCGAAAAGAACCTGGACTTTGCCGACCGATTGTATAGCCGTCAGCGCGGGCATCAGAAAAGTAAGGTACAAGGGCGTCATGATAAGCACTTGGCGGGATATAACAGATTCGTTTCGGGTATATATGACCCACAGGTTTACATCTTGCCTGAAAAACGAATTGGACAGATACAAGCTTGACGACAATCATTTTATTGACCTGCAAAGCGTTCTTGTTACCACGGCAAGCAATAACGGAAAAAACATAAAAGCGCACGATATATTGACGCCGGCAAAACCGACGGAAGGCAAAAAGGACGTATACGCGTACTATGCCATCACCGCAAAGGACCCAGGGGCCGTCGAAACAGGGGCGCCCGAATCATTCAGCACAACCGACATATATGACATGCTTTCGGATCATGCGTTTTTGGACTGGAAGGTAAAGCGCGCAAAGATGACGAAAGAATGGGCTGCCGCAATGAAAAAATCGCCGCTTTCCGGATGGATGTATTTCGGCGGATATGCGACCGTGCACGACGCGTCGCACGATGCCGCGTTTGACATTGTGTTCAACCTTCACGATTTTGCGCCCCAGGTGACGCAGGCCCTTCGGTTTGTATACCGTAACAAAGAACTGTACAGACTGTTCCAACAGGAATGCAAGACGGCAAAAAACGGCGCGCGGCCATCGTCCATGTACGCGAACCAATTAAAGCAAGTGCGGTAAAGCTGTCAGATAAAATCCCGGCGGATGCCGGGATTTTTATTTCTTCTTTTTTGTCTTGGCTTTCGCTTTGGCTTTTGGTTTTGCTTTCGCCTTTGCAGGTTTTGAGGTGGTCTTGATTTCGCCGAACAGCTGTTCGCGAAATTCTTCCCATTCCCGTTCTTCGCGCGCGGCGCGGCGTTTTTCGCGCCTTATTTCCAAAGACAATGCGATTGACGGTATAAGGAACAACAGGATTCCCGCAACTTCCAACGCGCCGGCAAGCCACATCACATATATGTTCGTCGCTTCCAAATCAAAACCCGGCAATGCCCACATAAAATGCTCCATCGCGTTCGTCATCACAAACGCCCAGAACACAATCACAAACAAAATCGTTATCAAAAACGATGTAAGCGCAACGCGGCGCAGATTTCTTAAAACTGTTAAATATTCCATATTCTCCTCCTTTGGGTATAACAATTATATCATATTTGCAAAGCTGGTCCAAACGCATATAATTTGACAAATAAGGAAATCATGATATGATTGACCCCGCAAGGAGCATATTATGAAATGGCATAAATTAATCCCGAACTTTATCCAGCAATATATGATATCAAAGTGTCTTCGACCCTATGGGTATGACATAAGCGACAGGTCGACGGGAACAAGATATTCGCAAAACAACGAGAATCTTGTCATCAGAACGTATTTCGTGTCCGACAAAATCAGATATTCGTTCGCCACCGGCAATCCGCCGCCAGATTGGAAGGGGGGCACAATTGAACTTGAATCCAAAGCGGGCGGCGACGCAAAGATTGACGCCATGCTTGAATTGGGCATTGTATCCGACAGAAACCTTTTCATGGCTTTGGCGGACAAGGCCGGAAAACGTTTATGCAGATAAAGCCAGAAAGCATTTATGATAAAAAAAGGACCCCGCCCGGGGTCTTTTTTATTGCGGTTCCGGTTTTCCCGTTGTATGATACGTCGCATGAAAAAATTGGACGGCACTTTTCGTCGGATGAAAAAAATCGCGTTGTTCGCGCTGCGCGCCGCGTTCTGGGCGCTTATCGTCGCCATGTTCGTCGTCACCGCGCTTGTCATCAAATACGGTCGCGATTTGCCGGATTATAAAAAACTTGCATCGTATTCGCCGCCGGTTGCGACGCGGCTTTACGCGTACGACGGTTCGCTTCTTATCGAATATGCCGAAGAGCGCCGCGTGTTCATAGCGTTCGAAGATTTGCCGCCGCAACTTATCAACGCGTTCATCGCCGCCGAAGACAAAAACTTTTGGCACCATGCCGGAATCGACCCGTTAAGCATAGTGCGTGCAGCGAAAAACAACACTATACGATTTTTCGGCGGTCCCGCGCGGTTTTCCGGCGCATCGACCATAACGCAACAGGTTGCGAAGAATTTCTTCCTTACCAGCGACCGCACAATCGCGCGCAAAGTGAAAGAGGCCATATTGGCATTGCGCCTTGAACGCGCGTTTTCCAAACAGCATATAATGACGCTGTACATGAACCAGATATTTCTGGGCGCGCGCGCGTACGGCGTAGGGTCCGCATCTTTGATGTATTTCAACAAGCCTGTCGCCGAACTCTCGCTTTCCCAGATGGCGTTTCTTGCATCCCTGCCAAAGGCGCCGAACAACCGCATCCGCGCGAAAGAACGCCGCAATTATGTATTGCGCCGCATGGCCGAAGAAGGATTCATCACAAGACAGCAAATGATTGAAGCCGCCGAAGAACCGCTTAACATCAACCGCGGATTCATGGCGCAGATGGAGGACGACTTTCAATACTTCGCGGAAGAGGTTCGGCGCGAATTGCTTGCCAAACTTGGGCGCGAAGTCCTCTATAACGAAGGCCTGTATATCAAGACGACAATCGTTCCGGAATTTCAACGCGCCGCCGCCGCCGCGCTTAAACGCGCAATCGGCACGCACAGCCGCGGCCGCGAAGAACGGCTTCAGGGCGCAATCATCGTCATCAATCCGCACACCGGCCGCGTATTGGCGATGACCGGCGGATATTCGTTTGCGGAATCATCCTTTAACCGCACGACACAGGCGTTGCGTCAAGTCGGCTCTACAATCAAATCATTCACATATCTTGCCGCGCTTGAAAGCGGAAACTATACGCCGCAGACTCTGCTTATCGATGCGCCTATTGTCGGATGGCGCGAAAACGACGCCACGTGGAAACCGGAAAATCACGACCGGCGATTCCTTGGGCCCGTGCCGTTCCGTCTTTCGCTTGAAAATTCGCGCAACGTCCCAAGCGTGCGATTGGTCGAAGGTATCGGCGTCCGTAACGCCATCGCCACCGCACAGCGGTTCGGCGTGTATGACACACCTTTGCGTAACATGAATCTTTCGCTTGCGCTGGGAAGTGGAGAGACCACTTTGGCGCGCCTTACGCTTGGTTATGCCGCGTTCGTCAACGGCGGATTCCGGCATGAACTGCAATTGGTCGACTATGTTCAAGACCGGCACGGCCGCCTTATCGACATCGGCGGACGTCGTCCGACCCCGGACGCCGACAATGTGGAATGGGAACCGGGAATGCTTCCTCCTGTGCGGCAAGAGCGCGGTGAACCGTTGGCGGACCCGCGGTCGCTGTACCAGATTGTGTCTATATTGCAGGGCGCGGTGGAAATGGGAACCGGGCGCCAGGCGCGCGTTCCGGGTCACACCGTTGCGGGGAAAACCGGAACCACGAACGAAGTGCGCGACATCTGGTTCGTCGGGTTCTCCAAAGACCTTGCCGTTGGGGTATGGATGGGATACGACGTGCCGCAACCATTGGGGCAGGGTGCCGGGTCGCACATGGCGGCGCGGGTTTTCGGCGATTTTATGAGGGTTGCATTAGAAGGCGAACCAAACCGGCCGTTCCCCATACCCGACGGATTGGAATTTGTCCGCGTCAACCGCCAAACCGGCGTTGCCGCATCGCTTGAGCCGCATGGCACCATTATTACCGAAGCATTCAAAGTCGGACAATCGCCAAACCCGCCGCGCCGTATGGATGGCGCCGATGACGAAGCGGTAGTGGGCGGAATGTTTTAGGTGGTTGGTGGCTTGTAGTTCAGGTTGGAACACAATAATGCCCTTTGGTTCAAACCACGGGCCACCAGCCACCTTTTGGGAACTGTTAAGATAATAGACCAATGCATAAAATAATTGTTTATAAAAACTGTCTAATATATTAGACAACTTGATTTTCTGCCGTTTTTATGGTTGTCTGCCATAGTAGACAGTCAAAACC
>WRCO01000023.1 GCA_009783855.1 Alphaproteobacteria bacterium
AGTTTTAATAACCACCGCAATCAAATATATGTAAAACATCTTGTCTACTATAGTAGACAACCATAAATAACTGACGCAGTAATTCATCTTTCAGCATTCAGTATTCAACATTAAAAACCCGCCCATCGGGCGGTTTTCGTTTTAATTAACCTTTGGTTAATTAAAACTGTCTTGCAAAGCTTAGCAAGAATCTTTGTTCGCGGTCGTATTCTTTGCTGACCAACGGCCATGCCCAGGAAAAGTTTATCGGACCCATCGGCGTATTCCAAAATACGCCCACGCCGTACGATACGCGTACATCTTCGTCTACAAGGTTTTCGCAATTGGGAAACGAGGGCGGGCATGTTCCGCCGACCAGCTGTGCCGGGAATGTGCGGTCTTTTTTGGGCGGGCGCCCCAGGATGCCGTAATCCGTGAAGACAAAGCCCCTTACCTGATACTGGTCCGGGATGAATACCGGGAAATTCATCTGGGTCGTGCCGTGGATTCTCCAAAGACCGCCGGTCGCGTAATTTCCGAACGGCCAACGGCTTCCCACGCCGGCGACCGCAAATCCGCGAAGATTTTCGCCGCCAAGAAAATACCGGTACATACGCGAAATATATTCGTCGCTTTGCAAAGGATGCAACAACCCGGCGGCGATTTCCGACCGAAGCTGCCACCTGTTGTCAAAGAATTTATAAAGCCCGACAAGCGACGCATCGTAACGCATGAATGTCTCGGTGCTTCCAAACCCGGTGTACGACATACCGATATTCGCGATGAATCCGTCGTGCGTTTGTTGGGAGAAATCGGTGGTAAGGTTATGATATTGGAAATTCGTGCCAAGCGTGAAAAGATTCACCGCCTGCCACTGTCCGGCGGTCGAATGAATGTCAAGATTCTGGTCAAATGTCGCCGACAGGCGTACGTTCTGCGTCCAGTTGTCCGTAAGCCGCCAGCCCATGCGACCCGCCACCATATAGCTTTCGCGGTCGTATCCAAGAGAGCCAAGCGACGAATAATTGAATTTGGTATAATTAACATCGAACCCGCCGGACAACGCGCGACCGAACAGGAACGGTTCGGTAAAGCTGAACTGTGCCTGGGTCTGGTATTGCGCGAATGTTCCGCGAAGTTGCACAATCTGGCCACGGCCCATAAAGTTGCTTTCTACTATGCCGGCGTCAAGCATAAATCCGTTGATGTTCGACCATCCGACGCCGCCGGACAGTTCGCCCGTCGGCTGTTCTTCGACCCGGACGTCAAGGTTCATAAGGTTGGAATCCGCGATGCGCGTCGGCACCATGTCGACCGACCGGAAATATCGCGTGCGCATAAGCCTTTGACGCGCGGTTTCTATGTCCTGTCGGTTAAAGGGGTCGCCGGGGCGGATAACCATAAGCTGTTCAATAACGGAATCGAAAGTGCGCACGTTGCCAAGGATGGAGACCCTGTTTATATATATTCTGTTCGTATGCTGTATGCGGAATTCAAGGTCTATCGTGCGGGCTTCTTCGTTCTTTGTCGGAATCACGTCGACGTTTATAAACGCGTATCCGTGTTCCGCGACCGCACCGCGAAGCGCGGTTATCGTGGCTTCTACGTTGTCTATGTTATAAACTTCGCCCGGGCGCATCCTTATCAAACGGCGCAGCTCCTTGTCGTCGACATCCGGAAAAGGATTGTCGATGGACATCGTTCCGAACCGATACTGATTACCTTCGTGAATATCGAACGTCACGGCAAAATACCGCCGGTCGGGCGAGAAGACGCCGTCCGCGGACCGCACCTGGAAATCAATAAATCCGTTACGAAGATAGAATTGGCGAAGCAGATGCTGGTCAAACAGAATCCTGTCTTCGTCATAGGTGTCGAACGACGCCATAAAATTCCACCAAGAATATTCGCGGGACAATATTTCGCCGCGCAATGTCCGCGATGAAAATTTTTCGTTGCCGGTGAAACTGATGCGGCGCATCCGCGTCGGATGACCTTCGGTGACTTCGTACACCACGTTCACGCGGCCGCCTTCGATGTCGATGCGTTTCGGTTCTATTCTTGTTCCGAAGAATCCCTGGCGCTGGTACACCGTAAGCATTCTTTGCACGTCCGCGCCGATGACCGATTCGTCGAATGCGGAACGTTCGCGAAGACGGATTTCGCGCCGCAAATCGTCGGCTGATATTCGGCTGTTGCCCTCTATCGTCACCATGTTGACGACCGGAGCCTCTGCGACCTCTATATTAAGGGCGCCGCGTTCAAGGTTCACGCTTACGGACGAAAATAATCCCGTCGCCTGCAATCTTTTCGCAATCTGGTTAAGGTCCGCGGAATCAAGGTTTGCGCCGACATTCGTGTCCGCCATAAGGCGCACGGATTCCGCGTCCATCCGGCGGTTGCCGGCAACGTTGATGCTTCGCACCACTTCGGCCATCGCGGTGGTCGACATAAATACAAGTAAGAATAACAGGCGGAATTTCTTCATCGTGTTGACTTATATACAACAAAAATAAGCGACTGACAACTAGTTTTTAGTTCTTTAATTTCACTTCCCTTCCGAACACGAACATCAAATCGCGGGCGCGCGTTCCTTTGTCGGATAACAATGCCGGGTCGGATTCGGAAAGCTCCAACGCATTCCGCGCGGCAAGTTTGAACAAATCGCGGTGCATCGCGTAATCGACAAAGTAATAGGGTATCCAGCCGGACTGTCTGTTGCCCAATAATTCGCCCGCGCCGCGCATCATCAAATCCTGTTCCGCGATGACAAACCCGTCGTCGGTTTCGCACAGGACGCCAAGGCGTTTTTCACCCTCTTCCGTCAATCGTTCGCCGTGAAGAAGGACACAGAAAGACTGTTCCCCGCCGCGCCCGACGCGCCCGCGCAATTGGTGCAATGCCGACAGGCCGAATTTTTCCGCGTTCTCTATCACCATGATTGTGGCGGACGGGACGTCGATGCCGACTTCTATCACGCTTGTCGCGACAAGTAATTTTATTTTGCCCTTTGGGTCGGCGAATTCCGCCATAACCTTGTCGCGGGATTTTTTATCCATCTGACCATGCACAAGGCCCACATCTTCACCGAAATATTTTCGAAGGAATTCGCACCGCGTTTCCGCCGCGGCAAAATCCATATCTTCGTTTTCCGTAACAAGCGGACAGACCCAGAATACTTTTGCGCCGGAATCCAGTTGCGCCTTTACCCGACCGGTAAGCGGCATGATTTTATCAATGCCAAGTTTGGCCGTCTTAATCGGCACGCGGCCGGCCGGCTTTTCCGCGATGATTGAAATATCCATATCGCCGTAAATCGTCATCGACAAAGTCCGCGGAATCGGCGTCGCGGACAGCGCAAGAAAATCCGGGGCTTTGCCCTTCGCGCAAAGCGCCGCGCGCTGCGCCACGCCGAACCGATGCTGTTCATCAATTATGACAAGGCCCAAATCCTTGTATTCCACCGCATCTTGGAAAAGAGCGTGCGTGCCGATGATTATTTTCGTCCGGCCCGACCGGACGGAAATAAGTTTTTCTTTCTGCGCCGCACCCTTGTCGCGACCGGTAAGTATGTCGCAAACGATGCCCAGCGCATCGCAAACCGGTTTTATTTTTGCAAAGTGCTGTTGCGCCAATGTGTCCGTCGGCGCCATTATCGCCGTCTGTAATTTGCATTCCGCGGCGTTCAATGCAGCGGAAAGCGCAACGACCGTCTTGCCGCTTCCCACGTCACCCTGAACCAGTCTTGACATAGGTTCGGCGCGCGCCATATCTTGTTCTATTTCTTCAATTGCGCGGCTTTGCGCCAAAGTCAGCTTAAACGGCAAAGACGCATAAAGCTTTTCACGTAAGACGCCGTCGCCAGAAATGGCGCGGCCGGCGATTCCGCGTTTTCTTCGCGCGCGGGTCTGTACAATCGCAACCTGGTGCGCGAATAGTTCCGCATACGCAACACCCGCGACGTTTTCGTTGTCCGCGGCAAGGTCTTCGTTGGATTTTGGATGGTGGATTTTTTCAAGATGGTCGAAAAATTCGTCGTGCGGAATTTCGCGAAGCTTTGAAAAGATTGAATCCCTTGCGTTCGCCATTATCCGTTGCGTTAATCCTTCGCCGATTGGGTATATGGCCTGATATTCCGGAATCTTGTGTCGGTCTTCCGGTTTTTCTATAAAGTCCGGATGGTTGATTGTCGCGCCTTTCTTTCCGTTGAATTCCATTTTGCCGCTTATAATCCGAGAAGAGCCGATTGGCAGTTTCTCCAACCAGTAATCCAAAAAATTCACATTAAAAAACTGTATTATTAATTCGGCGCCCATCTTGTCGCGGCAAGTTATCTGTGTCGGAGCGCGCTTCCCGGATTTGAACACGCCGCCTTTTTTGTGCGATACGACGTCTGTTTGGATGGTAAGGACTTCGCCCGGTTTCGCATCAATGACGGAATCCGCCATCCCGCGCGGTTTTACATAATGCGGTTTGTGAAGAATAAAATCCAAAACCCGCCGCCCGCCAAGAAGGTCGGAAAGCCGCGCCGCCAAAACCGGTCCGATGCCTTTTATGAATTGAAGGTCCGTGTTAAGAAAGTCGTAAAGCTCTTTTGTCATCGCGTTTATTATAAAGGTAAATAAAGCCGGTGGAAAGTAAAATTATACCGTTGCCTTGCCCCTATGAAATTTGGTATAATAGGGTCAAACCTGTAAGGAGGGTCTTATGCTAAAACACACTTCCATATTCGCAATTCTCGCGGTAGTTACCGTGACCGCATGGGCCACAACCGTTACTGTGCGCACCGCGTCGCCCGCAGCGTATCAAGGCGCCGGGGCATCGACGGCACCGGCAACGCCGGCGGCGGCCACTGCGCCGGCCGGGGCTGTGGCGCGCGCCGGAGCAATACGAAGCGTCGCGCTTGTCGGGCAAAGACCGGTCGCGCCTCCTCCTGGTCAAAGGCCTCCTGCGAACATCGACCTTTCGGCGTTTGCCACACTGGAACATGTTTATGCCGTTGATACGCGCCTTGGAAGCAGAATCGACGACATATACGGCAGCGCTTTGACAGAAGCGGACATAATGTATATTGTCGAAGGCGAAATTGGCCGGATGCCAATACCCACCCCGGATTTGAGCGGATTTGCGCGCACCGCGGACCTTGGCCCGCTTGCGACGGCTACAACCGTGCAGCGTGCTAACCTTGCCGCCGATGTGCAGGCATCGCTGGATACTGCCGGCGGCCCCGGACCGCAAGGAGAGCGCGGACCGCAAGGAGAACCCGGAGTCGTACGCGCGGAAGACATTGATGCAAGACTTAATGCGCGGAATATCGTAACCGCGAATGATTTGGGAGTATTGGCGTTTATAGACAGAGTCGGCACGGACAACCTTGCCGCCAGCGTTGTCGCGTCGTTGGGACGCGCGGACAGCGCGGTGCAATCTTTGCCAAGCAATATCGTAACACGGGATAATGCGGGAACAATGCTTGCCGGAGTATTCGAAGGCGGAGCGCCCGGACCGCAAGGACCGGAAGGGCCCGCAGGGCCCGCGGGTGAACGCGGTGCCGACGGTGTCGTGCGTGCGGAAGACGTTGACGCAAGACTTAATGCGCGGAATGTTGTAACAAGAGAAAATGCGGAAACCATGCTTGCCGGAATATTCGAAGGCGGGGCACCAGGGCCAAGGGGTCCGGAAGGACCGCAAGGACCACAAGGTGACCGCGGCGACCCAGGTGAACCCGGACTTCCCGGAGGACCAGGTGACCCGGGCCCAATGGGGCCACAGGGTGACCCGGGCGACCCGGGCGTAAACATTCTTGAAGAAAATTGTCATGTCGAGGGGGTCGGCGCAAGGCGATATGGAACGCGCTATAGACTCAGCACTTCCACTGTATGGGGTCCATGCATTGTCCCGGGTGAAGCCGCTGAAACAAGAGAATGTCAGGATGCAGAACAACGCAGCGGAGTTCAAACTCGGTTGAGCGACGGCGGCTGGAGCACGTGTATGACCGCAGTCCCCGGACCGCAAGGCGACCCCGGACGTACCCCGGACGTCAGGCTGGACAACGAGGGCTATCTCTGGATTGATGACGTACGTCAGCAAAACATCATAGGTAAAGACGGTAACGATGGCCGTACCCCGGACGTCAGGCTGGACAACGAG
>WRCO01000024.1 GCA_009783855.1 Alphaproteobacteria bacterium
GAAAATCCGCCTGAATTGTGCTGAAAGTATAATCGGGTGCTGTCCTTAGACTTAAAATCTGATTATCCGGCATGCGCACGGTAAGCCGCCCGGGCGCGGTTCCAGGCGTTAAAAATCCGTACCATATACCTTCGGGCAATTGTACCGCAAGCGCGGGCGTCGAACGTTTATCCGGTGTTAATGTAACCGATTGATTGCCTATATGCAAGGTCCGCGCCATGCTTGCAGGGGCAAATATCATTTGCCCCACAAGTATCAATCCCAGAAGGGGCGCGCACAGGCGCGCCCATGTTTGCGCGAACATATTTCTTCCTTTCCGCCTTTGCTTATGCTCCGGCGCGATAAAAAACCGCCAAGGATTGGCGGTCGGGTATTTCTAAAATCATCGTATGAATGACTCTGCGGGTTTCGGCGAACCTGTTTTATAACCACAGATACCCGACCAAACCGGTCAGGTAATAACGGCGCGAAGTGCCATTATAGCAAAATTCAGATAACGGCACTTTCGCGCCGCATACGATGGGCCTTAGAAACCCCGAAGCCACAATCCCTTGTGGATTCGATCACAGTTATAAGGAAAAAATTATAAAAAAGTAAAGGATAAAAAACTCAGATTAACTTTCCGATTACCGCCGCAACGTCAAGCATGCGGCAGGAAAAACCCCATTCGTTATCGTACCACGCGGCTATGTGCGCAATTTTGTCGCCCACCGTTTTCGTCATGCCGGCGTCGAATATCGCCGACCGCGCATCGTGCGTGAAATCCACCGACACAAGCGGCAATTCATTGTATCCCAAGACGCCCGCCATTTTTCCCGACGCAACCTTCATCGCCTTGTTGATTGCGTCCGCGCTTGCGGGCTTTTCAAGATTCGCGACAAGTTCCACAACAGACACATCCGGCGTGGGAACGCGCAAAGCGGTGCCGTCAAGTTTGCCGGCCAGATTCGGCAACACCAGTCCAATCGCCTTTGCCGCGCCGGTGCCGGTTGGAATTATCGATACGCCCGCCGCGCGCGCGCGGCGCAAATCCTTGTGATTGGCATCGACAAGCCGCTGGTCCCCCGTGTACGCGTGCACAGTCGTCGCCCATCCGCTTGATATTCCGAACTCTGCGTCAAGCACCGCCGCAATGGGTGCAAGCGCGTTTGTCGTGCACGACCCGCACGAGATTATTTTGTGTTCTTTCTTTAATGTCTTTTCGTTCACGCCGTATACGATTGTCGCGTCCGCGCCGTCAGACGGCGCGGATACAAGGACGCGCTTCGCACCCCGGTCCAAATGAACCGTCGCCTTTTCGGCATCGGAAAACACGCCGGTGCATTCCATTACTATGTCGATGTCCAATTCGCGCCACGGCAGATTAAGCGGGTCGCTTTCCGAAAGCGCGATAATCTTGTGCCCGCCGGCTTTGATGACGCCGCCGCCGGCTTCGACGTTGCTTTGGCATTTGCCGTGCACCGAATCGTATTCCAACAGGAATGCGGATTGGGATACAGGCATAACGTCGTTTATCGCGACGAATTCAAGGTCTTTGCGCCCCGATTCGATTGCAGCGCGAAGGATAAGCCGCCCGATTCGCCCAAAGCCGTTGATGGCTATGCGTGTCTTTTTTGCCATTTGTTTGCCCTTTTGTTATATTTCGTTATGCCTGATTATACCATAAATACCCTTTGCCTTCTACTTTCTACTTTATTTTGTCGGATTTCCATCTTAGAATCCAAATCATGAGACATAAAGCCTTTATAATCGCGGGTCCGACGGCGTCGGGCAAATCCGATTTTGCGGAACGGTTGGCGCGCCGCGCGAACGGGGTTATAATAAATTGCGACAGCGTACAGATATATCAAGGGATTGAAACCATCAGTGCAAGCCCCCTTACGCCTTGCGCCTCACACCTCACAACTATTCCTCACAAGCTCTTTTCCATCCTTCCCCTTACGGAACAGATTTCCGTCGCGGAATACTTGAAACTTGCGCGGGCGGAATATGACGCGGCGATTGCCGCCGGCAAGACGCCCGTGTTCGTCGGCGGCACGGGGTTTTATATCGCCGCCCTGCTTTGCGGCATTTCGCCGATTCCGGAAGTGTCAGAAGAGACGCGGACGCGCGCGCGCGACATGGTGCGCGATAACCCCGATGCCGCGCGCGAATTGGCGCAAGATGCCGCGCGTCTGGACCCACAGCGCCTTGCGCGGGCATTAGAGGTCTTTTTGGAAACCGGCCGCCCACTTTCCGAATGGCAGAAGCTTCCACGCGTGGGCGTGCTGAACCCCGCGCCGTACAAGGTGTTGATTAATCCGCCAAAAGACGTTTTACAAGAACGAATTGCCGCACGGGTTTCCAAAATGATGACCGGCGGCGCAATTGAAGAAGCACGCGAAATCATCGCCACCGGCGGTGACGCATCGCGCGCAATCGGCGCGGAAGAATTGGTGAAATTCATCAACGGCGAAACCGACAAGAAGACCGCCATCGAAAACTGGACTGTGCGGACAAACCAATACGCGAAAAGACAGCGCACTTGGTTTCGCACCCAATACGCCGCCGATATGGAGATAAATCACGTACCGACGGAAAAAGATTTGGAAAAAATAAATGTTTAATGCCGGCGATATTGTTTGCGTCCTTATACCCAACGCGGTGAATAACGGTTATGATTACCGTCTGTCCGCGCCGGCAAAAACGGGACAATTCGTGCAAGTGTCCGTGATGAATCGCCCCTATACCGGCGTAATCATCGGTCCCGGGACGTCCGCCCTTCCCCCGGAGAAAATCAAACCTGTGCAAAAAATCTACGATTGGCAAATTTCAGCCCGCGATTTGAAATGGATTATGCGCATGTCCGAATGGACTATGATGGCGCCGGGCGCGGTTTTGAAATTAATCGTAAATGTACCCGAAGCCTTCGCGCCGCCAAAGCTTGAACCCACCTTTGCGCTTTGCGCGCGCGGCGTTAAGGCCGTTCGAATGACCGAACAGCGTCAAGCCGTCGCGGACGCATTCGCGTCGAATGATTCCGAGCCTATGACCGCACCCGACATTCAAAACATAGCGCGCGTATCGCCCGCCGTCGTAAGAACGATGATAAAGAACGGGATTCTTGCGCCTGTTGGAGAACAACAAGTGCACACCGCACGCCGCACGCCGCACACTTATCGCGATACCGGCGCGATAACCCTGAACCCCGAACAACAGGCGGCGGCGGATGCCATGACGCTTGATAAATTTGGCGTTCACGTTCTTGACGGCATCACGGGAAGCGGCAAGACCCAGGTCTATTTCGACACCGCATGGCGCGCGTATGCGGCGGGTAAATCCGTTTTATTGATGATGCCGGAAATCGCATTGACCGCGCAATTTATGTCGCGGTTTGCCGAAAAATTCGGTGCCGCGCCGATAGTATGGCACAGCAATCTTACCACAGCAAAGCGGCGCGACATCTGGCGCGGCGTGGCGTCGGGCGACATCCGTATCGTTGTCGGAACACGGTCGGCGCTGTTTTTACCCTGGCAAAATCTGGGGCTGACAGTTGTCGACGAAGAACACGACGCGTCATACAAACAAGAAGACATGGGCAATTACCACGCGCGCGACATGGCGATTCTGCGCGGCTCTATTTCGGATTTTCCAATCATTCTTGCATCGGCGACACCGTCTGCGGAGACGATAAAAAAAATAAACGAAGGCGCGTATAAATGCAGCCGCCTTTCGTCCCGATTCGGCGGCGCGACAATGCCGACGATTGAATTGATTGATATGCGGAAAAATACGCCGGGGGAATTATCGCCCGCGCTGTCGGACGCGATAACCGGCACACTTGCCGCGAATCAACAAATCATGCTGTTCATCAACCGGCGCGGGTTTGCACCGATTGTCCGGTGCATCGCTTGCGGATGGCATGCGGATTGCCCGGATTGCAGCATCGGGCAAACGCTTCATAAAAAAATCGGGAAACTTTTGTGCCATTGTTGCGGCAAGACCACATCCATGCCGCAAACGTGTCCCGATTGCAATTCGGCGGAAGTTCTGACAACCGGCACCGGGGTCGAAAAAATCGCGGCGGAAGTCGCAGAACGCTGGCCCGCCGCAAAGTGCGCGATTGTATCAAGCGACACGATGATGTCGCGCCAGGCGCTTGAAAGACTTGTGGCAAGAATGGAATCCGGCGAATTGAACATCATCATCGGCACACAGATTTTGGCAAAGGGGCATCATTTTCCAAACCTGACCCTGGTCGGCGCGGTCGACGCGGACATGGGATTATTCGGCGCGGACTTTCGGTCGGGCGAACGCACGTTCCAACAATTGTTCCAAGTTGCGGGCCGCGCAGGCCGCGGCACCGCGCCCGGCCGCGTGATGTTGCAGACTTATCAACCGGAACATCCGGTGTTGAAAGCAATCGCCGCCGCCGACCGCGATACGTTGATGGCGATGGATTTGGATGCACGCCGCCGCGCCGGGATGCCGCCGTATGGTCAATTAATCGCGCTTGTTGTCGAATGCGAAAAGGAAAATGTGTTGCAGAAATTCTGCGCCGCCCTTGCCGCCGCCGCCCCACAAATACGAACCACGAACCACCAGCCGCGAACCACCATAATGGGCCCAATCCCCGCGCAGATTTATCAAATCAGAAACTGGTACCGCATGCGTTTTTTGGTAAGCGGTCCGGAACGCGCCGCGCTGCAACCCGCCGTTGCAAATTGGCTGTCAAAAGTAAAAGTGCCGTCGAACATAAAAATCAAAATCGATGTGAACCCGCAAAGCTTTATATAGGTGGTTGGTGATTGAAATAAAACTGCCCGATATATTGGACAGCCCACAATTGATGCGTGATAAAAAAGTGTCCACTATAATGGACAACCATCAGCACAAGCCATCAGCGCCAATCACGAGCCACGAACTTTCATCTTCGCCCACATTGCTTCGAATTCTTTATTTCGGGCAAGGCCGCGCAGATGCGGATATCTCGCAAACACAGGGTCCGTATCCCAAAGTTTCAAAACCGATTTTCCCGTTTCACGTTCGATTGCCGCGACGTCGCGCTTGTTCCTTTCGTAATATTTATCGCCGCCAAGTATGTGCAGAACGACGTTAAAATCCATCGGCTTTGTAAAAAATTCCCGCATCGCCCAATCGGCGATATTGTCGCGCATCGCGCCGATAGTTATGATACCGGCGCGTTTTTTGCCGCCCTGGATATTCAGCATCCACGGGACAAGCGCGCGGTCGCGAATCATAAAATAACAAAAAACGGCTTGGCGGAATTTACGCATGCCGCAAGGCTAGCACAAAGAAAAACAACTTGCAATTCTGACGTTCAAATGTATAATCCGGACCATCGGAGTGTAGCTCAGCCTGGTAGAGTGCTACGTTCGGGACGTAGAGGTCGAAGGTTCGAACCCTTTCACTCCGACCACCCTTCGCCAAGGCTTCGGGTGGCAAGCCAAACTAAATGCCCCATGCGGGGCATTTCTACATCTGGAAACATTCGCGTTTTTCGGACGGATCGCTGTGCGTGACGTTTGTCGAACTGCGTGCGCCGATACCCCAGAATCCGCTTCTTCGTCTGTGTTCCGCGGTGATAGTGATGGTCGTTGTGTTAAGGCAACAGGTTCTGTCGGCCCGGTTAAAGAATGCTTCGACCGTCCGGTCTATGCCGGCGCCACGACCGCCGTGTCTTGTTTCAAATTTCCCCGACCCGCCTTGAAGCAACTGATTCCGGGTAAGGCCGCGCGCAACTTCGTACATTATCGCGTACGGCACCGCAAGCGCGGTTGGCGTATTCGGTCCCGCCGCGCCGCCGACAGCGGTCGACGCCATCATCCGGCACATGTATTCCGCGACGTCCGTCGATGCTTCGCGCGTGGCGTCGACGACAAGTTCGTTAAACCGGCGGCTGTAATTTATCTGGGCCTGGCGCAATGCGGAATTCGCGATAATCATCTTTGTATTATTAAGAAGGTTCGGGAATCGC
>WRCO01000025.1 GCA_009783855.1 Alphaproteobacteria bacterium
GTCATCGATGAAATATCGATGGTGTCGCCGGACATACTTGATGCGATGGATATATTGGCGCGCCAAGCGCGAAGGAACAACGCGCCGTTCGGCGGTCTGCAAGTGATTGCAATCGGCGATTTGTTTCAATTGCCGCCTGTTATCACGCGTGATGCGGAAATATTGTTCAACGACGCGTACGGTCATCCGAATTCGTATTTTTTCGACGCGCACGCGTACAAGCGCGCGGATTTCACGCGCGCGGATTTCGGCATAGTATACCGCCAAAACGACGATGACTTGCTGCTACAGCTTACACTGTTGCGTCACGGCGATACGGATGCGGTTGCATATTTCAATAATCTTAAAATAGACGACGCGGCCCGTCGCGCGAACGCGGTGATTATCACGCCGTTTCGCGCTGTTTCGGATAACATCAATTCTGCCCGCCTTGCCCAGATTGCGGCGCCGGCGCATACTTACGAAGGAACGCTTACCGGAAATTTTGCCGAAAAAGACGTTCCCGCGCCGATGAATTTAACGCTGAAAGTCGGCGCGCTTGTCGTGTTTGTAAAGAATGGCGACGATTGGCATAACGGTTCGACGGGCATTGTTGTCGAACTTAATGCGCGCGATATAAAGGTAAAATTGCTTGACGGCACGAATAAAATCGTCGAAGTAAAACCCGAAAAATGGGAAAAGATGGAATACAGTCGCGACGACGACGACAAATTGGTTGAAAACGAAGTCGGAAGCTATAAACAATTCCCGCTTGCCCTTGGGTACGCCATGACGATACACAAGGCACAGGGTAAAACGCTTGACGCCGTCGTCATCGACATTTCGCGCGGCGCGTTCGCGCATGGACAGACTTATGTCGCGCTGTCGCGGACACGCCGCGCGCGCGATATGCATATTGCGGCGCAGCTTCGACCGCGCGATGTGATTTTCGACCGGCGGGTTTTGGATTTTTGTTCTTGATAGGATTCCAATCCTATGGATTTTTTCATCCCAAAAGGCATAAGATGTCGCACGACACGGGGGACGGATGAACAGTCACGAAGATATATGGAAAATTTTGCACGCGCATGCGACAAAGACGAATGATACAGGCGCAACCGAATTCGGCGCAAAGCCGCATTTCGCCGCCGCCGATGAAAAAGATGCGCATTCGCCCGAAGTAGCCGACGTCGAAACCGAATCATAATTTTTTTAAGAATTCATTCTTGTACATAAAATCATAGGTTTATATTAATATGAAAACGCTGGCACCTGCGCCGGCGTTTTGAAACAGCGGCGTGTCGCATCCGTCATCATATCAAAGGAGGGATGTAATGACTCATGATGATATCTGGGGCGCCATTGAACAATTTGCCGCATCGCGTCAACTTTCCTGTTCCGGTCTTGCGAAGAAAGGCGGGCTTGACCCGACGACGTTCAATAAAAGCAAACGCTGGTCCAAATTCGGTCAGCCAAGATGGCCAAGCATGGGCAGTATTGCGAAAATCCTGCTTGCCGCGGATTCCAATATTGAAGAGTTCACAAGATTCATGGCCGGCAGAAAGGAAAGGTCATAATTGCTTTTCCATCACGACGGCGTCGGTTTTGCCGTCGTAATATTTTGAACGGATGCCGATGTTTCGGTATCCGTTTTTTTCATACAGGGCGCGCGCCGCCGCATTATCCGCCGCAACTTCAAGAAAGATTTTAATCGGGCGCGGCAAATCGCGCTCCATAAGGGCAAGCATCGCGCCGGCGATGCCCTGACCGCGTGCGTCCGGCCGGGTGCCGATGGTAATGATTTCGCATTCATCCGCCGCGGCGCGCCAAACGATGAATCCGTTTTCGGACGCGATGATTTCCGCGCCGCTGTTTTTAAGCTTTGCGAATTCATCCGCAGACCAGGACTTCTGCGGAAAACAAAGTTTATGAAGATTTGCAAGTTGTATCAGCATAATGCGGCCGTATATAAAGCGGAATCGCGGGCGGGATTTCCGATGTCAGCTTTCGCGCAACAATCGTCAGCGCATCCGTCAAATCGTACGGTTTGTGCCCGACGGTTTTCGCGTATTTCATCTGTTCTGTTTCAACGTCGTCGATGCTCATAATTGTCGGCTCTGAATCCGCGGCGGCGACAAAGAAATCTCCGCGATTGGAATCAATTGCGACGAATGCGTCGGGGGTGTGTTCCAAATAGACCTCGAAACCGTTGACCGGCACAACAGGAATGCCAAGCGCAATCGACAATCCCTTTGCATACGCGATGGACAGGCGGATTCCGGTAAAGCTTCCGGGGCCGACGATGACGCCGATGGCGGTCAAACCTTTGAACGTCGCGCCCGCATCGCCCAGGAATTTTTCAACAAGAACGGGCAGGGCGACAGACTGTTTGTCCGTTTCGATTTGTATCTGCAGAGGTGGTCCCTGGGGCGCGCAAGATGTTGCGCCTTTGCGCATCGCCAATCTTATCCCCGCCGAAGTTGTGTCGATAACAAGAATCATCTTGCGCTCACGTTTTTTCCATCAAGGCAATGCTTGATGTAATTGCGCCACAGAATCGGGAAATTCGGGGCGTCATATCTGTAAATATCAAGCTCGCTTTTTATTGCAAATGTGGATTTGATGGTGGCGCGCACAGAATCCAACAAGTCGGAGGTCGAGCCATATTCATAAATTCCGATTTTTCTGGCCTTGTGCATAAACCGTTCCAGCCAATAAGTTTTTCCATGGATTTGAAAAGTGAACACCGCGTGCCATGTAAATACTTTGTCGTCGTACAGTCTTTTTATTTCTTCTTCCCTGTCTTTTTTGGCCAACTCCACCGTGCATCTTTCTGCGAACAAATAGGTTTCGTTCGGTATGTTTTGACTGTCAAGCATAAAGCGCGCCGCTTCGACCACCCCGACACAGTCAAGTTTTTTGTAATTTATCAATTCATGGGGGACAAGGTCGTATTCGTACCTCCCGCTGTATTTGATTTTCATAATCTTGTTGTCGAACAAGTCCTTTACGGTTTTGAAATCGCTCATTTCTATGCTCTTACGCCGAATCCGATGCGTTTTGTAAATCCTGCGTCGCGACGTCCGGACAACAATTCGTCGATTTTTGAAATTGAAAATTCCGTATGCGCGTCGGCTCCATCAAGTTCCAACAAAGTCTTGCGAAGCAGGGCGGTAATTTCGCGCCGCAATTCACGGACGCCTTGTTCTGCGGTGTATTTGCGAATGATGTGGCGGATTGCATCGTCCGAAATCTCCGCATTTTCCGGAAGCCATCCGGTATCAAGCGCCGCCCGGCGTATCAAATGATTTCGCGCAATCGCAATCTTTTCGTCTTCGGAATATCCGGGAAGTTCGATGATTTCCATACGGTCGCGCAAAGCGGAAGAAAGGTTAAGGGAATTCGCCGTCGCAATAAACATGACGTTCGACAAATCGAAATCCACTTCCAAATAATGGTCGCGGAACGCTTTGTTCTGTTCGGGGTCAAGGATTTCCAACAACGCCGCTTCCGGGTCGCCGCGATGGTCGCGTCCCATCTTGTCGATTTCGTCAAGGACGATGACGGGGTTGTTCGCGCCGGCGCGTTTAAGCGCGTCCATGATGCGCCCCGGCTGTGACCCGATGTATGTTTTTCTGTGTCCGCGGAAATGCGCTTCGTCCGAAATCCCGCCAAGCGATACCCGGGTGTATTTGCGGCCAAGCGCGACGGCGACAGATTTACCAAGCGATGTCTTGCCAACGCCCGGCGCCCCGACAAGGCAAAGTATGGTTCCGCGCATATTGCCGGTTTTTTTCATAACGGCAAGGTGTTCCAAAATGCGCGTCTTTACGAAATCCATTCCGGAATGCTCGCGGTCCAATTCGGCGCGCGCCGCACACAGGTCTATTTTCGCAACGTCCGATTTGTTCCACGGCATGGCAAGAAGTTCGTCAAGATAGGTTTTAAGAACGGACGCTTCGGTCGACATCGGCTGTAACTGGCGAAGTCGTTTTAATTCCGACAAAGCCTTGTCCGACGCATCTTTCGACATCTTTGCGGTCTTGATGCGTTTTTGCAAAGACACGTTGTCCATTTCGTCATCTTCGCCAAGTTCTTTTTGAATCGCGCGGATTTTTTCGTGAAGTATTGCTTCCTTGCGCCCGCTGTCCATCTGTGAATTGACGCGGCGGTTGATGGCGTCGTCGATTTTCGCCATTTCGACGAATATCGCGACCTGTTCAAGAAGGGCGGAAATCTTTTCCTTGAACGTTTTCATCTGCAAAATCTGGACGGACGTTTCGACGTCGATTCCGGTCATCTGAATTACGGCGTCGACGAACGCAGGCATGGGATAGTTGTTGACGACCATGCGAAGCTTGCCTATATCGATGCGTTTCGACCGCGTGATTCGCGACAAATTGTCGGCAAGCTTGTCCCGAAGCGCAAGCGTGTGTTCATCCTTTGAATCGTCGGTTTGTGAAATATCGGTGCAGATTCCGGAAAACAGCCCGTCGCGGTCGACCGCGCATCCGGCGATTTCGACCGGCGCCGTTGTCTGGACAAGAACGTGTATGGAGCTGTCGGGCATGCGCAGAACCTGGGCTATATCCGCGCGCGTGCCGACGGGGTAAAGGTCGGCCGGTTTGTTCGGATAATTGTATCCCTTTTGCGCGACAAGAACAATCTGTTGATGCTCTTTTGCGGCGGTTTCCATGGACAGGATGCTGACCGGGTTGTCAAGGTATACCGGCACGGTAAGACCGGGCTGTAACACCATATCGCGGAGTGGGAGTATATAGTTCTTCATAGCGGGGATAATATAGAGAGTTTTTGGAAGATTTCAAGGGATAATTAAAACGCCGCGGATGCGGCGTTCCAATTATCTGCGATAGCCGTGGTATCCGCCGCCGCTGTTTTCTTTTGGTGTCGCGCTGCGCTTTGAAATATACCGCGCGGATATAAGGACCAGCCATTGGACGGACAAAAGCCCAAGGATGGTAAACCCGTGCGCCAAATCGCCGACAAGTACGAAAAGCGCGTAAACAAACTGTGCGGCGAACGATACGTAAAGCGCGCCGAACATGCCTGTGAAAAAGTATTTTTTGATTTTTGACATCATATTAAAGCCTCTTGTTTTTCCTGCCCCGCTTGCGGGTATATAAATGCCGGTTTCTGTTGCAAGGTACCGGCAAACCCCGCAACGGCGCGAATCTATGCGACAATCGCCGCGGTAAGATTCATGCCCGATTAGGCAGCCATTGCAAGACGAACATTGTCGTTCGCTTTCATTTTTTTTCAGTCTTTTACGGGAACAACCCCGGATACACTCTTTATCTTTCAGCCCTTGTCGAATCTGTATCACCCCCGTATCAAGATGGTGGAGGTGTGGGGTACCGCCCCCCAGTCCAAAGAACCTATTGCATAAAGCATTCAGCATCTTCTCTGTTTGCACAGCAACCCCATTATAATCCCCCGGAACGGATTTGCAAGGCAATTGTATGGGCGACCTCGTCCCTGCACAAAATTCATCCAATTGTTTTTGGTACAATTTATCCGCATCCCATGTCCCGGGATTTCCGATGATATAACATCGGATTTGTTCGTAATCATCCATATCGCGGATTATATGTTCGTAATAGTTGCGTTGGAGCGCCGCCCCTTACAATTATGTTGACGCAGGTTGCATTTTGCCGGTAAAATGAAGCAACAAGAGAGGACGCCATGCTGAAACCCGCAGAAAGCTACACACACACACACACACACACACACA
>WRCO01000026.1 GCA_009783855.1 Alphaproteobacteria bacterium
CGGCGAACTTCTCTTATCCGAGGTCAATGGAACCGATTGGTTGCCTATATGCAAAGTCCGCGCCATACCCGTAGGGGCAAATATCATTTGCCCCAAAAGTATCAATCCCAGAAGGGGCGCGCACAGGCGCGCCCTTACATGCAATGACTTACATGTGTGTGTGTGTGTGTGTGTGTGTGTGTAGCTTTCTGCGGGTTGTATCGCGTTGTACGTGTGCGGGGGCGCAATATGCCCACCCGCCGCAATCTTCGATTGCGTCGGGACCCGGGTGTTGCGCCCAATGGGGTCACCCCTGCAAATCGTATGATGCGTTCTACAAATTTCATAGCAGGATTATAGCATAAAGCAGGGCCGTGTGCGTAACAAAAATTTATCGGGCGATTCTGTCTTGCAAACATTCCGCCAACACATCGTTCATATTTCGGCGGCGGATATATTTATCCGCGGACCATTCAAGACGACGGGAAAGGAATTTATGCACATCGTCCATCTTTACGCCGGGCGTTTTGGCGCGCTCTACAAGTCTTTTCCACGCGGCGCGCGGGTCTACCAAATGCCCGCCCCAATGCGGAAAGACCCATTTGCCGTCTTCGGGCATTTCGCGCAAAAGCTTTACGGCATAATCCGACAACGGCTCTTTTTTCCAGGTCTCCTGATTAAGGTCAAGGTCGGACCAGCGCATAGAAAATATTTTTGACTTTCCGGCAAATCCGTAAAACAACATCAAAAACGCATCGCGGAATGTGGGATTTTTTTCCGCAGAACACGCCGTATGCAGCCGGCGAAGACCCGCAGCGGTAAGCGTCCGCGCCGTTCTGGCCTCCTTGTAACGCGGAACATCCGTCATCGGGTTTCCTGTCATATAGCCCTGCTCTGTGGCATATTTGAATATGCCGGACATTACTTCACGCATGCGGTTTGCGGTTGGAACGCCGCTTTCTTTGGCAATTTTTTCATGCGTCTGCATTAATTTGGAAAGCGGTATCTTGTCGATATATTCGGGCATAAGCGACGCCCAAAGCCGAAGCATCGCACGCTTCAGTTTCGCCGTTGATGCCGGCGCGCGGCGGATTTTGGCGGACACGAACGCGGCCGACAAATCCCCGAATGTTATCTTTTTACGCCGGATTTTGCGCGGAGCCTTTGCAACGGCAAGTATCCTTTCCATTTTGTCGCGCGCGCGCGCTATGTCCATATCCGGATATTTTCCGATGATTATGCGGACGTCTTTTCCATGGACGCGTTTGCGGGTAAAGAAAGTCTTGACGCCGCGCGCGGTGATATACATGCGAAGGCGCGGTTCCGCAATATCCTGAACCACGTCGAACCCCGACCGCGGCGGGTGAAGATTGTCAAGAATATGCGGCGAAAAGTAAAACTGGTGGCTCATCTTGTCACCTTGCCCTTATGCTGAAATCCAGCGGAAGGCTTTTGCAAACCGGGCCGTCCGCAGGTCCCGACACCTCCATATGGAACGGTCGGCGCGCCAAAACATGCGGCACCCATATTTTATCCGACGGCCACATCTTGTCGTATGGAATCTTGTCAACCGGCACCCATAGATTTTCTTTGGATTCTTCGGTTTTCGGCTTTAATACGCCGGTGTGTTTGTCCGTGATAAAAACCTGGTTAACAAGGACGATATCCGGCCACACAAATTGAAGTTGTCCGATTAAAAAGGGGGCGACCGGTATTATGCCGGTTTCTTCGCGCGTTTCTTCTATGGCGCAGTCATGGAAACTTTGGACCGCGCCGGTTTCAAGATTGATTTTACACTTGCCGCCGGGAAAATTATAAAGGCCTTTGCCATGTCCGTCGACCGCGGCGGAAAAATTTTTCATACCGGCGGACTTCCGCATCATAAGGATTTTATCACCGTCGAATATGCAGACAATGGTCGTGTTTTTGTATTGCATGCTTTTTTAGTCTCCGACTTTAAGGGCGTTGATAAACGCGGTTTGCGGGATTTCGACGCTTCCGAATGTGCGAAGGCGTTTTTTGCCCTCTTTCTGTTTTTCAAGAAGCTTGCGTTTGCGCGACACGTCCCCGCCGTAACATTTCGCGGTGACGTCTTTGCGGTATGCGGCGATGGTTTCGCGCGCAATGATTTTTCCGCCGATTGCCGCCTGAAGCGGAATTTTGAATTGATGCCGCGGTATCAAGTCTTTTAATTTTTCGACAATCTGGCGGCCGCGCTTTTCCGCGAACGATTTATGGCAAAGGAAGGACAGCGGTTCGACCACTTCTTCATTAACAAGGACGGAAACCTTTACCAATTCGGACGTTTCGTAATCGGAAAGAGCATAATCGAACGACGCGTATCCGGATGTCAAAGACTTCACGCGGTCGTAGAAATCAAATACTATTTCGGCAAGCGGCAATTTGTATGTAAGAACCGCGCGACGCCCGATGTACGACATGTTTTCTTGGATTCCGCGGCGCTCGACACAAAGCGCCATGATGCCGCCAAGATATTGGTCGGGAAGCATGATGGTCGCCCGAACCCACGGTTCTTCAATGTGCGATATCGTCGTCGGTTCCGGCATATCGGCGGGGTTTTCTAAATCCATAACCTCGCCGCTGCGCAGATGAAGTTTGTAAAGCACCGACGGGATTGTATTGATAAGGTTAAGGTTGAATTCGCGGCTTAAGCGTTCGGAAATAATCTCCATGTGAAGCAGGCCCAGAAATCCACAGCGAAGCCCGAACCCAAGCGCGCTTGATTTTTCCACAGTGAATACGAACGACGCATCGTTCAGGGCAAGTTTTTCCGCACTCTCGCGCAAAGTCGGGTAATCGTCCGCTTCGACCGGGAAGAACGATGAAAACACAACGGGAATGCTTGGCTTGAATCCCGGCAACGCTTTGACCTCTGCACGCGAATCTGTAATCGTGTCGCCTACTTTGCAATCGTGAATAGTCTTCATCCCGGTGATTATGAATCCGACTTCACCGGTGTTAAGACTGTCGACATTCACCATCTTTGGCGTAAAATATCCGATTTTGTCGACCGTATGCTCTGCGCCCGTCGATATGAATTTTATTTTTTGACCGCGCGATAATTTTCCGTCCACCACGCGCACAAGGACGGCAACGCCAAGATATGAATCGTACCAAGAATCGACAAGCAGCGCGCGCGTCGCCGCCGCCGCATCGCCGCCCGGCGCCGGTAATTTCTGTACGATTGCCTCCAACAACTCGTTTACGCCTTCGCCCGTTTTTCCGGATACGCAGAGGGCGTCCGCCGCATCGATTCCGATGACATCGACAATCTGTTCACGCGCGGATTCCACATCCGAAGACGGCAAATCTATTTTGTTTAACACAGGCTGAATCTCCAAATCATTGTCGATTGCCAAATACGCGTTTGCCAATGTCTGCGCCTGTACGCCCTGGGTCGCGTCAACCAATAACAGCGCGCCTTCGCATGCGGCCATCGACCGCGAAACTTCGTACGTAAAATCCACATGCCCCGGCGTGTCCATCAGATTCAATTGATAGACCTGTCCGTCTTTCGCTTTGTAATCAAGCCGCACGGTCTGGGCCTTGATGGTAATTCCGCGTTCGCGTTCGATGTCCATGCTGTCAAGGACCTGCGCCTTCATTTCGCGTTGGTCAAGCCCGCCGGTGTATTCAATTATGCGGTCAGACAAAGTCGACTTTCCGTGGTCTATATGAGCGATGATTGCAAAGTTGCGAATGTTTTTCTGGTTCATTTTCCGTCTTTTTTGGTCTTTTGTTGTTTAATCATTTCCAATTCTATTTCACGCGCCCGCCGCGCGACTTCTTTTACTATCCCGGCCGGGTTTATGATTTTTCCTTTGCCGCCTTTTTCATCGGACTGTGCCGTGTTTTTCATTATTTCCATCAATTTCGATTGCCAGTCCGGCTGGTTGCAGAACGCCATATTGCCCTGCAGAGCCATTGCAAACACCCCGGCAAGATACGGGAACATGGAACTTGCCCCGCCCATCCGGTCATAGGCATACCCGCCCAAAAACCAGGGGTTGGTTTTTCCGTCCGTCGGTATGCCGACCATGCCGTATTCGTTTTCGAATTTGTATTTCGGGTTGAAGAATATATACCCATCCCCGGTGCGCCCCCTATGCCCCCCGCCAAGTACCATTATCCCGTTCTGTTCCGCCAAGTCAAACAACTCTTCTGTTTCTTTTGCAAACAAGTGGGCATCTCCGCCCCAACTGCACGACAAAAACCTTATCTTTTTTTCCGGCGGCAAATTTTTGTTTATGTCGATGATTTTCCGGATTGCCATATTAAAGCGTTCCATTGTCGACGGGTCGCCGTCCTTGTCCGGCCAATTTTCCGCAGCGATATAATAAATATCCGCGCCCGGCGCGGTGCCGGTATTTTCCCCGGCCGCGCAACCCACAACCAAAGAGCCGTGGTAATCAACGCCATTCTTGTCCCACTTGTTTTCGATAACTTCGTAATGCTTGATTTTATCTTTGTATTCCGGGTGCTCTAAATTCAGCCGATGGTCTATTATTGCGATGCCGATACCGCGGCCGTCTATTCCCTGTTCGTGCAGCTCCGGCACGCCGAACTCCGGTTTCTTGGCGGCTTCCAGCATAAGTGCCGGCGCAAAGAACGGCGGCATTTTGGAAGCATCCGGCCATTTGACATCGTCCGTCCAACCGCCTATGTACACGCTATTGTCGCCCCAAAACTCCTGTGGGTTGGCGACAGGCCCGATAAGCCTTTCGTCCGCTTCGCGCAAATCTATGTCGCGCACGTCAACGCCGACAAGCTTTCTGCTTCGAGCGAGTGTCACATCCATAAGCTTTTTCGCAACTTCATCAAATTTTTCGTTAAAAGCCATTTTTTTCCTCCGATATACATATACGCGTTGCCGCATATTAACGGATTAAAAAAAATTTGCAAGGGGGTAATTGGGAACTGTTAAGTTATTAGAACAATCTCAGAAACTCCCAATTTTCAGTTTCCGGTTTTGACTGTCTACTATGGCAGACAACCATAAAAACGGCAGAAAATCAAGTTGTCTAATATATTAGAC
>WRCO01000027.1 GCA_009783855.1 Alphaproteobacteria bacterium
CCATCCCGCCTGTCCGGGAGAAGGCTCCTCAAGTCCACCGAACTTCGACGACATAAGCATCACCGATCCGGGCGGGCACATTCCGGTGTTTTGATTGTCGCAGGGGCGCGTGGAAACGCGCCCGTATATTTTCATGGAATCCTATATCTCGATTTCGGCGATGACGGCGTCTATCGCTTTCATCTCTTCATCGGAAAATTTGCCAAGCACCCAATCGGCCGTGGATGGTGTCATCCCGGGGCTGGCGCAAGCCAGAGCCCCGGACCTGGAAAGAACATCTCCAAAGCCCAACCAAATCCCGGACAAAATTCCGGGGGAATTTTTCCGGGATGACACCGACGATGGCGCGGTTTTATCCGGCCGCCCCACTCCGATGCGAATGCGCCGGTAATTATTTCCAACAGCCGCGTCGATGCTTTTGATTCCGTTATGGCCCGCGCTTCCCCCGCCGGTTTTCTCGCGGACCGTGCCGGGCGGCAAGTCAACCTCGTCATGAATTACGACCACATTCTCCAACGGGATTTTATAAAATGTCATCAAACTTTGCACCGCCGCGCCGGACAGATTCATGAAAGTCTGCGGCTTGGCAAGGATAGTGTGAAGTGTGGAGTGTGAAGTGTGAAGTTCTTTCTTTGTTGTCAACGATTTGTGTTCCGCCCGCCATGTCGCGCCCGGCCCGGCCATCGCATCCACCGCCATAAACCCGACGTTGTGCCGCGTCCGCGCGTAACGCGCGCCCGGGTTGCCCAACCCCACAATCAAAACCGGCTTTTTTTCATTCATACATTTATTATAGCATATCGGAAAATTGATGTCTATAATGATAAAAAGGAGAAAATAATATGAGAAAATTCTTATGCCTTGTGCCCTGTGCCTTGTGCCTTTATGTATTCGCGCCCGCCCATGCCGGAATCAGCATTGATTTTTACGGCGGCGCAATGATGGGCGCCGGCCCCATGTGGGTCGTCGGCGACGCCAATGGCGGGCAAAGCTTTGGCGCGGTCATCGGCGCCGACATGCCGATCGTCCGCGGTGAAATCGAATATAATTTCATTCGCAAAAGCGATACGAACGCTCATATCGGAATGCTGAACGGATATATCAAGGCGCCCATACCGGTCGTCAAGCCATACATCGGCGTCGGCATCGGGCAAGTCTTCGGCGGCGATTCGGATATTGTGAACGTGCGCTCTGCGCCCGCGTATCAAGGCATGGTGGGAATGCAAATCGACGTGCCCGGCGCGCCGCTTTTCCTTGACCTTGAAACACGTTTGTTAAGCGCGCCGCGCTTCGCGCACGGCGGCCACAACCTTGCGCATTGGGATATATTAAGACTTAAACTTCGGTATCAATTCTGAGTGTGAAGTGTGGAGTTATGGATAAAGAAAAGACTGTATATCCGAAAAGTGAAAAATTCGCAGTGCGGATTGTGAAGCTATCCAGGTACCTCTGCGATAAAAAGAAAGAATATATTATTTCCAAACAGATTTTGCGGTCTGGCACAAGCATTATGGCAAACTTATCCGAAGCAAATTGCGCGATTAGTAAAAACGATTGGCTTGCCAAGATTTATATTGCCCTGAAAGAAACATCTGAAACCGCAGGATGGTTGCGACTGTTGCGTGAAACAGACTATCTCACTGAGAAAGAATTTGATAGCATATACAATGACTGTAATGAAATAGAAAGAATGTTATCCGCATCAACAAAAACAGCAAAACGGCAGACTGTAAATGTCAAAAAATAACTTCACACTTCACACTTCACACCCCACGCTTACTGTCATCGACGGGAACTCTCTTTTATTCCGCGCGTTCTATGGCGTGCATTCGCGCCTGACCCGCGCCGACGGAACGCCGGTCAATGCTGTGTTCGGGTTTTGCAATATGATTCTGCCGCTTCTTGCCGCAGGCAATCCGGACGATATTTTCATATGCGTGTTCGATTCGCATCGCAAAAATTGGCGCAACGATATTTATCCGGATTACAAGGCAAACCGCGCGGACACGCCCGCCGACCTTGTCGCGCAATTTCCAATAGTACGCGAAGCCGCCGCCGCGCTTGGCATGCCGGTGCTTGTCATTGACGATGTCGAAGCCGACGACGTAATCGCGACGCTTGCGCGGCATGAATGCGCCGCGGGACGGACAACGCGCATCGTCACAAGCGACAAAGATTTGATGCAGCTTGTGTCCGATTGCTGTTTCCTTTACGACGGGATGAAGGAAAAAGAAATCCACGCGCCGGAAGTTTTGGAAAAATTCGGTGTCGGCCCCGCACAGGTTGCGGACGTGCTTTCGCTTATGGGCGATGCGTCGGACAATGTGCCGGGAGTGCCGGGCGTCGGCCCAAAAACCGCCGCGGAATTGATAAACGAATTTGGAAGCCTGGACAAACTGTATGAAAATCTTGATGCGATAAAAAATGAACGCCGGCGCGAATTGCTTCGCGCAAATCGGGAAAGCGCGTACGTGTCGCGGCGTTTGGTGGCGCTTAAATCCGATGTCGCACTGCCGGAATTTTCGACCGCGCCGTACCGGATGGATGCCGCGCGCGCGCTGTCGTTCATGCGCGACGAACTTAATTCGCCGGCGCTTGCGGCAAAGGTGGAGAAACAGTTTGGAGTGTGCAGTGTGAAGTGTGAAGTTGATGATAAAAATAATATTATCGGCAAAATCGACCCCCCCACTCCACACTTCACACTGCACACTGCACACTCTTTCCAAATCATCCGCGATGAATCGGAACTTGATAAATTTCTGGCGGGCGCTTTGGACGTCATCGCAATTGATACGGAAACAACCGGTCTTGACCAGATGACCGCGCGCGTTGTCGGAATATCGCTTGCCACCACGCCCGACCACGGCGTCTATATTCCGATAAGGCACGATGATAAAAATCCCGGCGATTTGTTCGGCGACGAACCGCGCCTTACGCCTTACGCTTCACGCCTTACGCTTGACGAAGTTCGGCGCAAACTGTGGCCCGTATTAACAAATCCCAACATTGTAAAAGTCGCGCATAATATAAAATACGATTTTCATATTTTGGAAAACGAAGGCTGGAACACTGCCGAAATCGCACCAATCGACGATACGATGACTTTGTCGTACATCTTGCACGGCGCGGCGCACAGTCATTCACTGGACGAATTGGCAGGGCTGTATCTTGCGCATGAAATGATAAAATTTGATTCGTTGTTCCCGCCGAAGACAAAGGACGCCGACCGGAGATTCGCGGCGCTGGATATAGAAGTTGCGGGCAAATACGCCGCCGAAGACGCGTATATTACTTTCGCGCTTTACAAGCTTTTGCGGCCGAAATTGGACGCGGATGAAACGTTAAAAAGACTTTATGAAAATTGCGACCGGCCGCTTGTCCGCATATTGCTTTACATGGAGCGCGCGGGCGTTCTTGTCGACCAATCGCGTCTTGCGCATTTGTCCGAAATTCTGCATAAAAAATCCGGCGCGCTTGCGCGCGAAATCTGGGCATTGGCGGGGCGCGAGTTTAATATAGGAAGCCCCCAGCAATTGGCAACCGTCATCTATGACGAATTAAAAATCACGGTGCCCGGAAAAAACAAATCGACGGATGCCGGCGTGCTTTCGGAAATTTCCGACGTGCATCCGATTGTGTCAAAGGTTTTGGAATGGCGGTCAATGACGAAACTCTCCGGCACTTACGCGGACGCGTTGCCGCGGCAAATCGGCGCGGACGGCCGGATTCACACCACGTATCATCAGGCAAGCACGAACACAGGCCGCCTTTCTTCGCGCGACCCGAATCTGCAAAACATTCCGATTAAAACGGAACTTGGCGCGGAAATTCGAAAATGTTTTGTCGCCGCGCCGGGCAAAGTTTTAATCAGTTGCGATTATTCGCAAATCCAATTGCGGATGATGGCGCACGTCGCAGACGTCGCCGCGTTAAAGGACGCGTTCATGCGCGGCGAAGACGTGCATGAAACGACCGCGCGGAAAATCTTTAATATCGCGCCGGACATGCCGGTGCCGAAAGACCGGCGGTTTGCCGCAAAGACCGTGAATTTTTCGATAATTTATGGAATATCGCCGTTCGGTTTGGCGGGACAATTGGACATATCGCGCGAAGCGGCAAAAAACCTTATAGATTCGTATATGGCGAATTTCCCGGAAATCCACCGGTATATGGAGCATACCAAACAATTCGTAATGGCGCACGGATATGTGACGACGCCGTGGGGCCGTCGTATAGAATTGCCGGACGTGCGGAATCCGCGGCTTCGCGCGTATGCGCTTCGCGCCGCGATTAATGCGCCGATTCAGGGGTTCGAAGCCGATTTGATGCGTTACGTGATGAATAAAATCAATTCGCTTACCGCGAATTCGACCGAAATAAAAATGATTATGCAAGTGCATGACGAAATCGTTTTCGAATGCGATGCGGATTCGGCCGAAACATGGGCGAAGAAAATAAAGTTCGAATTGGAAAACGCCGCGAAACTTTCCGTACCGCTTGCCGCGGATTATTCGATTGGGAACTGTTGGGGGTAATTGGTGGCTGGTGGCTTGCACGCGTGCCAACCTGCCCCGCTTGCGGGGCGGGTTTTTATCGCACGTGATAAATCGTACCATCAACGTTCACGTTCAACGACCCGGTCCGGCGCCCTTGTACAAGCGGCGCA
>WRCO01000028.1 GCA_009783855.1 Alphaproteobacteria bacterium
ACGACACACATCGCCCGCGATACATGTGCGGACAGGCGGCGGAGTATGTTATGCGCCGCTTGTACAAGGGCGCCGGACCGGGTCGTTGAACGTGAACGTTGATGGTACGATTTATCACGTGCGGTGATTGGCGCACCCCATCACGGTTTTATTTTTCTCGACAAACAGATTTTTCATTTCTTCGCGCGCGGCGCCAAGGTAGATGCGCGGGTCAAACGCTTCCGGTTTTTCAACAAGAGTTTTACGCACGCCGACAGTGAACGCAAGCCGCGCGTCGCTGTCCACATTGATTTTACATATATTCATCTTGCGCGCTTTGATAAGTTGCTTTTCGGGAATTCCATGTGCGTCTTTAAGTGCGCCGCCGTATTTGTTGATTTCATCCACAAGGTTTTGCGGAACGGATGACGCGCCGTGCAATACCAATGGAAAAAGGGGAAGGACCGCCGTGATTTCTTCAAGTATGTCGAACCGCAATTTTCCGTCCGGGTTCTTCATCTTGTATACGCCGTGCGATGTTCCGATTGATACAGCCAATGAATCGACGCCGGCAAGGTCCACGAATTTTTTCACATCCGCCGGGTTCGTATAGTGCGTCGCAGCCGCGACTTTGTCGTCTTCGATTCCGGCAAGCGCGCCAAGCTCTGCTTCGACCGACACGTCGTATTTTTTCGCATATTCCGCGACGCGGCGGGAGATTTCGACGTTTTCATCGAACGGTTTGTCGGACGCGTCGATCATCACGCTTGAGAAACCCATGTCGATGCAGTCTTTGCATATATCGAAATCCGCGCCGTGGTCAAGGTGAAGCGCAACTTGCAGTGTCGGGTCGCCGATTTCTTCCAAAGCGCCATGCACCATTTTCATCAATATTTTGGTTCCCACATATTTTCTTGCGCCGGCGGATACTTGTAAAATTACGGGCGATTCGGTTTCATAACACGCGGCCAGTATCGCCTGCAGTTGTTCAAGGTTGTTAAAGTTGTATCCCGGCACGGCGTACCCGTCCGTCAATGCTTTCGCAAGCATCGCGCGCGTGTTGACAAGTTTCAAGTCTTGAAAATTCATGTGCAATCCTTTTTCCGTATCATATCAAAATTACGATAAAAAAACCACTTTGTAATAAATTCAAAATTTGATATAATGCCGCGAACAGAGGAGAGAGACTTCGTGAAAAGAAGATTTCAAAAGTCCGTAAACCGATAATAAAGGTCGCGCGTGCGCTTCGCCGCCGCGTCGTCTTTTTTTATAAAATAAACAATGGAGAGAAAAATGAGAAAAATACTTGCATCGGTCGTAATCTTGATGATGTTGGTGACGAACGCGGCCTTGGCGGCGACGGCGACAACCCGAACGCGCGCGGCGACATCGCCCACGACATCGGCGACACCGCCCGCAGGGGGCGCAACCGCAAGAGCGGCGGCACAAAGAAGCATAGCCATTAACCAAAGACCCGGCGTCGGCGTCGGCGGTGGCGGACTTGGCGTTGGCGGCGGCACAGCGGGACCGTCCATCGACATGTCTCAATTTGCGCTTGTTTCATTGGTGGAAGCAATAGAAGAAAGTCTTGATAACCGTATTTCAGATTTGGAAGGCGCGGAAATCGTATTGCCCGGCGAAGTTGTGTTAAGACAGGATTTCAGGCCCATGCTTCTCCAAGAACAGGTCGTAACGGCGCCTGAATTGCAAGATATTATTCGCGATATTGAAATTCCTTTACCCGGCGAAGTTGTGTTAAAACAGGATTTCAGACCCATGCTTATTCAAGAACAGGTCGTAACGACGCCTCAAGTAGAAAACGTAGTCGACCAAGCTGTCCAACGACGCGCCAGAACCCAATCTTGCAGAGGAGAAGGCGGTATTGACGGCGTTCAAACATGGATAACCGAAGGCACGCCAAGATGGGGACCGTGTATGACTGCTATTCCGGGTGAACGCGGTCAAGATGGCGCACAAGGTCCGGCAGGTCCGGCAGGCACGGCCGCCAGAACCCAATCTTGCAGAGGAGAAGGCGGTATTGACGGCGTTCAATCATGGATAACCGAAGGCACGCCAAGATGGGGGCCGTGTATGGCCGCGATTCCGGGTGAACGCGGCGAACGCGGTGAACGCGGCGAGCGCGGTGAACGCGGTGAACGTGGAGAGCCCGGCACACCCGGCGACCCCGGTACTGACGGGCGTTCATCGGATGTTGTGGAACAGTCCGCATGCCCGACCGGCAATGCCGCGACATGCGGAAACGTATCCACTTGCGAGAGCGCGGTCTGGGTTTGCCGTGCGGGTCCGCAAAGGGTAGTGCCGCCGGTTTGGGAAAATTGCCGCTGTATCGCGGGCGATCGCATAGAATATCGCGACACATGTCCGTCCGCGAACGAATTTGTCTCGGGTGTTCCGACCACATGCGCCCACCAAGTCGGCGCCGGATGCCCAAGCGGAAGATTCCTTTGCATACTTAACAGAGAAGGCAGGTATCGTTCCTGTATTTGCGTACGAAGCGGTTCGGACGGTGTGCCGGATTGCACAACCGGGAATGTTGCGACGGCAAATGACGACAGTTGCCACGCGCCGGCTTGCACGAACATCCGGTTCCGCCGGAATCCGCAATGCGCGCTTGAAAACACTTGCTTTGCCACGAATGATAATTTTCGAAGCGTGAACGATTTGGTGTGTAATACGCCGAACTGTTCCAACGCGCGTTTCGACAGCAACCCGATATGCGCCGCAGATTGCGACAGCGCGGTTGACAGAGTCCGGCAAAGGGCCATAGCCACGGGCAATTGCGACGGCACAAGAGCGTTTGCCAATTGCGGCGAAGCCGACCGTATTCGCGGATTCGCAAATCAAGCCGCAAGAAGCGCCTGTCCGGCAGACTGTGTGGACTGTCGCGGAGGCCAAGCACGAGATGGCAGTATTATGTGCAACATAAGAGCCAGTCGGGTAGAAGAGTGCTGGTGTCAACAGCCGCCGATAGCTATTCGTCCAGCCATACTGACCTTCCGCAACTGCAACGAAGCACGGGAAGCGAATCCGGGTGCGACATGCCCAAGCGGATGTCTTGGCGATGTGAGATGCGCACTCAACATATGCGGAGCCCCCGCCACCTGTTCATGCGATACGACAACGACAAGGTGCTTTATCGCGGGCGTTCCGAACGTATCGGTCGCGCGTAGCGGAACCATATCGGTGTCCACTGCGGTGTCCGGTCTTGAACTTGTCGCTGAAAGCCAGACGGTAAGGATAACTTCGGAATCCCGGATGGCGGACAGCGTAATGGATACGCGTCAAGGATTCTGTGTTGTACAGGATTTCTCTATGATGTTCACCGCCTGTAATAACGCCATTGTAACCGGTGGAACAAACGCCGGACAGACCAACCAATCCGCAAGGGTAATGGATGGTATCTGTTCGCGGTTCCAGTGCCAGCCTGGTTCCGGATACGACTGTATCATAGACGGACGGACCGGACAAGCGCGCAGTTGCAGATGCGGTCCATTGATTGTACTGCCGCCGATTGTTACGCCGTGCGTAAGACGGATTAACGACGTGGAACATTCTGGAATCCTTGCCGTGCGCGAGTCAAGCGAAGCCGCAAGGCTTGCCGTGGCGAATGTCAGTTCCGGCGGTGTTGTGAATATGAGCAATACTTCGACAATAAACGCGTTGAGTGCGGTTGGTATCAGAGTCGAAGACTGTATCATCAACCGGGTGCAGATTGACCCGGGTGTCCTTGGCGAATTTGACTGTGCCCGGGCCGAAAACAGAAACACCAGACTTTGTTTGTCGACCGCGACGCCGTTTGACCAGGCAGAATTCGAAAGACTTCTCCGGCAAGAGCTTGATTGCAACATATCTGCGAATGCAAGCAGACCGCATTGCCAAGGAGGCGGCTTTACAAGAGTTGAGATTGACCAGTTTGTAAGAGACTACATGACTGCCAATCCTGGTCTTACCGAAGCGCAGGTTCGTCAGTGGATTTCTCAGAATCCGGGTCTTACCGAAGCACAGGTTCGTCAGTGGATAGCAGAAA
>WRCO01000029.1 GCA_009783855.1 Alphaproteobacteria bacterium
TAAGAGAAGTTCGCCGGCGCTTGCGGTTCGGATAGAAAATACTGTGTGGTATGGGACCTTGGCAAGCGGTACCGCGCCCGGGCGGTTGACGCTGCGGATGCCGCCGGCCGGACAGATTTTCAGCTTGGTTGCGCCGTTCTTCACTTTCAGCGCAATCGAGGACGACTTTCCGCAAATATACACATGGAATCAGGCATTCCAAACGGCCAATCCGGTTTATAATCTGCATACGGTTTCTACTTGGGCGCACTGGATTACTGTTTTTGCCGCGCAACACGCCGCTTTGCCTGTCCTTGGTATATGGCCGACGTATCATGTTCAAGCTATGTGCAGCAATACCGCGGGCACGCCCGCACAACCGGGCGCTCCGGTTCATGCCGTCAATGGTTCAGGATGCTGGTGCCGCTTAAAACGGCAGGCTGATAATGCCAATGGCGGATGGGTATTTTCCGACCCGTACGGTTCGGCCGGCGCGTGCGCAGGTTTTTGTCCCATCAATTGCGCTTTTGCCGCCGCGGAGAATTCTGTTTTTCGCAATGCCGTGCTTCGCGAATTCACAGCCCCCTGATAATTTATTTCTTCAACAACTGCTTCGCGCTTGCGACGGATTCGTCTGTGATTTTTTCGCCGGATATTATGCGCGCGATTTCAAGAATACGCGGGTTGCCGTCTATTTCGTCGACGGTCGTGGTTGTGTCAGTTGTCGTGCTGGATTTTTTGATAAGGTAATGCTTGTCGGCGTGGCCCGCGACCTGGGCGCTGTGTGTGATTACAAGCGCCTGCCCCTCTGCGGCAAGCCGCGCAAGCCTTTCACCCACCGCCGCCGCGGTCGCGCCGGAAATGCCGGAATCGACTTCGTCGAATATGTATGTTTTCGCCCCGGTTTTGTCGCCCATAAGGACAACGCGCAACGCCAACATAAACCGCGCAAGTTCTCCGCCGGATGCAATTTTATGAAGCGGAGCGAAATTCGAACCGGGATTTGTCTTTATCATAAACGTGACCGCATCCGTGCCGATTGCGGAAGGCTGCCCCTGTTCTATATTGATTTCGAAATCCGCCTGACCCAATTTCAAATCGGGCAGCTCTTTCAAAATTTGCGCGCGCAAAGTTTTGGACGCCGCGGTACGCGCGGCCGACAGCGCCGCCGCATAATTATCGTATTCGGATTTTTTTGTTTGAACTTCGGCGGTCAGTTTTTTTAATGAAGCGTCCGAATCGTCAATCGCGTTCAATTGTTCGCGCATTTCGATTAATTTGTCCGGCAATTCGTCGACCGTCACGCGATGTTTGCGCGCCGCGGCGCGAAGCGCGAACAGGCGCTCTTCCGTTGATTCCAAATCGCCGATGTCCATCGCCAGGGGCGACAATTGTTCCGCGATTTCGCCAATGATTCCGCCGGCTTCGTACAGTTTGTCTATTTGTGGTTGATACGGATTCGGGTCTGTTTTTATGCGCTCCAGAATATGCGCCGCAGAAAATATTTGTTCCGCAGTGCCTTTGCCGCCGCCGGAAAGCGCGGATTTCGCATCGCTTAAAATGCCCGCGTTTTTTTCCGCATCCATCATTTGCGCCCGGCGCGACGATAATTCCATTTCTTCGCCCAGGGCGGGATTAAGCGATTCCAACTCGCGGACATTGTGTTCCAAATACTCGCGTTCTTCCGCGGATTTTTTCAAAAGCTCTTGCAATTCTTTTAATTTTTTATCGGCGGATTTCCATTCGCCGTACGCAAGTTTTGTCGCGGTCAAAACCGCGGCGTATCCGCCGGTGCGCCCCGCCCCATCGGGCCCAAGGCGTGTCGCAAATTCATCAAGAGATGCGATGTGCGTCGCGGGGTCAAGCAGGGTGTGGTTTTCAAACTGTCCGTGAATTTCGACAAGCGCGTCGCCCACAGTCTTTAATATTTTTACGCTTACCGGAACATCGTTTATCCACGCCTTTGATTTGCCGTCGGCAAAAAGCGTGCGCCGAAGGACAAGTTCGTCAGAGATTTCGATACCGTGTTCCTGCAAGGGTTGAAGATATTCGGCCCCTATATTTTCAAACTCTGCGATAACTTGCGCGGTGTCCGCGCCGCTTCGCAATAATCCCGCGTCGCTTCGCGCGCCAAGCGCAAGCGCAAGCGCGTCAAGCAAAATACTTTTGCCCGCGCCGGTTTCGCCGGTAAGAGCGTTAAGCCCCGCGCCGAATTCAATGTTCAGTTTGTCGATTAATACTATATTAGAAATGTGCAAACGCGTTAACATAGCCGGATTATACGGGGTTCATACGAATTTTTCAAGCGTCCAATCGTGCAGCCATAAAATATATCCGGAAACCTTTCGCCCCGGGTATATCATTGAAATCAGTGCCGAATATTCACGCATTTGCGCCGTATACGCGGCGCGGCGGGCGTTTTTATCCGTATCTGTCTTGTAATCAAGGAATTCCGCCGCATCTTTTGTTACGCAAAGGCGGTCTATGCGCCGGCTTATGAATTTTCCGCCTATATTTCCGGCGATTGGAACCTCGGCACGGCTGTTTTTATCAAAAAACTGCGCAAGTTCGGGTAAACCCGGCGGCGCATGCTGTAATTTCTTGTGAATCGCAGTGCCGCGGCCGGTTGCGAACTTTTGTTTTTTTCTTGCATTCAAGGTTTCAAGAATTTTGCTCATGATATTATGACATTTCCGTCCTGATTTATTTTCGCATTCGGATGATTCGGCAAAATTTTCCACAACATTTCATGCCATGAATTTTCGGAAGCATCGCGCGCGCCTTTGAATCCGAAAATATACAACCTGTCGCGTGCGCGCGTCATCGCGACATACAGCAATCTGTAGTATTCGGCGAGCGATTTTTCGTGCCTTTCCGATTCGGCTAGCAGAAATTTATCCGTCTTGTCAAGACGTCCTTTCCACAGGAACGCGTTGCCGTTTTGCGGAACGCCGACAGGTTCCGCAATCCGTGTCGCACCGGGCGTTTTTGGGTTTTTTATCGTGTCGATGATAAATACGACCGGCGCTTCCAGCCCCTTTGCCCCGTGGGTCGTTACAACGCGAACCCCCGCATTTTTGTCGATTTCGCGGACGATTTCCGAACCGCCGTCCACGAACCATTTTATGAATTTTTGAAGACCGCCTGCTTGCGTTCTTTCGTATGATAAACATATCGTAAGAAATTCTTCCAACGGGTCGATAATTTGCGTTCCAAGTGCGCCAATCATTCGTGCGCGATTATCATTCATCCCCAAGACTTTCATAAAGAAAGAATACGGCGGCAATTTTGACAACGATACGACGGGTTCAAGCGCTGTGAAAATTTTCGGATGCTGTTTTTTCACCATTTCAAACAGATTTCCGTCGCGTTTGTGGCATAATTTGAACAAGTCGGCCTCAGAAAGGCGGAAAAGCGGCGATTTAAGCACGCATGCAAGCATGTAATCGTCGGAAGTGTCCGTCGCCCACCGCCCAAGATTAATCAAATCCCGCACTGCAGGAAAGTCTGGAAGCCGTATTCGGTCGCTTCCGGCCACAGAAATGCCGCGTTTCTGCAATTCGTCTATCAA
>WRCO01000030.1 GCA_009783855.1 Alphaproteobacteria bacterium
CGGCGCTGCGTTTGCCGCAAAACCGCAAACAAAGAGCATAGAGCATAAAGCATAGAGCATGGATGCTTTTTTCAAGTCTCTAAAATTGCACTTTGTCATCAACATTTGTCCATGCTCTTTGCTCTAATTTCTTCGCGCTCTGCGCGAAAAAATTATTGTTGCGCTTTCTTTTCCGCCGCGGTTGCCGCCAAATCTTCGACTATGCGGGCTTTTTTGCCGGACAGCGCGCGAAGGAAGAATAATTTCGCGCGGCGCACTTTGCCGATGCGCACTTTTTCGATATAATCGATGGCCGGCGAATACAGCGGGAATTTGCGTTCAACGCCGACGCCGTACGAATCTTTGCGCACGGTGAATGCGGCGGTAGGACCGCTTCCCGACCGTTCGATGACGACGCCTTCGAATACTTGGGTGCGGAATTTGTCGCCGTCTTTAATCTTCACGCCGACTTTGACTGTGTCGCCCGCCTTGAATTCCGGGATTTTTTTACCCTTGGCAAGTTTTTCAATTTGTTGTTTTTCTATTTTTTTAATGATATTGCTCATTGTTTGCTCACTTCGTTCGCAAAGTGGTTGGTGCAGGTGATAATGGCAGCAGCCTTGATGTTGCGGGAACTTTTCCGACAAGTTCATACTGCTAACACTATCACTTACGCTATCACTTCAACAGGTCCGGACGACGTTCCTTGGTTATCTCGTCCGATTGTTCTTTCCGCCATCTTTCTATATTGCCGTGATGACCGGACAGCAGGACTTCTGGGACATTGCGTCCGCGCCATGCCGACGGGCGGGTATATAACGGCCATTCCAACCCCCCGATTTCGAAACTTTCATTCGCCGTGGATTCGGGCGAATGCACGACATTATCCACCAGACGGACGATGCTGTCAATAAAAACTTGGGCGGCGATTTCCCCGCCGGACAAAATATAGTCGCCGATGGAAATTTCCATGATGCCATATTCGTCGATTACACGCTGGTCTATGCCTTCGTACCGGCCGCAAATCAATGTGCAATTTGTAAAGTGTAAAGTGCGATTATTTGCAAATTCCCGCGCCATCTTTTGATTCCAGACTTTGCCGCGTGGAGAAAAATAGATTATCGGCCCCGGCTTTTCATTTGCGCTTTGCACTTTGCATTTTACACTTTCGATTGCATCGCCCAGAATATCCGCCCTCATAACCATTCCGGCGCCGCCGCCGAACCCGGCGTCATCGACGCTTGCATAATTATCCGTCGCGAAATCGCGCGGATTTATGACATCAAAGGACCATACGCCGGAATCAAGCGCGCGGCCGACAACACCGCCGCCAAGCGTGCCCGGGAACATTTCCGGAAAAAGGGTTATGATGTTAAAGTGCATTTATTCTTTGACTTTGCCCCTGTTCGCACAGCTGTTGCAGACATCGATGATAGAGTCCACGCCGCCCGCCAATTCGGAATAGCTTTTCCGCGCTTGGAAAATATAATCGACTTCCATACTCTTCACCGGACCGCCGTTTTCGTCCGTCTCTTGCGCCACGCGGCCGTCTTCGTCTATTACAAAATCGTTGTCCTCGCGTTGGCATTCGTTGATTTTTATCAAGTTTGGGAATGCTTTTTCAAGTTCAATTTCGACAAGGCATTTATGCCGGACTTTATATCCGGGCCTCAAGACGCAGCCGACCGTGACGCTTGTCTCTCCGGCGGGTTTGCCGTTTATGTATGTCGTAAAGTTAAAAATTCTTTGCATTTCGTATCCTTTTGGGTCTGTCTCTCTCCCAAATATACGTCCCGGTTATCTGTTACGGCATCCTCCGCAAATGACAGAGCTTTTTTGTTTTTTCAAAGCATCGAAATTTTTCAGCGCGGCCGAAGTCACTTCGAAATGAACTTCGGTCCGGCTTTCCTTAATTTTCTTTATTCCGGGCACTTTGGAAAATGCCGTCGTTATGGCGCACATGTTGCCGGCGAACGTGCGCGCGGTGCAATCAATGGAAAACGGAGGATGAGCCGTATCGCGGCTTCCGTCCGTTTCGATTAGATATATCATTTTATCTGCCATTTTGGTTCTCCACGGTTATTTCTCTTTTTCCCATGTCGACTTTTGCGCCTGCAAAAGAAACCATGCCCCCGTTGTCAAGTTCAAGAATATCTCCAGCGCCGAAATTATGCACGGCGGCGACTGTCGGTATTCGGTATTCGGATACGGTGTTCGGATGCTGAATACCGATTACGCGCATTCCTATTAAATCGGCCTGATAGTATTCGTCATTCAAAAGCGCGGGCAGGGCACCGCGGTCGATAAACAATTCGGTTCCGCGAAGCGCGTCCGCCGCGTCACGATTATCGACCCCGGCCGCTTTCATTATGATGACCGACGAATTCGGAACCCTGCGAACGAATTTTAACCGCAGGGGCGACCCCGTCCCTATATTCATGTCCCGAAAATCTTCTGGACTTTCGGTGTACGTCTGCACGCGCAGTTCACCGCAAAGCCCTTGGGTTCCGACAATTTTTCCGACCAAGATTTTGGCGGGCATCGTCATGCGCGATTATTCCGCGGCGGCGGCGGCTTCTGCTGGCGCTTCTTCCGTCACAGGCTCTTCCGCCGGTGCTCCCGGCGCTGCTTCGGCTTCCGCGACAGCTTCTGCGACGGGCTCCGCGGGCGCTTCCGCCGGTGTTTCTTCGGCCACGGTTTCGACCGCCGGCGCTTCTTCAACTATCGGCGCCGCTTTTGCAGTTTCTTCCGCTTCGCGGGCTTTTTCAAGCTTTGCTTCGCGGTCTTTGATTTTCATCAATGTTTTTTCAGACGGTTGATTCTTCTTTGTCTGCACCGGATGCGGTTTCGCGGCGACAAGTCCGGCATTGGCAAGGAATTTGTAAACGCGGTCGGACGGACGCGCGCCTTTGGCAAGCCACGCCTTGATTTTATCTTCCAAAAGAAGAACGCGTTTGCCGGATTCATTTGGCTGCATCGGGTCGTATTTCCCAACGGTGTCAAGTATGTTTCCGGAATCGCGGGCGATGCGGCTGTCCGCGACGATGATATGGTAATAGGGGCGCTTTTTTGCGCCGTGGCGTGAAAGTCTGATTGCAACTGCCATTTTTTTCTCCAAGTGTTAGTGTAAGTGTAAGTACTTGCCACTTCTTCATTAAAAACCCACCGAAAGCGATTCTCGCCGTTCGGTGCCCCATGGCCACAGCCAAAGGATTGTTTCTGCTTGCGCCCATTGTATCTTAAAAAAGATCAAAGTCAAATTAAAAAAGGGGAACTGTTAAGTTATTAGAACAATCTCAGAAACTCCCAATTTTCAGTTTCCGGTTTTGACTGTCTACTATGGCAGACAACCATAAAAACGGCAGAAAATCAAGTTGTCTAATATATTAGA
>WRCO01000031.1 GCA_009783855.1 Alphaproteobacteria bacterium
GTGATACTTAAGTTTGTTCTTGATGAAGTAAGATCGGGCAAAGAGCATGGACAAATGTTGATGACAAAGTGCAATTTTAGAGACTTGAAAAAAGCATCCATGCTCTATGCTTTATGCTCTATGCTCTTTGTTTGCGGTTTTGCGGCAAACGCAGCGCCGGCCGCCGAAGACTTCATAACGCGCGACGTCGCCGTCATCCGCGTGATGGACAAGGCCGCCGGACGTGCGCGGACACTCCACGCGCCGGTGGGCGTGCGCACCGAATGGGAGAAATTGGAAATACTTGTGCGCGCATGCAGGGATACCCAACCGTTCGCCGCTCATGACAGCTTTATGTTCGTCGAAATTGCAAAACGCGCGACCCCCGCCGCGCCGCGGATAAGGATTTTCAGCGGATGGATGACCGCATCCGCGCCGGGCGACAACCCGCTTCAAGATGCGGAATACGATTTATGGCTAACAAGGTGTGAATAAAATATGAAAACCACGGACTTTGTAAAAATCAATTTCAAACTTTTGGTCGGAATCTTGGCGCTTGCCCTTGCGTCTTTCGCGTTCTTTATGTCGATGCGCCCGACCTCGCTTGAAGAAGGCGACCTTCGCACATGGCAGGCGTCAAGCGAATCGCGCCGCGCGGTCGCGGTGGAAATCCTTACCGTATCCCTTGAAAACAACGAACTTATGGTCAGGTGCATAGACCGCATCGCGACCATGCCCGATGCCGGACGAATGAAAGTCCGCGACGCCGCCGCCCTTTGCGCCGCAGGCATAGCGTTAAGCGAGAACAACAATAATGGCAGCACGTAAAGCGCCGGTGCTTTGCCTTGGCATAGAATCCAGCTGTGACGAAACGTCGGCCGCGCTTGTCGACAGCGACCGCAACATCCTTTCTCATGTGATTTATTCCCAAGTTCCCGACCATCAAAAATTCGGCGGCGTGGTTCCCGAACTGGCGGCGCGCGGACATATCCTTGCATTTGAAGAAGTCGTGCGCCGCGCGCTTGAAGATGCGGGAAAAACAATCGACGACGTCGATGTTATCGCGGCGACGGCGGGACCGGGACTTATCGGCGGAGTTTTAATCGGATGGCTTGGCGCGGTCGGAATGGCGCAAGCATCCGGAAAGCCGCTTGTCGCGGTGAATCATTTGGAAGGACACGCATTGGTGCCGCGTCTTACCAACAACACCGGATTTCCGTTTCTTCTTTTGTTGGCGTCCGGCGGACATACGCAAATTTTGTTGGTTCGCGGCGTCGGCGATTATGAAATTATCGGACAGACATTGGACGACAGCGCGGGCGAATGTTACGACAAGGTTGCGAAAATGCTGGGCCTTGGATATCCCGGCGGCCCTGTGATAGACGCGCGCGCCGCGGGCGGCGACCCAACAAAGTTCAAATTCCCGCGACCGTTATGTGGGTCTGTCACCCCCGCGAAGGCGGGGGCGGGTTGTGATTTTTCATTCAGCGGTCTTAAAACATCGGCGCGTACTATTATAGGGGCAAACAATCATTTGCCCCTACGGTCCGATGAATTCATCAACGACTTCTGCGCATCGTTCCAGGCGGCGGTTGTGGATTGCATGGAGAACCGGATGCGCAACGCGATGAAGGACGGACGCATTGCCAAAGCAAAACCGACCGCCCTTGTGGTTGCCGGCGGTGTTGCGAAAAATTCTGCCATACGCGCGATGCTTGAACGATTGGCGACGGAATATGATTTGCAATACGCCGCGCCGCCGCTTTCCCTTTGCACCGATAACGGCGCGATGATTGCGTGGGCGGGAATTGAAAATTTCCGATTGGGGCGCATCGTCAAAGAACCGGTTGCGCCGCGCCCACGTTGGCCCTTGACCGAATTGTAATTTATGATATAGTCGTCTCATGACACTTCCAAAGCTCGAACCCTTTGTAAAACCCGATATGGTTTTTTCCGTATCCGATGCGGCGGCGTTGCTGAAAGGCGTTGTGGAAACCGCGTTCCCGGTCATAAAAATCCGCGGCGAACTTTCGCAAATCACGCGCGCGACGTCCGGCCATATTTACATGACAATCAAGGACACCGCGGCGGCAATAAGCGTCATTATATGGCGCGGAACGCCGGTGAATTTCAACCTTGCGGACGGGTTGGAAGTCATAGTCACCGGAAAATTCACCACATATCCCGCGCGGTCGAATTATCAGATTGTCGTCAGCGAAATCGAAATGGCGGGCGCCGGCGCGATTCTTAAAATGTTGGAAGAGCGCAAACGGAAACTTTCGGCCGAAGGATTGTTTGATGTGGCGCGAAAGCGCACTTTGCCGCGGTTTCCGGGGGTTATAGGCATCGTGACATCGCCCACCGGCGCCGCATTCCAAGATATTCAAAACAGATTACGCGAAAGATTTCCGGTGCGCGTCATGCTGTATCCCGCACAGGTTCAGGGCGACGCGGCCGCAAAAGAAGTCGCCGCCGGCATAGAATACTTTAACAAACAGAAAAACGTCGACGTGATTATCGTTGCGCGCGGCGGGGGAAGCTTGGAAGACCTTTTGCCGTTTTCCGAAGAAATCGTTGTTCGCGCGGTCGCCGCGTCGGAAATCCCAATCGTGTCCGGCGTGGGACATGAACCGGATTGGATGCTTGTAGATTTCGCGGCGGACGTTCGTGCGCCGACACCCACCGGAGCCGCGGAAATCGTGGTTCCCACGAAAATATCAATCATCGCCGAAATTGAAAATTTATCGCATCGCTTAACAAACGGATTTATTTCGCGACTGCAATCATTTCGTCACATTATCGCGGGGCTTGCCGTGAAATCGCCAAAGCAAATGATTATGGAGCGCGCGCAACGCCTTGACGACATTGGCGCGCGGATGAATATAATTTTGCAAAATAAAATGAACACCGCGCGGCAATCGATTGCGCACGCGGCCCAGATGTTGTCATCGCTGTCTTATAAAAATGTTTTGGGACGCGGGTTTGCAATCGTCCGTCATGATGGAAAAATCGTGTCGAAGTCCGCAGAATTCAAAGCTCCCGCCGAAATCGAATTCGCCGACGGGGCTGTTAATATTCCCCCTTGCTAAACAGCGAAAACGTATGATACAATTTCGTTATGGAATCCCAAAAGTGTGATATTGATAATCATGTGGGGGTCGAGTATATTCGGCCCGGCCAAAGGGTCAATCCTCTGAAACCCGCAGAAAGCTACACACACACACAC